>JBEKXC010000012.1:0-39719 GCA_049512435.1 Terriglobales bacterium | reverse complement strand
ATACTAGTCGGTTAGTAACGCATGCGTAACTAGCTGGACACAGCATCTCCCCGATGAGCCCTACAAACGATCCGCCCTATGGAGGGGAAGTCAGATCGGATCGCCGAATAGCCGGCGCCCCAGGGGCCAAAAGAGAAGAGAGAAGCCAAAGAGAGAAGAAAGAAAAAGAGAGAAAAAGGACCCACGCAAATTCCCGCGCCTCAAGCGTTCCAAGACCATGGCAAGCGGAAGCACTTTAGTTATGGTCGCTCTCTACGTTAGGGACTAAAATAAGCGGAGAACAGCTAAAGTCTGCCCAAGTTCACCAACGTATGGTTTGCGGTTTGCATCTAAACGTTGCAGACCCGCTTTTGCGAACCACATTATTGACGACTTCGTTTCGACGATTGCATTTCGAGCATTGCATTTCGAGGACTTCATTTCGAGGAATTCTATGAAGAATTTGTGTTTTGCGGTTTTGCTTCTGTCGGCGACGGTCGGCTACGCCATGCCCATCGCATCGTCGGCGCGTTCCATCGTGCCTTCTGATATCCAGCAACTGATCGGCGTCGATTACCGGGCAATCAAAGATTCGCCCACCGCCATGGCGCTCAAACAGCAGGTCCTGCCCGAAAACATAAAGCAGGCCGAGACCGATCTGAAAGCCATCGGTATCAACTGCGAGCGCGATCTCGATCAGCTCAGCGTCGCCTCTTTCAGGACGGAGAAGAAAGGTATTCAAACCATCTACGTGGCGTCCGGATCGTTCTCCGCCAAAGCTGTCCTCAAAAAGTTGAAGCTTAAGAAGATTTCAGCCACCAAGTACGGCACCACCAGCCTTTACCCGATGGGCGATATGGTGATGACCTTCCTCGACGACAACACCCTGGCGTTCGGCACAACCGCCTCCTTGCACAGCGCGCTCGATACTCGCGATGGCAAGCGCCCGGCGCTCGATTCGAATTCGGTGATGACCGACGAGATGGCGGCGGTCGATGGTTCGCCTGTGTGGAGCGTCCTCGACCAGGCGGGAAGTCAGACCATGATGTTCTCGGCGCTGGGCGATGCGGCCAAGGTCGCCGATTACGAATCTCTCAAGAAACGCATACTGGCTTCGCGCTACACCATGAACTTCGAGAGTGGAGTGAATTTCGATCTGAGCGTGCTTACCGCCGATTCCATGACCGCGGCTACGCTTTCCACCATCGTCAAGGCCGGCATGCTTTACAAGAAGATGACTGCCAGCCCGATCGAAAAGACCGCCATTGACGCAACCACCGTCGACTCCGACAGCGCCAACGTGCAACTCCACTTCAAAAGCGACGACCAGAAATTTCAGTCCCTGATGCACTCGCCGCTCTTCGCCGCGGTATCGCATTAACGTGTCGAGCTAGTCCGAAGCAGAAAGTGAAAAACGTCCCGAATGTTCTCGCGGGACGTTTTCTTTTGCTGCCCATGACGAGGACGAGGCAGCGTTCTTGACAACGTTTTGCACGCACGGTACAACACGAGGTTCAAGATAGGCCTTGTGCAGGGTGAACTGAGAGGGTCAACTGAGAGTGTTACCGAAGAGAGTGACCGCAGAAGTCGTCTGAAATCGCCAAGCGGTGGGCAAACCGAATGAAGGTTCTAGTTACAGGCGGAGCGGGTTACATCGGCAGCGTGGTTGCCGACGAGCTGTTGCAGGCAGGACACGAGGTTGTCGTCTTCGATAACCTGAGCCGCGGCCATCGCCAGGCTGTGCCGAAAAACGCGGAACTAGTCGTGGGCGACTTGGCCGATCGCGCTGAGCTTGACCAGTTGCTCCGGTCGCGCACGATTGATGCGGTAATGCATTTTGCGGCGTTGATCGAAGCGGGCGAGTCGATGAAGGCTCCCGAAACATTCTTCCGCAACAACACCGCGAATGCCCTGACCCTCGTCGAAGCGATGCTCGCCGCCGGAGTCAAGCGCTTCGTTTTCTCGTCGACGGCGGCGCTCTACGGCAATCCCGAGCGCACTCCGATCGAGGAGGACGATCCCCTCCGTCCAACGAACGCCTATGGCGAATCGAAGTTACTGGTGGAGCGAATGCTCAGATGGTTCCATCAGATTCACGGCTTGCGCTATGCCAGCCTGCGCTATTTCAATGCCGCCGGCGCGTCCTGTCCCGATCAAGGCGAGGCCCACCAGCCGGAGACGCATCTCATCCCACGGATTCTCGAAGTCGCCCTCGGCCGCGCCCCACACGTGAACATTTTCGGCACCGACTACCCTACATCCGACGGCACCTGCGTCCGCGATTACATCCATGTCAGCGATCTGGCGCACGCGCACCTGCTGGCGCTCCATGCGCTCGAAAAGGCGCTGGAGAATTCCCCTCCCCTGACTTCCAAACCTGGGACTTTCAAACCACTGACTCTCCAACCATTGATCTACAACCTGGGCAACGGCCAGGGCTTCAGTGTGCGCCAGGTGGTTGAAGTGGCGCGGCAGGTCACCGGACATCCGGTTCCGGCGATCGAATCGCCTCGCCGCGCGGGTGATCCGGCCGTGTTAATTGCCAGCTCGGAAAAAATTCGGCGCGAACTGGGCTGGCAGCCGAGGTTCCCGGATTTGAAAACGATTGTCGAAAGCGCGTGGCAGTGGCATCGCAAGCATCCGGATGGATACGCAGAATCATTGAAGCGTTAAGTCATGGAAGCATGGACTCAATACCTCAATGACTCGATGAGCGCTTAGTCCCCAGGAACACCAGCCACTGGCCCCAGCGATGGTGTGACCTTCAAGGGGTTACTCTGGCGGTTCGCCTGCCAGGTCGGATAGGGCAACACCGGCATATCCACTAGCGCGGAGACGGTTGCGGCAGCGGACGCACTGGGGCGTAAGGGAACACTCTCCATGCTTAAGGTCGGATCCGACCCCGCGTACGTGAATTGCGGCACGATCTGCTGCAGGTGGGCCAGAATCGAGTCGCGCTTGCCGAGCGACATAGCGACATAGAGTTCGTCAAGAGCGCGTTTCAACGCTGGCCAGGCGAGCTTTACGCTTTCGGTGCAGGCGATCTTTTCACAGGCGCTCGGAAAAACCCGCTCGTCAGAATAGAAGAGCTCCTCGAAAAGTTTTTCGCCTGGACGAAGCCCAATGAACTTGAATTCCTGGCGGGTTTTGCCGGAGAGGCGGACCAGAGTTTTCGCCAGTTCCGCGACCCGAACCGGCTTCCCCATGTCGAGCACCAGAACGTCGCCGTTGCGGCCGATGGCGAAGGCCTGCAATACGAGACTGACGGCTTCCGAAATCGTCATGAAAAAGCGAGTGATCTCGGGATGCGTGATGGTGATCGGCTGGTTTTGACGGATCTGTTCCTGGAAGAGTGGAATCACGCTGCCGTTCGATCCGAGAACATTGCCGAAGCGGACGGACACGCAGCGCAGCCGCTCCCCGGGCCAGGCGGCGAGAATCAATTCTCCCACCCGCTTGGTGCAGCCCATGACGTTCGTCGGGTTCACCGCCTTGTCGGACGAAATCATCACGAAGGTTGAACAGTTCGAACTCTCGGCCACATTCAGCAAGGTCAGCAGGCCGAAGACGTTGTTGCTGACCGCCTCGTCGACATTCGATTCCATAACCGGCACGTGCTTGTACGCAGCGGCGTGGAAGACGATCTCAACGCCGTAGGCCAGAAAGATTTTTCGCATGCGCTCGGGGTTCGAGAAGTCGGCGACGCAAAATACGTTGCGGTCGTTGTTGTTGTTGCCGTTGTTGTTGCCGTTGCCGTCATCGTTGTCCTGGGCAAGCTGATGCTGCAAGTGAAAGATTCCGTTTTCATTCTGGTCGAGGCACAAGAGCAGTTTCGGTTTGTAGGTTCTGATTTGCCGGCATAGTTCGGAGCCAATGGACCCCGCGGCGCCGGTGACCATGACGACGCGGTCCCGAATATGCTCACGCACCGATTCCAGATCGAGGTCGACGGGGATGCGTCCCAACAGGTCGGTAAGCGAAATCTCTCGAACCTGCTGCAGGATGACTCGACCCGCGATCAATTCCACCATTGCCGGGACGGTTCGGAAGGCAGCGCCCGCCTCCTTACAGATCGCGACCAGGCGGCACATCTGAGTCTGAGTAGCCGATGGAATCGCAATCAGGACTTCGTCGATTCTTTCCTGGCCGACCACTTTCGCCAGCCCTTCGACCGGGCCGAGCACCGGCACGCCTAGAACTTTCAGACCCGCCTTGAGCGGATTGTCATCGACACAGCCGATCACCTGATAGCCGGTTTCCGTTTCCTGAGTTTCGCGAATGATCATCTGTGCGGCATGTCCCGCACCCACCAGCAGCAGACGTTTCGAGGCCGAATCTCGCCGCGTGGTTTTCGCCAGCATGCGAGAGAGCACCCGTACGCCGCTCAGGAGCGTAAAGGTGAGTATCGCCTCCAAGGCATAAATAGACAGTGGAAAGAACTTCAGCCCCAACCCATAGCGCAGAATCAGAAAAAACGCCAACGAGCCGGCAACGACGGCTTTCAAGATGTCCAGGGCATCGCTGATTCCGGTGTAGCGCCACCATCCGTGCATGAGATTGAAAAATGGCATCAGCGCGAGGCGAACAATAATCAGGATGGGAGCCGCGGCCCACAGCAGGCCCGGGTCCGGCAGCCGGAACTCGAAACGCAAAAGCCATGCGCATACCAGCGAGCCCAGGATAAGCCCCACTTGCGATACTAGGACCAAAAGCGACCGGCAACGCACCAACGCAAACGACTTCCTATTGATTGTTTTCATCGCACGACAAGAGGACTGTTCTTAGTTGCGGACACCATCTGTAATTGCCTAACCATTGATTGCCTAACCTGTGATCGCCATAACCCATGTTGGCCATGATGGCCATGACCTATGATCGCCATAACCTATGGATCGGCATGTGTGGGCAGTTCCTTGAGGGGAAGGGAGGGAAAACCCCAACCTTATGGGCAGGCTGAGGCAGCAATTTTCGGGCGCCGCGCGGGAATCGAAGCGGCGACGAAAGGAGAGCTTAATGTTGCACGCCCTCCCCCGTGAGCACTCTCCACAGGGTTAGCATTAGAATCTTCAAATCCAGGAGGGGCGACTGCCCTGCCATGTATTCCGCGTCGTAACCCACCTTGACTGGAATTTCCAACTCATCCCGGCCGTTCACTTGCGCCCAGCCGGTAATTCCGGGAACCAGGCGATCGACGCCGCACCGGGTGCGAAGCGCGACCAGATCGTCCTGATTGAAGAGTGCGGGACGGGGACCGACCAGGCTCAGATCGCCCCGCCAGACGCTGATGAGCTGCGGCAATTCGTCAAGGCTGGTCCTGCGCAACAGGGCTCCGATCGGGGTCAGATAACGCTCCGCCTGCGGCAACAGATGCGTTGCCATCTGAGGCGTGTCGAGCCGCATCGTCCGGAACTTGGGCATGGCAAAAAGATGATTGTCCTTTCCCACGCGCTCAGACCAGTGCAGGGCGGGGCCGGGCGACGTCGACCGCACCGCCGCCCAGCACAGCAGGAAGCAGGGACTCGACAGGATCGCGACCATTCCTCCCAGAAACAAATCCATGCCGCGTTTCCATGCCGGCAGCCGGTATGGCGAAAGAGTGGGAGTTAGAGTGGGATTTGTGGTGACCGAGGTTGTGACCATAAGAAACAAATTTCCCACCATTCGCGCCAGTCTGGGGCTTACGGAAAGGCTGACGTTACGGAAAGACTGGGGTAACTGAAAGAATGAGTTCGGAGGATCCGGCGCTAGGAAGCCGCAGCCCGCGCTTTCGGAGGCGCGCCCGGTCCCTTGATTACGCGCTTATCGGAACTCAGGTGGTATTCGGCGCGCTTGAAGTAATCGCGCGCTCGAACCGCGAAACGAACCAGGAGTTTACTCACGCGGCTCTTGCCAAAGTAGTCGTAGGCTTCGTTGAAGGCGATCAGCGCATCGTGCAGTTCGCGAAGCGAACTTCGCGGGGTTTGATTGACGCTTTGACTGCCGAAATGAACGACCTCTGCACAAGGTGTGTAGTGCACCGCGTAGCCTTTTTTCTTTAGCATGAAGTTGTATGCCAAGTCGGAGACAAAGAGCCGGAAGCGATCATCCAGCATGCCCGCGTTCTCCCAGGTAGAACGCCGAATGATGTAGGCGGTCGTACCGATGCTGTCGACCGGCTGGGCTTTCGAGTAGTCGAAGCGGGTGGCATAGTAACGATCCGCGACCCGGCCCCGGGGAAACAGTTTGTGCCAGTTGAGGGCTTGCAGCGCCAGGGTGCCGACTCCGGAAAAATGGCGGATGCAGTGCTGTACCGAGCGGTCCGGGTTCAGCAGCTTCGGACCGCAAGCGGCCACTTGCGGATTTTCGTCCATGTACTGAACGAGCGCACGAAAGGCATTGCTGATCAGCAGGGTATCGGCGTTCAAGTGGCAGGCGTAGCGCGCCCGCGACCTCCGCATTCCGAGATTGGTGTTGGCGACATAACCCTGATTGGTTGGGTTCCGGACGAGGATTACCTCGGGAAACGCTGCAGCCACCATGTTCGCGCTGCCGTCGTCGGAATGGTCGTCGACGCAGATCACCTCAAAGGCGATGCCGCGTGTGTGCGCATAAATGGACGCGATACAATCGCCGAGCAAGCGCCGGGTGTTGTAACTGGGAATGATCACGGTAAGATCCAACAAACTTTCCATCGATTTCTCCTGGTTCGCTGTTTCTGCTATCTCGGTGCAGCCATTTCGACGTCTCGATTCCTATGCCGTTCTTGCGATACCTTGCGGGCGGGAATGCCCACCATGGTGCTGTCGGCCTCGACCGAGTCGACCACCACCGAGTTCGCGCCCACGGTAACGTTGTCGCCGATGTGGATTCCACCCAGAATCTTCGAGCCCGCGCCCAGAACGACGTTGTCCCCCACCTCGGGACGCAGTCGGAAATCAAACCCTAAGTCCATCCTCTTCGCACCCAGGGTTACGCCCTGGAGGATGATGGCGTTGCGGCCGATGCGCCAGGCCCCGACTACGGTGCCCGAAGGGTGCGGGAAAAAAATCCCCGGCCCGATCTCGCAGCGCGGCGTAACCTCCAAGCCAAAAAGCACAATGTTGAGATAAGTCAGCAACTGCGGCAGCGCGGGAATCCTCCTGAGCATGGCGGCTCGGCTCATGCGGCAGAGTACGATGGGCAGGAAACGGGGATGCAACAGGCGACCGAGTAACGCGGCCAAGGTAGGCGAAACGGGCCTGCCCTCAAGTTCGGATTGACGCGCGAGATCGCTGTACAGAAGCTGTCTTAGCATGAACGGGCTCCCTAGGGATGCGTGGGTGACAAGAGGATCTCGAACAGACCAGCCCAACCAGGCGCGAACGGCTCGGCGATCGGGGCCGCAGTCACCGGTTCGAATTGGCTGCTGCCTTCGATGACGGATTGCATCAGGCGAGCCAGTTCATGGGGATCCTGGGGATCGAAGAAGGCGGCCTGGTCGTACGACCCCACGCTTTCCCGAGCGTAAGGAAGATCGGCGGCCAGGATCGGCTTCTCGAATGGTTTGAATTCGCTGATGGGGAGTCCCCAGGTTTCCAGCCGCGAGGGGAACAGCAGACAGTGGGCGCGCCGGTAGCGTTCGAACACCTCCGAACGCGGCAGTAATCCCAGGAATTCCACCGATCGCATCCCGGCGTAGCGCTTCACCAGACTGGCGGCATAGGAATTCTCGGTGCCCTTGAAGGTGAGCCAGAGGGCAAAATTAAAGACGCCCCGCCGCTCCAGTATGGCGGCGGCTTCAAGCGCCAGTTCGGCATTCTTGAACACCCGCGGGTAGGCGGGGAAAAAGAACAGCGTTTTGGCGTCCGCGGGGCCTTGCCGGCTCTCCTCGTGCATTTCCGGACGAGGCGGAACGAGACGAGGCGGAACAATCGGATGCGCTACGATGACGTTCCTCACGCCGTAACGGGACTTGAATCGGTCGCGCATCCAGTCCTGTTGCACGATGACATAGGCGTTGCGTTTGATATTGATCGCGTACAGGAAACGGTAGAAAAGAGTGAAGGCGCCAAAGCCTGGGTCATGGCGCGCATCCCGGAAGCGGAAGGGAAAGAACGCGGAGGAATTATGACAATATACCGCCTGCCTCCGGGCGATCACATTCGGCGTCATGTCATGGAGCGAAAGCCAGAGCCTGGCATTCATCCCCCGGCTGATTCGTTTGAGGTCGAGGTACTCGAATTTCAATCTTCTCAGCCACGAACCTTTGATCGCGGGGAACTCCAGGTAGGTGACCTGGGGGACGCCGACCAAAGACTGACGGTGCACCAGCGCGACAATTTCGTAGTCCGCCGCATAGTGTTCGGCGAGGAACGTCAGGATCTCCTGGAGTATGGTGAGCGGCCCCATTTCAGAAAAATTGACGGCGGAAACCACGATCTGCGGCTTGATCTGCGGTTTGATATGGGGTTTGATATACGGTGGCATGGCTCTCGCTTTCGAGCGCGCAGGCGGCGCTCGCGATCAACCCTGGGGCAGCTGGCAACTCATCCGGTAGCGATCACGATCGCGAAGTCGCTGCCAATTTCTCCGGTCGACATATAATGGCGTTCCAGGTCGCAGACGAGTGCGAAATCGCGCCGGTGGCACTCGTTCCCTTCGTCAAATCGTTCATAAAAGCGCGCGTCGAGCGAGAACTCGAGCAGGCCGCCACCCAGCGGATGGACTTCCGCCGCTGGAAAGAAACGCCGCACTACCGGCAGCACGTCGGAGGAGCGTACGCACTCCGATGGATCGGTTCGCAGCAGATGGGATTTGGGAGAGATGTGAACGACACCAAAGTCGAACGCCGGGCGGCGTGCCACACGTCGGGTGGCCCGCGCCGCGAACTTCTTCCATTCCGGCCAGTGTGGCTGGTCGGAGCAGGCCGCCGCCGTATGCAAACGGGCGAGCGAGCGGAAGATCGTGGGATGACGATGCCAAGAGCCGCCGGTCCGAGCGCGCAGCTCCGGAGGAACTAAAAACGCAGCCGCGTTGATAAGTTCCAGCTGGCGCGGGGAGTGGTCCTGATAGTTTGGACCGACGCATTCGCAGGAAACGAACACGCCACCGGTTTTCAGCGTGCTCCTTATGCCGGCCAGTACGTCTTCGAGGTTGCTCAGATGGTGCAACGCTCCGTTGGCGACCACCAGGTCGTAACCGTCCGGTTCCCAGGCGTAGGCATTCAGGTCCGCGACCTCATAGCGGACGGCCGCAAGCCCAGCTTCAGCGGCCAGCCGCCTGGCTGCCGCAATGGCGCCGGGCGCGATGTCGAGCGCACGACAGTCTGTGATCTCAGGCAAACGTGGCAGGAGAATCCGTTCGGAAAGACCAAATCCGCAGCACAAGCTCAGGACGCGCCGGATCGGACGACCCGCCAGGTAGCGGTCTACCAGGATGTCCCAACCCCAGGTGGAGCTGCGGCGGTAGGGTTCAACTGCCTCGGGGCCAAAGGCGCTCGCCAGGATGTAAGGCCGTGTAATCGGCGAGTAGAGAAAGCCGCCGTTGGCTTCGGTCGGCGGTTTGCGCGCGGACCAAAAGCGGGGCACGGTGCGAGATTGGAGCGTTGGTGCGGAACTGGCCGTGGTCATAACCATCCTGGATGAGCCTCTCGGCTGAGGTCATGGGCGTGAACGCCGGTGGCGGCGACGACGGCCAGATAGGAAATTGCCAGCGCCGCACCCACCGGCGCAAACGTATCCAGCAGCAGCGAAACAAAATACTGGGCATCGATCGGCAGGACTGCGATCTGGATGCTCAGAGTAAGCAGGGAGACAAAAGCAATCACGCCCAGTTTCGGCGGGGAGAAAAACAGCTTCCTTACAAAAGATACCAAGTATCCAATCGTCATCGAATAGAAGAATCCACCGACTGCGCCGAAATAGATGTGGCCGGCGACATAGAAACCAGTGTTGGGGCCAACCGTAGTGTCGGGGGAATTCTGTCCCGCCAGCAGGCCAACCATAGTGTATCCGAGGGGCTCGCGATAGGGTACAAGACGGAGAAAGCCCAAAATAGGATTGAGCATATCCGTCAGATAGGTCATCGGACCGTACTTCGCAAAGTGGGCAATGACGTCGGGATGGTAATAGTGCAAGACCATATCGCCGGAGAACACGATGCGCACCAGGAAGTGCCACGCCGCTTCCCCGACCCCCACACCTCCCTCGATACCGAGGACAGCGATGGCCCAGAGCACTGCCGCCGCCATTAAGCGCCTGGCATATTGGTTCAAGCGGGCGGTCACAGCCATAGTCCGAAACGCTTCATGACGGGTCGCGGTCGCCAGGACGCAGACAAAAAGCAGCACCGCACTCTTCGAGCCGTTGAGACAGCTGAGGATCATCTCGATCAGTACTACCGTCAGCCACCACTTCTTGTGACGGCCGCAAGCGTACAAAACTAGAGCCGCGCAGGGGACAAAAACGCCAATTCCGTCGTTGACGCGTTTGACCGCGCCCAGACCCCCGACAAAAGCAGACACCTTGGCCATCCCGGCATCCCCGGCAAAGATGGGGAATCCAGCCGTTGCACCGAGATAGAGATTTGCCGCCAGAGCCACCACAAAGAGCAAGGCCACGGCTCCTTCCAGCACTCTCATCTCTTCTGAAAGAGTCGAAAAATAGGCCTTCCCCGCCCCCTCCGCCCGGATCGGCGAACTCGGGGGAAGCTTGTTCCGCGAGAAGCCGAGAAAAAACGCCAGTTGAAAAGAAAAGAATTGCCACCACCACCGGCGATCGTCGACGGTATTGACCATCAAGACAGAGGCAAAGATGGAGGTGACGAGCGCAACATTAAAGGGGTCGAAAAGGGAAAATATATAACGGCGATAAGCCAGGACGTAGATTGCCGCGAAGAGCACGGTACTCCACAATAGATTCGCGAATTCCAGTCCAGGGTAGACGAGTGGCATCGAGGTTACACCAGAAAGCGCCGGTCGCAGTACTTGATCGCTTGTCGAAGATTGTGAAGGCGGCAATAGGCATGCGCGAGCCAGGTCCGAATTCCGCATCCTTCGTGGAGAATGCGGAGTGAGTTTACGTTCTCCCGATGCCGCCAAAGCTTGACTTCTATATTTTCCGGCATGAAGCAAGACAAATCATGCTGGATGGCGCAGTCCAGGACGACGAACTGGCGATTGGTCTTGCCGTATTCGCGCATAAAGAAATTGTCCGTACCGTAAAACTGAAGACGCTCGTCGTATCCGGGAAAATGTTCACGAAGGTAAGGTGCGGAGATCACCATGCCGCTGTTGATCGCAGTGTGGTGCTCGGACGGAGTTAGGCCGCTCCGCTTTTTCTTCCAGTAGGAGCCTTTGAAGCCATAAAGATTCGCGGGACTGACGATCCGCCCGCGGGCTGTGACCAGCGGCAGAAACAGCGCGATCTCCGGATGCTCGGTGGTGGCGTGTTCCAAGGCCGTAAAAAAAGCATGGTCGACTTCCGAATCCTGGTCCAGCAGGAGAAGGAAGTCGGAGGTTTCCGGCGCCATCTGTTTCAGGTACCGGTGGATGACCCGGTTGTAGACCGACGCCAGCCCCGGGTTCGAGGCATCGTGAAAATACGCCGCTCGCGGCAAGGCTGAGCGGAGCCAGCGCCTTTGTTCCGCAACCGCCTCTTCCGGGCTGTTGTCCCAGACCACGACCAAGGAATCGTGCAGAGTGTTCCGGCAAGCGGCCAGCGACCGCAGCGTTTCCGAGGCGCGGCAAGCGCGTCGATAGAGCACCACGAGAATGAGCAGGCGCACTGTCTAAACTCCGCACGCCATGCGAATGCGCCGCTTCAAACCCTGCAGCTTGAAGTAGCCATACGATGCGAACACGTAAGGGAATCCATGGTTCTTGCGAATGATCTGAAAGACTTCGTAAAATCTGCGGCTGCTATGGGAAAGGCCGTCGGTGCTGTGATTGGCGACAATGGCGTCGAACAGGCGCACCCGGCGGCGGCTCAAGGTCATCTTCTGGTTGACATCGAAATCCGCGAACACCTGATACGCGAGATCGTAGGGTATCGAGGCGTCGCGCCGATAAAACGTACCCTGGTGATGCAGGGTATTGGTCAGCCTGAGTCTCCAGTCCTGGCGCGGTACAAAGATGTCCCGATGGTCGAGGAGCACGCGAAAACTGACCAGAGCGGCGCCTTCCTCCCAGCTCTCGCGCAGTTCCTGGGCCGGAATCTGCAGCAAGGTGTCGCCCAGATTCAGGTGGAAGAGGAATTGACCGGAAGCCATCGCTTCCGCTTTGTTGGTGGCGTCATACACCCCACGATCCGGTTCGCTCATCCAGTATTCGATACCATCGTCATAGCTCCGCAGAATATCGACGGTGCCATCCTCGGACGCGCCGTCCACGACGATCAGTTCGTAGTCGTTCGACGGCTGACGCAACACGCTCTCGATGGTTTCGGTGATGGCCTCGCCTGCGTTTTTCACCACCATAATAATGCTGACCAGAGGTGGTTCGTTCCGAGTTGGTTCGCTCCGAGTTGGTTCGTTTCCGGGACGGGCCATGCTCCTCCCTCGGACGCGCTTCCCGCCTTCGATTTTTCGCTGTTCCTGGTTTTCCATGGAATGGGTTAACTCCAAACCTCGGGTGTTGACGACAAGCAGATAGGGGCAGAGGAATTGGCGATGCCCAGTCGGGATGCCAGCGGTTCCGAGCCTTTAAAGAGCCGGTCTCAGACCCTACTCGCCTTAGAAGCGTGCTCGACGGCTTCGAGCAAGCGCGAGCCCAGTCGCTCGGCCCGGTCGTCCGAGCGGCGGCGCAATTGGTCTTTCGAGGGAGTTGGGGGACGCCCGGTCAGCCCGGCGCGCATATGTTCCGCCAGATCCGCCACTGATCCCGCACGGAAAAACCGGATGCTGCCGTCCTCGATTTCCACTTCACGACCACGACTCAGCACTTCAAGGTTCACGGGTATGTCGGAGAGAATGGCCGGCGTGCCCGTGGCCACGGCATCGTACACCACACCTCCGCCCGGACCGCCTTCGAACCGCGTGGGCTGAAGGACCGCCACGGCGCCGCGCATGATCTGAATCTGATCGTGCTTCGGGATTCGCCCCAGAATCTGAATCCGGCTTTCCAGGCCAAGCTCCGCGATTTGGCGCTGGAGCCTGGGAAAATACCCCGGATGACGGTAGTCGGTGGTGCTGCCCGTACAAACCATGCCCACATCGGCGTGGTCGCGGCCGAGTTTGGCCAGAGCTTCAAAAGCGGTCCCATGGGACTTGTGAATCCAGAACTGATTGGAGATTAAGAAATAGCGTTGGGGCAGCCGGTAGCGCGACACGGTCCTTTCGGGCAGGTCTTCCAGCCATTCGGGATTCAGGATCGGCGCAAAGGGCAAATCGAAAATAGCGCACTTGTGACCGGGATAGAAATGGGCGATGTCGCGCTTGGCATCGCGGGAGTTCACAATGATGGCCTGGGCATCGCGGAGTAGTTCGGTGAACAGCAAGTCGCGCTGTGCACATTCCTCGGCGCTAAAGAATTCTGCCCGGTGCAGGTGCTGAAGATCCGGAATGTAGCCCACCCAGGGCAGCGGAAAGCGGCCGGGCGAGGTCGAAAACGGGAGGAGCGCGTCATAACCTCGCTGCTCCAGAATATGGAGAAGGCTTTCGTGAGACCGTTCCTGCTCCCGGTAAACGATGGTATGGAGTTCTCCCCCAAAGCTGTTCACCGAATCGAGCGACTGCTCCCGTCGCAAGTAGGAATACTCGGTGAACCGCGGCCGTTCCAACTTCAGGAGTTGCACGGCCATCCGTTTCCATGGTGAAAGATGGCGGCGCAGGGTTCCGATCGGGCTCTCCGCCGGCAGGAGCATGGAAAAAGTCAGCGCCGAGTCTTTTTGCTTCTGCCATAATCCGCCGGCGCACAGGCGGAGGAAGTCGGCTCCCCCACCCCAGCGGGTCAAATGGTCGGCGAGGAGCGCGATTTTCAAAGCTGGGAGGGCAGCGGGAATCCCAGGGTTACGGCCGGAGATGCCCTCCCTTCCCGATCTCGTCTCGTGCTCGACACCATTGCCCCTCATTTGCCCCTCACTCGGCACCCAGATAATCCTTGTCCCATCCCTCGAATCGCCGCCCGCGATCATCGATAAAGACGGTAGCGATCGGCTTGCCCATCAGGATCTGGTGGTACTTGAAGCCATGACGGCGAAGCCAGTCCTCGGTCATACGGTACTGCTCCCAGCCGCGAGCCGTCCAAATGACGACTGTGTTGCCAGCATCGAAAATCCGGTTCAGCGCCTCTTTTGCCCCGGCCAGCGGTCGAGCCAGAGGCCGCTCGAAAGTCTTTTCCTCGGTGCACAGCGTGCCGTCCAGGTCGACAAAAACCACCTTAGCGCTCATAGAAAAAATCCCTTCTGGCTCGCGTCATCAGCAGGTTCTTGAGCCGGGCCGGGGGTTCAAAGTCGATTCCCATCGCCTCCGTCATCAGGTAGTAGGGCATATCCAGACCGGCTTCGATGGCGCAGGTACATCCGCCTCCGAAGCGGGGGTTGATCTCAAGCACATAAAGACGATGTTCGAGATCGGTGAGGTATTGTAAGGTAACGCATCCCGTCCAGCCCGCCAGGGACGCCACTTGCTCAATCAGTTGTATTTCGTTCGCCTCAGGGCGGCGCGTTTTGCAGACCATAACCTCGCCATCGGAAACCTCAAGCCGGTCGCGGAGAACATAGCCGATGAAGCCCTGTCGGGGGCTCACATAAAAATCAACCGTAGTCTCCCGAACTTCTGACAGGAAGTCTTCGATCACGTACTGTGCGGATTCCGATCCGGCCTCCAGCGCTTGGCGGTCCGCCGGCGCTGCCATGATTTTGATTCCACGCGCGCCGTAACCAAAGCGGGGTTTGGCAATCTTCGGGTACCTGCCCGGCGTGTCCGGCGGTACCGGAAGTGCGGCCCGGACAAATAACTCGCGGGCCGAGAGCTTATCGTACATGGCTTCACAGATCGAAGGATCGCTCACTACCGGCCAGCATGAGTCGGTTCGTAAACGCCCGGCGGCATATCGGCTTAGCACCACGGTGGCGGCGTCCATCGTCGGAATCATGAGGTTGATGCCATACCGGATTGCGACATCCTCGAGCCACGGGATGAATTCAGGCGCCAGGAAGGGCGGACCCTGGAGTACGCAAGCCAAATGCGAGATGGGGTGAAAGCCGGCGTCCAGCTCACAGGAGTAAAGATGCAAGACCACCCCCATGCGGGCGGCAGCGTCGAGGAACCGCTCCAATAGGGAGACGCGCTTGGAAGCGCCGAGAAACAGTAGGCTGAGGTCTTTCATGGGCGACGGTGAAAAAGCGATCCTATGGGAGCTAAGACTTCTTGCGCCCGACCAGCGTGTAGTGAATGGGCTTGCGTTCGTCTTTTGCGAACAGCGGCGTAATTTCCAGATCGAAGCGTCCGCTAAACAGCAACCTCAGCCCGTCTTCGCTAACCCGCCAGTAATCGGGGAAGGGGGAATGCCGAAAGAAGTAGTACGGAGTAGAAATGAATAATCTGCCGCCGGGCTTGAGCAAATCCGCAAACAGGTCGGAGAGCTCCCAGATTCGCGAAACATGTTCAATCACCTCGAGAGCAATAATGCAGCCGAGCGACTCGGGCGCGACCTCCCGCGACAGATCGAGAACACTGGACAAGACCTCCGCTCCGGACGCCTGATCGTGGTCGCAGGCGAGGTAGGGAATTCCCTTTTGCCGAAAGAAATCGCGGGTGCTTACAAAGTACTTTTTCACCGGAGTCCACTGCTCCTGCATGGGTCCGATCTCGAGTACCGGAGGCATCAGATCGGCGCTGAAGATGGAATTGATGATGAATTGGTAAACGTTCTTTCGCAGAACCTTGACTTCTGGGCGCATGCGGCGACTCCAAAGATGGGCGATTCCAAAGATAAAAGACAAAAGATAAAAGACAAAAGACGCTGGTTACCGTACAGCGGTGCGGCTACGGCTTGTGCCGGAACAGTCGGTAGAGTGGAACACCCTCGAAACATCCTCGACTTCTGCGGCTTCAGGGCATCCGCCGATCGGATCTATTGGTGATCAAACGGAGGCGGCACGCGATTCCTGGCGCCATTTCCCCCGACCAATTACGGCTGCAATCTCCCCTACTTGCTCCCGCGTCAGTCCCGGATAACTGGGAAGATTAATCCCCCGCCGGGCCAGATCCTCCGCCACCGGGTACTTGCGAAAGCGCTGGGAATACATCGGCATGCTGTGAACCGGACTGACTAAGGGCCGGGTTTCAATTCCCGCTGCCGCCAATTCCGTTCGCAGCCGGTCGCGGTCGGAAGGATGAGGCACCAGAATCGAACACATCCAATGGGTGTGCAGCACGTTACCGTGCGGTTCGTGAAACTGGACGCTCGAATCGGCGAGGTCGTCGGCGAGGTCGTCCCGATACCAGTCCGCCAACTGCCGTTTCTTGGCGATGAAGGTGTCGGCTTGCTCCAGTTGGGCCAGGCCAATGGCGGCGCATAGGTTCGTCATCCGATAGTTGTAGCCAATTACGTCATGCCAGTACTCGCGATACTTGGCCAGTCCCTGTCCCTTGAAATGACAGACCCGCTCATGCAGGGTCTCGTCCTTGGTGACTACCATTCCGCCCTCACCCGTGGTGATGGTTTTGTTTCCGAAAAAACTAAAAGTCGCAATGTCTCCGAAAGTTCCAGTATGGCGTCCTTGGTAGAGAGATCCGAAGGACTCGGCGCAATCTTCGATCAGGAGAAGGTCGTGTTCGGTGGCCAGGGCCGAGAGCGCCGACATGTTGCACGGATGTCCATACATATGTACGGCAAGGATGGCCCGCGTCCGGCCTGTGATCTTGCGCTGAACATCGTCAGGATCCATCTGCCAGGTGTCGGGAAGAGAATCCACGAAAACCGGAGCGGCGCCGGTATAGGCTATGGCATTGACCGAGGCGATGTAGGTTAGGGTGGGAACGATCACTTCCATGCCGGGACCAATGCCCAGAGCCACGAGCGCCAGATGAAGAGCCACCGTCCCGTTCGAAACGCTGGCGGCATGCTGCACTCCTATGTAACGCGCAAAGCCGGTTTCAAATTCGGCGATAAATCTCCCCTTGGATGAGATCCAATTGGAGTCGAGACACTGGTTGACATAGTTTCGCTCGTTGCCGCAAAGGCTCGGTTGATAGACAGGTATGGTGATCATAAACAAAGAGAATTTAGTATGGCCGCGCTGCCCACTCGCCAGAATGGCGTCGCTCCATGGAGGAGAGAAGGCGAGGCACGATGAACAGACAGGGGATCGCGCTCAAAGCAGCGTAGGAAAGTAAAGTCGCCCACGGGACACCCACCATGCCGAACCGCCGCACCAGAAAAATCTTTAGAGCGAGACATCCTGCGGCAAAGATGGACGCAAGGATGACCTGCGGCAGGACAACATTGGCGCCGTTCAGGAACATCGCTACCGACACGCCGGCGGCATCCATGACGCTCCACAGGCCGAGGCCGAGTAACAGCAAGAAAGAGGGTGAGATGGGACGGTGCACCCATAATCTCAGTATCGATGGCCCCAGAGCCACCAGGATCAAGGCCGCAAAGGCAGCGAGCGTGACCGCCGTAGTCAGGCTCTTGATCAGCGTTCTCCTGACCCAGAGCAGATCGCCCCGAGCGATGGCTTCGCCGTACGCTGGCCACAAGGGCGCGAGAAACATGGAGAGTCCGAGCGAAATCAAGCTGAACATCTTCGCGGTTACGGCATAACATGTCACCGCTTCCGGACCTAGCATTCGGGCAACCACAAAGTTATCGGAGGAATAGGCGATCGCGACCGCGGCCTGAAGGACGAAAAACAAGAAACCGATGCGCGCGATTTTCCGCATGGCGATGGTCGAGACCAGGCTGAAACGAGGACGAAGGTCGGGCCGCATCCAGCCAAAAAAGACCAAGGTGTTGGCGAGAGCGGCGATGGCGGGAGCGCCCGCCAGGGCCAGGATCAGACAAGGCAAGCTCATCCGGAAATGGATGACCAGTAATACCCCAGCCAGACCCGCCACGCTGCCGACCAGTTGCCAAAGATTGCTCAAAAAGCCTTCCTGCATTCCGAGTTGCAGCCGCTGCACTACGCCCAGCGGGAGGTTCAGGGCAAAACAACCAACGAATACAGCCAGCGACGGCCCCGATTCCCTCCGTGCGGCTGCGGAAGTAACGTTTAAAAAACGTGCCCAATCTGCCAAGTGGTAAACGGAAACAAACACCGCCATCCCCACCACCGCAATCGCGGAGAGTAGCACGTACCCGCTTTCGACCAGTCGCCGTATCTCCTCCGCATCGTCACGCCCGTGCGCTTCCGCGACAGCATTCAAGACACCGTTGCCCATGCCGAAGTCGGCGAAACCGAGCAGGGCGACCACCGAGCTGATCGTCATCCAGAGTGCGAAACGCTCGGTCCCCAGATAATGCAGTGCCGCTGGGATGGTGACGAGGCTGGTGGAAACGGCGATGATTCTGGCCAACGCGGCAGCCCCCCCGGTGAGTGCGGCGCGGCGATGCCGTTCCTTCGAGCGTCCCTCCGACGTCAAGGTTTCAAAGGGCAGCCAGCGAACGTTCCCTCGGACGTTGCCTGCCAGTTCGCGAAGGCGGAGAACGGCAGCGCTCACGAAGGTATCCTCCGGATGTATTCCCGATAAGTTGCAGCGATTCCCTCGCGCAACGATATCAGCGGCGCCCAGCCGAGCGCCCTCATGCGATGGGTTGCGAGCAATTTTCTAGGCGTGCCATCCGGCTTCTCATGGTCCCATCGGATGGTTGCCGTGGAGCCGACAATTTCCTGAACCAGCGTGGCCAGTTCGGCGATGGTGATGTCCTCGCCAGACCCCACATTTACAATCGGGGGACTCATCCGGGCGATGGCGTCGTAGAGTTCGGGCGGCAGCTGCATCAGGAATACGCAAGCGTTCGCCAAATCATCGACATGTAGAAATTCCCGGCGTGGCGATCCCGTTCCCCAGACGACGACCGAGTCCTGTTTGGCGGTTTTTGCCTCGTGCATTTTACGAACGAGCGCCGGTATCACATGCGAATCCTGCAAATCGTAATTGTCGTCCGGGCCGTACAAGTTCGTTGCCATGGCGGCGATATATTTCGTTGCATACTGGAAGTTAAGAGCGCGGCACATTTCGATGCCCGTGATCTTAGCCATGGCGAAGGCCTGATTGGTCGTCTCCAGACGGCCAGTCAACAGGTATTCCTCTTGGATCGGTTGCGGACAATCCTTCGGATACACGCAACTGGAGCCGAGAAAGAGCAGCCGCTTGACTCCAGCAGCATAGGCTTCGCGAATCACATTCAGTTCAATACCAAGGTTCTGAACGATGAACTCGGCGGGCCGGGTGGAGTTGGCCAGAATTCCTCCGACCCGGGCTGCAGCCAGGAAGACATAAGCGGGGCGGCTTGCCTGGAAGAAGCTGCGAACCGCATCGCCTGCCGTGAGGTCCAAGTCGCGGTGATCGGCAGTAACCAGGTTGCTGTACCCTGCCGCCCGCAAGTTCCGCAATAAAGCGGAACCGACTAAACCGTTGTGCCCGGCGATATAGATGGGTTCATGTCGTTGCATAGGAGGATTGATGCTCGTAAGCCTTGTACCCGTGTTTCTTCACCAATTCATCCCGTTCGGCACTGATAAGATCGGCATCGACCATTTCGGCAATCAGTTGCTGGAAGTTTGTTTTCGGATGCCAGCCCAGTTGTTCCCGTGCCCGGGTGGCATCCCCCAACAAGGTGTCCACCTCTGCCGGCCGAAAATATCGAGGATCCACGGCCACGCGTACCTGCCCGAAGCGGTCCATTCCTTTTTCCTCGCGACCGCACCCCGTCCATTCCAGAGGCAACCCCAGGCGCTCCGCCGCCAAGCTAACGAACTCGCGAACCGTATGCTGCTCGCCCGTGGCAATCACGAAATCCTCGGGTCTAGACTGCTGCAACATGAGCCATTGCATCTCGACATAGTCTCGAGCGTGGCCCCAGTCGCGCCGTGCCGAGAGGTTCCCAAGGTAGAGACATTCCTCCAGGCCGAGCTTGATACGGGCCAGTGCGCGGGTGCTCTTGCGGGTGACAAACGTCTCGCCCCGCTGCGGCGATTCATGGTTGAACAAGATGCCATTGCAGGCATAGATGCCATACGATTCCCGATAGTTCACGGTGATCCAGTGGGCGTAGAGCTTGGCGACGCCGTAAGGTGAACGCGGGTAAAAGGCCGTCTTCTCGCTCTGCGGCGTTTCTTGTACCAGGCCAAAGAGTTCGGACGTTGAAGCCTGATAGAAACGGGTCCGTTCGACCAGGCCGAGAATTCGAATCGCCTCCAGCAGCCGCAGCGTGCCGATCCCATCAACATTGGCGGTATACTCCGGTTGATCGAAGGACACAGCCACGTGGCTCTGGGCGCCTAGGTTGTAGATTTCATCAGGTTTTACCTTCTCCATGACGTGAATAAGATTGCAGGAGTCGGTCAAATCTCCATGGTGAAGAATAAAGTCGCGATGGTCGATATGAGGATCTTGATAGAGATGCTCGATGCGCTGAGTGTTGAACAACGAAGTCCGTCGCTTAATGCCGTGAACTTCATAGCCTTGCTTCAGCAAGAACTCGGCCAAATAGGCGCCATCCTGCCCGGTAATGCCGGTGATCAGTGCGACCTTTTTCTTCATTGTCTTTAATTCCTCTTGAATTCCTCTTTACGATGGCTTCGGCGATGCTGACGAGCAGCCCCCACTGGCGCTCCGCCCTGCGAAGCGCCGGTCTGCCAACCGCCGGGAAGAAGGTCAGACGCTAAAAGGTTATTTTCTAGAAGCCTGGGTTCTGGTACTTCGGTGCCGGTTGCAGGAGCCGGACCAGCATCTCCAAGCGGCGTTCGGTTCCGGGTGCCTGGCGCATTTCGGCGAATGCCGCGGCCGCCACCACGTAAGCCACAGCTGCGAGAAACCCAAATCCCATCGTGCCCAAGACAATCAGGCTGCGCCGGGGCGAGGACTTCCGGTCCGGCGCGATGGCGGGATCGAGGACTTGTATGACAGCTGCGGTTTTCGCCTCATCCAGTTTTGCCGCTTCATACTGCTTGGCCAGCAGTTCGAAGATGGTCTCGGCATACTTCACATCGCGCAGTCTGCGCACATACTGGAGGCCTGCTTCCGGAACGTTGCCGACGGGAACATTGCCGGCCGAGACCTGGAACTTGCCGGCGTCGCCGCTCTGCTTCTCCATGAGGGCGAGCTGCGTTCGCATGCCGGAGAGTTGCTGTTCGCCGAGTTGCACGTCGGGATTCTCTTCGGTCGAGGACAGCCGCCGGGCGTGCAATGCAACTTCTTGGGCAGCGATGGTCGCTCGCAGTTTCACCACCGATTCGATGATCGCCTTGGCCTGGCCATCCAATTGGATCAAGCCCGTCTTCTGCTCGGTCTGTTTCAACGCCTGTTCCGCGTCGGCGAGGTTATTCTTAGCCAGTTCCAGTTGCCGTTCGAAAAATATGCGCCGCTGTCCAGCTTCGGTTACGGAGAGGTCCTGCGTCAGCTGGCGCAACTCGTCCACGTAGGCGTTCGCGATTTGGGGGGCGCGGTCGCGGTCTTTGTCCTCGACCGAGATGCTGATAAAACCCTCCTTGCCGAGCGCAATGCTCGAGGCGTCTTCCAGATCATGACGCGCATCCGACATGGTTTTGACGCGATAGACACGCAGAAGATCGAAGCGGCGAATCAACCGATCCTCGGCGGTACGGCTCCGTAACATGCCCACATAAAGGTCGCCCGGATTCTTCAGACCGAGATCTTTCTGGGCCATCGCGGCCATGGGGCCGAGGGAGCCCAATTGCCCAATCATCGATGCGGCTAGAGACTGGCTCTGCTGGGGAGGCAGAATGTTGGCGGTAGAGGTGTAGCGGTTGGGCATCAGCGCGGAGACGATAACCGCCAGGACGGCTGCGGCCAGCGTGGTCGACAGGATGATGCGCTTGCGCCGGGTCAGGATAATCAGCAGATCGAGCAGGTGGGATTCGTAGGGCTCGTCGTAAATGGCACCAGCCCGCGGTTGTAGAACCGGGCTTTCACTACCGCGGTCTTCGAGGTCGAGCGCGTTATGGTGCATGCTCTTCGCGGTACTGGACTCGGGAACGGTCGTGGTCACGGTGCTCATTGAATGACCCTCACCGCCGCCGCGCCCAGGGCGAATTGGGAGAAGACCTGGCTCCAATCTCTCAAGCCCCGGAGGAAGGAGCCATGGGAGAGACGCTCGGGGACGACGATGGCATCGCCCGGCATGAGGCGAAGCGCGGCGAAGCCTCCATTCCACAAGCCCTTGACCGACTGCTTGCTGAGCACGGAGCCGTCGGCCCGAATGACAAACATGCGACCCGTATCCGCATCCCGCGTCGGGCCGCCGGCGCGCTTCACGTAGTCCTCCACCCGCTCCTCACGGCGGTACAGGAACGAGTTTTTGTCGTATACCGCGCCCAGCATCTCGACCGTTGACGGGCGAAACGGCACCACGAAGCGGTCGCCATCTTCGAGCGCGATTTCGGGCAGATCGCGCACTCCGGTCGAATCCGGCTTCAGGTCGAGGACCACGCGTCCGGTCGCCTTCACTTCCCGGAGCTTTGCCACCAGTTGCCGCTGCGCTTCCAGTTTCGCGCGGTTGTCGGCAATTTCCTCGGGACTGACCCCGGCCGGTGCGAGCGCATTGCGCGTAACGTCTTCCTCGAGTTTTTCGATCATCTGATCGAGGCCCTTCTGCTGGTCGATGCGCACCGATTCGCGCGTAAACTCGGCCCCGTAAAGATAGGCATTCGATGTAAATCCTCCGACGCGTTCGATCAGATGGCGGATGTCTTCGCCCGCTTCAGCGCGATAAACACCGGCGGCGCGAAACTCCCCTTCCAGGCGCACGAACTTGCTCTGTTTTTCGAGCGGCACGGCGAGATCGTTCTCGGAGAAAATGGTGATGACGTCGCCCGGCTCGAGCGCCAGGTTGTTTTTCTCATCTCCCTCGAGCACCAGTTTCCCCAAATTGAAGGGGACCAGCTGCGTCGTCAAGTCCTCGAGGTTCAGCCGCTGAATCACCGCGTAGTCCCAGTTGATCTCCGGAGCATGCCGCGTGATCTGGTTGTGCAGTTTGGCCGCCGCAGTCTCGGCTGCTGCCGGGGCCAAGGCCGGTTGCGTCTCGAACCGAGGCTCCGCTCTCTGGTCATCGCTCCCGCCGCCCCGGCTCACAACCGGGTTGGTGGCGCGCCAGTAGTCGCGGGCGGCCTGTTGGTCGCCCCTTTCGCCAGCGTTCGCCGCCCAGTTGGTAACCCGCCAGTAGTCGCGAGTGACCAGAGCGTCCTGGTTCGGGATCACGTCCTTCAGCCTCATGCCGCGATGCCACTCGATGCGCCCGGGATGCGCGACGTTGCCCCGCAGCGTCACTGCGTTTTCAAAACGAGGCGAGAGCGCGAGGATGCGGACCAAGTCTCCATCGCGCAATGCGCGCGCCAGGCCGGGTCCATCCAGAGGAAATTCTTCGACGCGGCGAGTATTGTGGTTTTCAATGCGTTCCACCACCGCCTTTTGTCCGTCCGCGGTGGTCGCAAAGCCGCCTGCCATCTCGATTGCGCTCGCGAGCGTCGTCCCCTCGCGCAGTTCGTAAATCGCGGGCACATTCACGCTGCCCGCCATGGCGATCGACGCCCCGGCGGGTGGGATATAGATGACATCGCCGGGCAGCAATCTCGCGTCTTTGGATTTGTCCCCTCTTAAGAGCAGGTCATAGAAGTCAAACTCCGTTACCACGCCGTCATTTCGTTTCAGTTGGATGTTTCGCATCGACCCGGTAGCCGATGGTCCGCCCGAGGCGAAGAGCGCGTTCACCAGGGTACAGAGCGAACTGACCGTGTAACTTCCAGGACGCCGCGCCTGACCGACGACAAATACTTGAATCGACCGGAGCTGTCCCAGGCTGACCGTTAAATCGAAATTGCGGAACACTCTTCCAATCGCCGTCCGGAAATACTCGGGCAGTTGTTGGTATTTCAATCCCGCAACGGAAAGCGTGCCGACCTTGGGCAGGAAGACTTCACCCCCCCGGTCGACCACCAGTTTGCCGTTCAGATCAACCTGTCCCCAGGCCCGGATCAGGATCTCGTCTCCCGGCCCGATCCGGTAATCGTCGGTCACCGGAATTCGCTCGACGGGAGCGAAGGTTGTGGGGACGTTTCGAAAAAGGCTGGATCCATAAATGGGCAACCTGCGGCCGACGGAGCTGGCGACAAATTCCTGAAATTCCGTGGGCGGCGGTTCGGGAATTTCATCCCCCTTCGCAGGTAAGGGCCGTTTCAGGCGGCGGGTTAATTCTGCATTCTGGTCTTCGGCCTCACGGTCATTGTTATTGTTATTGTCGTTGTTATTCGGCGGCCGAGGGCGGTTCGGCCAGGCTTGATTCGGCAAGCCTTCACCGGGTGGCACGCTCGCCGCTTGATCTCCCGCTTGGCCGGGCGCCGGATAGGCATTGCCCTCGTGGGTTCCCGGGTCGACCAGGCAATCTTCGGGCAAACATTGCGGATCGTCCGCGGCTGGCGTTTGCGGCGCGGTTTGCCCCCATCCCAGACCGGACAACGCCAGCAGTCCGACGAGCGCCATTACGGTCGAGCGGCGCATCCGGCGCGGCGGTGCGGCATCGCCCGAGCGTCCAGAAAGATCGGACGATTCGGCCGGAAGCTTGCATTTTGTTTCTGCAATCGGTTTTTCGGAGATCATCATTTAGAAGAGCGGGCTCTGGGACATCGTTTTTTCTGCCGTCATGGTTTCGGTTTCGGAGGTCATTGTTTCGGAGATCATTGTCTCTGCGATCAAGGTTTCTGCGATCATTGAAAGCTCAACACCTTGCTCCAGTTGGGATGGCAGGTGAACTCGACCGAGGCCACAGTGTCGGGTCCGGCGAGCGGAGATAGCACGGGGAAGTTCCAGCGTTCGTATTGGAGAAATGCAGCCATCTCCATTCCGAGAGGCAGTTGAAACGTCGCGCGCACGAAGAAATCCTGAATGTCACCGCCCGCCGGAATAAAGTCGCGGTCGACATGCGCCTTCCGGTATCCGGCTTCGACCGAGTTGCGGGGCGAAAGCCAATAAGTGCTCCAGAGTTGAAGACCGTGACCCTCGCGGCCCACCCAGGAACCGATGAGGTGCCCGTCGTTCGTGTATGAGTCGTGGTAGGCGCCGTTGTAGTAGAAGTACTGGCCTCCCCGGTTGGATAGCGCCGGCGGGTCCGACCATGACATTTCAGCGCGAAAATCAAGTTTCGGGATGCGAGGAATCTGCGGCAGGTAAATTCCCGGATTCATCAGCGACATTTGCGGGTATGCGATCGGCGAGGTTTCATCGTCAGTCATGCCATCGTTGTACAGAATCACCCAGTTCCGGAGGCCGGGAATGCGATAGCTGAAATCAAAGCCGCTGCGCCGGTCGCCCACGTCGGCCGCGCTGCCGGGTATGGTGGTTTTGTTGTCACCGAAACTGAAGAATCCTCGCAAGAACATACGGGTCGTAATCGGACGGAACACGATCGTCCGCGAGAACCCGAATTCAAGATTGGGCGTCGGCTTGAAACTGATCTTCTGCCCGTCGATCGCGGGAGTTGGCGGGTAGTGGTGTCCGGCCATTAACCCCAAGAAGGAATCCCAGCGCACGGGCCCCAGCCAATGAAGGAACCCCGGCAATCTCCAGGGAGACGGGTTCGTCAGGCGCAGCATGTCCAGGGGTTGCGCGTTGTCGCTCAAGTTCGGCGCGCCGCCCGCGCCCGGTCCCCACCACAGACTCTGCCGGCCGGCTGAGATCTGGATGGTCTTGAAGTTCCACGCGAGGTATGCATCCAGAAGATGAAACTGATCGATGACCGTCGTATGAATCGGATCCTGTGGCGGCGTCACGTCGATCGTGCCAATCATCTGCTGCACCGCCTGACTGTAGGCTGGGAGAGCCGCCGCGTGCTGATACTCGCCCCGCACGTAGAATGCCACCGGCCCTGCCGATCCCGATGCGGAAGCCCCGCTTAGCACGTTCGAGCCCGAGCCATAGAGACGGCCGTAGTCGTTGATCAGGGTCTGGCCAAAGTGATAACCGTCGTCAAGCGGCGTGCCGGCGATGCCGAGATAACGCGTATAGACGCTTTCCACCCGAACCTCGGAGGTCCCGGAGCCGTTGCTGCGCCCGAGATCGTTCCGAAACTCGGCAGCGAGCGCCGCATAGATCCGATAAGCCTCCGATGGAGGGGCGCCGTGATTGCCCAGGGCGGCGTGCAGGTCGCTACGGTTCCGGTCGTCGATGCGCAGGCCGTCGCCGCGCAGATCATTGCTATGCAGATCATTGATACGTAGATCATCGATATGCAGATCGTCGCCGGCGGCCGCGATGATCCGGGCGCACTCCATGCGCGTCCAGGGCCGCATATCGCCGTACGCACTCGGTGCATACCCCAATGCATACAGGCGGTCGAACGCGGCATAAACCCAGGAGTCCAGCGGAACCGAGGGCGATCCGAGTTCGGCCGGGGCACGCGGACCCGAAGGCGCTTTCTCTTCCGAGTCTTTTTCGAAGGTCCCCAGGTTCGCACCCGGCAAGTCGGGGTCGTGATGCGCCCGATAAACATAGTGGCCGATGAGATAGCCGAGAGCGCTGCCTACGACCACGTCGGAAGGGAAGTGTTCCCGGGCCGCAACCCGCGCCAAGCTGATTCCCGAGGCTGCGCCATATGCCAGTAGTTTGGTTAACGGTCCGGGATATTCCTGAGCGATGACGCTCGCGATCGACCATGCGGCGAGCGCATGTTCCGAGGGAAACGAGGCTCCTCCAGCTCCGAAGTCGCCGGCGTTCTGGGCGTTGGGACGCGGTCTCTGGAAAGCGAGCTTCATCATCTCCGCCACGATTGTGCTGTTCACTGCCGCTTCACCCGCCAGCAGGCCCGTCTCGCGGCTGTGATCGTCGTTGGTGATTGCCCCGCGCAGGTACAAGCTGCCAGCGCCCGCGATCATGGCCGCGATGCCGTAATTGCTGAAACTGTCGCTGTGAGCGATGGGAGCCCTTCCGAAATGCCGCATCATGTCGTTGTCAGTCGCCACCAAGCCGATCGTGACAAGTCCAAAGGGGACGAGCCAGTTTTTATCCGAGGACCGCAGATGCAGCGGACTGGTCCAGATGGCTTTCTGATCCAAAAACAGGTCTTGCGCAAGGTGCGCCGGACAGAGACCGGCTGCGATTCCCGACCTCTGTCGATTTTGTTGGGCTGGACTCGCTTCGGACGGTTCTGTCCCATGACTGTCGTTGGCATGACCATCGTTGGCCTGTCTGTCGCTAGAATGACTGTCGTTCGCGTGACCGTGTTTTCCCTCTTGGCCGATACTCGTATGAATACATGGTCCGATAGTTTCGAGATCGGATGCCCGGCTCGCGTTCAGCGAACAACCGGCCAGCAGAGCAACCGCTACAGGTTGACAAAGATGCCACCCGAATTTGTTCAGGAAAAGCACCTCTTACAGCGGCCGGTGCAGATCGGTTTGCGGGTTCGGTTGACTTTGACCGGCGAAGTTGGTTGCCAGCATGGCGCGGCAGGGGGCCTTAGACACGGGTACCAAATCGTCGGCATCGACCTCTACCGCCACACACTGCATGATCGCATCGAGCGCGAGCACCACTCGAAGGTTATTTTTCTTGCGGACCAGAACGCCCTCCATTCCAATCATGGCGCCGGCCTTGATGCGGACACGCTCCCCCAGGACGAGATAAGCGTAGGGCTCTATATTCCGTCGTCCGAGGCCAGAGCGGAGCGCTTCGATTTCAAAATCGGGGAGGGGTGCGAGGTTTCGTCCAAAACCGACCAGCGACAGCACCCCCGGCACTTCGAGCACGCGCCCGCGCTCCCGCGGATCGATGTGCACGAACACGTAATTGGGAAAAAGGGGCAGCTCGAGATCCATCTCGCAACGATTCTTCCAGCGATGGCGCGTGGCATAAAGCGGCAAGAACGATTCAATCTGGCGCTCGCCAAAGTACGAGGCCACGCGTTTTTCATGATGCGAATTGATGTAGGCCGCAAACCAGTGCGCGGAAAATTCCTGAGCCGCCGCCAACCCTTGCATCTTCTGTTCTCTGACTGGTGGTCTCGCCGATAAGGCCGGTTGCATGGATGTGCGTTTCCCTTCGAGTGAAGCTTCGCTAGCCCCAATTAGCGAGGTTGTTTTAGAACTTTCAAATTATTGCCGTGACTGCCTACTCGATTGCACTTACGCTGCCACCACGGTTCCGCTTCGGGTCTTGCTGCTGGTTGAGGTTACGAGTTGCTTGCAGGGGTTTCCCCGCCAAATTCCCTCTGCGGGAAACCTGAATCGGGTTTTCCGTTCTAAATCAGCACCCGTTAACTGGAGATGCCCTTAAACCGATGACTAGGGTTGAGTCCCGGCCCAGTCGTTCTTTATCCTTATCTCTATCATTTTCGTTATCTTGATCATTTGTTCTGCCCCGATGTTTCCTATTCGTCTCTGATAAGATTCATCTCTTCTTTATTCTTATGGTTGCGAGCGCACGTCATTCGGCTCGTTTGGATCTTGGCTGGTCCGATGACTTGTGGGGGAGCAGGAGACTGATCGGAAAACAATGAACGGAGAACAATGATTCTCGCCGGAGACGTTGGAGGCACAAAGTGCAATCTGGGCTTGTTCCGGCAACAAGGGCTCGCCCTTCATTCCGTCTTTCAGCGCCGTCTCGCGACCGGCGACTATGCCGGATTTGAAGATCTGGTTGACGACTTCCTCGAACAAGCAGCCGCAGCCCATGAAGTCACCGTCGCCGCACATGAAGAAAATAACAATAACAATAACAATGCCAACGCGAATCGGCCCGACTCTACCATTGACGCCGCTGGGTTCGGGGTGGCGGGCGTAGTTGCGGAGGGGCGCCACTACTCTGAAAATCTGCCTTGGGTTGTGGATATCTCGGCGCTTACCCGGAAGCTGAACCTGAAAAACATATGTTTACTGAATGACCTTACAGCCACTGCATTGAGTCTGGAAAGGCTCCCGGCAAACGACTTGGTTGCCCTGAATCGAGGAGCCCCCGTGCATCACGCGACCCGAGCCGTGATTGCGGCGGGAACCGGTCTGGGCGAGGCCATCCTCTTCTGGGATGGCGACAAATATCAAGTGGCGCAGTCCGAAGGCGGACAAGCGGATTTTGCGCCGCGAACGGAGCGTGAGCTTCAACTCCTCAGTCATCTGCGAGTGCATTTGCCGCACGTGTCCTGCGAGCAGATTGTCTCGGGCCGAGGTTTCCGTCGGATTCACGAATTCTTGCACCCTTCCGTGCTCCACGCCTCGTTCGAATCTCCGGAGGGGAATGCAGCCAGTGAAATTACGCAGCGGGGGTTGGCACAATCTTGCGCCGTTTGCGTGGAAACATTGGGGTTCTGGACTGAAATCTTCGGTGCGGTGACGGGGAATTTTGCCTTGCAGACTCTGGCCCTTGGCGGTATCTACGTGGCGGGAGGCATCGCGGTAAAGATTCTGCCGAAACTGCAAGACGGTGCTTTTTTCAAATCCTTTTGTGGCTCGAGCAACCTGGCGCCAGTACTGGCACGCATTCCGCTATCGGTCGTCGTGAATGAAGATGCGTCGATGTGGGGAGCCGCCTATCAGGCCCTCAGGAGCGGACACGGGCCTTAACAACCGGTGGCCGCAACTGCGACTTGTATCAGTGCGATTCGTGTCAGTGCAATTCGTATCAGGGTATGCCTTCAGGCATACCGTAACTGTCGTGGCATGAATGCGCCTTTAGGCGCTGCGGGCGCTGGAGTTTTACCCCAGGCTGCTAATAACATCTCGAAGAAATGAATTTCTACCCTCTCCCGCGAAAGGCGAAAGGTTGCCACTGTGGCGCACGACCAAAAAGCTGGCTACAACCGCTTCCTCCTGTTTGTAGCGGGATTGGGCGGATTGCTGTATGGCGTCGATGTCGGCATTATTGCGGGGGCTTTGCCTTATCTGGAGGCCACCTCCGGGTTGAATGCGAGCCAACTCTCCATCGTGGTTGCGGCTGTACTTCTCGGCAGCGTGATCTCAACCCTGTTTGCTGGTGCGCTGGCGGACTGGATCGGGCGCAAGCCGCTGATGATGCTTAGCGGGTTGCTGTTCGTGGGCAGCATTCCCATCATTGCGCTCTCGCACGGCTATGACTCGTTGGTTCTTGGCCGCCTCTTGCAGGGCATCAGCGCCGGCCTGATCGGCGTAGTCGTCCCGCTTTATCTGGCGGAGTGCCTGGCCGCGGCGAACCGCGGCAAGGGGACGGGTATCTTCCAATGGCTGTTGACACTCGGGATTGTGACCGCGGCCGTGGTGGGCATGTATTTCAGTTTTCGCGTCGAAGAGGTGGCGAGGCTGGGCGACCCTGCGAAGCTCTTCGCCTTCAAAGACACGGCTTGGCGCAGCATTTTCTGGGTTTCGCTGCCACCCGGCATCCTGTTCGTAATCGGCAGCCTGATGGTCTCGGAATCTCCGCGCTGGCTGTTTCGCCGCGGGGAAAGGGCTGCTGCTTATGCTGCGCTTCTCCGCTCTCGCACGGACGAACAAGCCCAAGTCGAGTTGGCGGAAATGGCACAAGCTGCCGCAGCCGAGAAAGCGAAAACCGGCGCCCAGGCCGCCGGAGCGCAAATAAAAGAATCGCTCTTGCGCCGCAAATATGTGATTCCCTTTGTATTGGCCTGTGTGATTCTCGCTTGCAACCAGGCCACCGGCGTCAACTCCATCATTGGCTACAACACCAACATTCTCCTCCAGGCCGGTCTTTCCGATATACAAGCTCATTGGGGCTACGTTCTTTTCACGATCGTGAATTTCCTGATGACCATCGGCGGCGTGCTGCTGGTGGACCGTAAGGGACGTAAGTTCCTGCTGTCCGTAGGCAGCGCCGGGATCATCGCCTCGCTCCTCTGTACCGGCATGCTGTTTCGCCGGACAGAAAAGCTGCGCGTGGATTCTCGGGACGCGGTTCAGTCCATAGTTAATGGCGAGGTCGACGCCCAACAGAGGGTCACATTGCTGTACGACGATAAGGCTGCAGATGTGCTCCTCGCGGCCAGCGGAGATGCTGGCAAGGCGCTTAGCAACCGGCCCACATCTCTGGTCGTTATTTATTCGTATGGAGATTTTCGCACCGCGACCAAAGTTGCCCGTTCCGACGACAAGGCCGCCACGCCGATTGAGATTAGGCGCGAAAGCTGCGTGCCCGCCAATAAAGTAGTCGCGTTTTTTTCGAATCCGTTCAGCAATCTCGAGGCGGCGCGCCAAGCTCCGCTAAGAATCGATGACGCGCTAATCACTCCCGTGCCCAGCACGCACAATGGTTGGCTGGTGGCGATCAGTCTTTTTGTCTTCATGGCGTTTTTCGCGATCGGTCCCGGCGTTTGCGTGTGGCTGGCGCTTTCGGAGTTGATGCCGACCCGGATCCGCTCCAACGGCATGAGCATTGCCTTGCTCATCAACCAGGCAGTTTCGACAACGATTGCTGCCGTGTTCCTGCCGACCGTCGGCAAGTACGGATACGCGACTGTGTTTTTTGGCTTTGCCGCGTGTACCGTAATCTACCTGATCACGGCCGCAGTGTTTCTACCGGAAACAAAAGGGAAGACGCTGGAGGAAATCGAAGCGCACTTTGAGGAAACTTAAATGGAGAGCCGGGTGCCCTCGCCCGGCCACAAAACCCGGAGAACATTGGGATTACAAGCACGTGTGACCGGGATCACAGAACCTCCCCTCTCAAAAAGCTCAGTATTGCAGTTTGATGTATTGTCGTTGTGATGTTCAACAACAAAACTCAAATGGAGCGTAGAAATGAAGAGAGCTGGCTTTCCCGTGTTTACTTTCGCAACAGCATTGGCTGTTGTTCTCGCCCTTCCCCTAGCAGCGCATGCGCAAAGCGCGGACCTTTACAAGGCGAAATGTGCCATGTGCCACGGCGCCGACGGAAAGAAAGTGGCCGGACACGATCTCTCGAGTGCCGACGTACAAAAATCGGATCTCGTGGCTGTCATCACGAACGGCAAGGCTCCCAAGATGCCGAAGTACGGGGAAAAATTAAAGCCGGAAGAGATTAAGGGACTGGCGGATTACATCAAAACTCTGAAGTAATAGTCCCGGCCGGTTTTGCCATCAAGATTAGGGAGATTGTCCAGTGCCGCGGATGGTCCGTGGCCAAGTGTAAAGTGTGTCCCGCACCGGTGCACACGAAAAAAGGAGAGTAGCGGTTTCACATGAATCTGCGAGAACGCGTCCGAGACTGGTTGCAGCCAATCTATTTTCTGGGGCAGAATCCCCTCACCCTCACGGGAGCCGTGATCACGACGAGCACGGCGCTTACCACCATCGCCTTCTGGTTCTATGAAATCTTCTTGCCCGGGCCGCCGCATCCCTATATCGGCCTTCTGGTCTTTCTGATCCTTCCCGGCATTTTTATACTCGGCTTGCTGCTGATTCCACTTGGCATCTGGCTCCGGCGACGGAGTCTGCTCGCGAGCGGCAAAATGCCGGGGGTTTTCCCCACCGTCGATTTGGGGTTGCCCGTGGTGCGGCGCACTTTGGAATACGTAGGCCTGGCTACCGTGCTCAATCTTCTGATTATTGGGACGGCATCGTACCGCGGCGTACAGTACATGGATTCAACGAGTTTTTGCGGGAAGACTTGTCACACCGTGATGGATCCGGAGTACACGGCCTATCAGAATTCTCCCCACTCGCGTGTAGAATGTGTCGATTGCCATATCGGACCCGGAGCAGGCTGGTTTGTGCGCTCGAAGCTTTCCGGTCTGCGGCAGGTTTTTGCGGTCACCTTCCACACCTATTCGCGTCCCATACCTTCGCCGGTGAAATATCTCCGCCCGGCGCGCGAAACCTGTGAGCAGTGTCACTGGCCGCAGCGCTTCACCGGCGACAAGTTCCTGGTAAATACCAGCTACAAAGAGGACGAAAAAAATACCCCGCAGACAGACGTGTTGCTGCTGAAAGTGGGCGGACAATACTGGAACGGCTCGGTCGGCATCCACGGTCATCACCTCGCCAACAACGAGCGCATCCGCTACATTTCGACCGATGTCGAGCGGCAGACCATTCCGGCCGTCTATTACACCGACGAAAACGGAAAGACCACCGAGTTCATCTCGACCGATACGAAGCCTACCAAAGAACAATTGGACAAAGGCGAGCATCGCGTCATGGATTGCGTCGATTGCCACAACCGGCCCACCCATGCTTTCGACTTGCCGGAAAACGCGGTGGACAAGCAGATGTCGAACGGGCGCATCAGCCCGGAGCTTCCCTACATCCGGAAAAAGGCGGTCGAGGTTCTGAAAGTGAATTACTCCGCGCGCGACGTGGCCGAGCAGAGCATCAAGGAAGAACTCAACAAATTCTATCGGACGAATTACCCCCAGATCTATCAAACGCGGCGCACGCTGGTGGAGCAGGCTGGCCAGGAAGTGGCGAATATCTACCTTCGCAACATCTTCCCTGACATGCGAGTGACCTGGAATACGCACCCGAATAATCTCGGGCACAATGATTCGCCGGGCTGTTTCCGCTGCCATGACGGCAGTCACACCAGCGCCGATGGCCAGACGATAACCAACGATTGCAGCGCGTGCCACAACCTGCTGGCGGTTGGGGAGGACAACCCGAAAGTGCTTAAGGATCTCGGTATGAAGTAAACGTTGTCGCAAGTTGTTTCGTGAATCCAGCCCCGGAGGGCGACCGAACTTAGCCCAGCGCCGGGACCCCAAGCACGTCCGGTTTTGGCGTGATGGGGTGGAGTGCTTCAGCGCTGTGAAGAGTGGAAGAAATGATTCAAGTCCCGTAGGGACGACTGAGTTCGCACACAGACTCTTTACCCGCTAAGGGACGTGCCTTCCAAGCGGCAAGGCATCGATGAAGTCGGTCTGAGAATTTGCAATGGCTAAAACAAAAATCACGCTGAGGAAATGGCGTCTGGGAATTATTGTCGCGACGTTTCTGATCGTAATTTTCGCCCTTCGGTTTTCAGAACGCCCCGTACGCGCCGCAGACGCACCTGGAGCCGAATGTCTCGCATGCCACGGCGACAAGGGCATGAGCACGACGCGAGCTGGCAAAACGATTTCGCTCTACGTGGATGGCAAGAAATTTGCGACTTCCGTACACGCCAGTTTCGGATGCACCGGCTGCCATGCCGACCTCGAAGGAAAAGATTTTCCCCACGACAAGCCGGCGCAAGTAAAGTGCGGCACCTGCCACTCGGACGAGCAGGCGCTCTATGCCCGCTCGCTCCACGGCAAGGCGATTACGCGCGGCGATCCGCTTGCGCCCCGCTGTGTGACTTGTCACGGGAACCACGACATCTATTCGGTGAAGGACGCGCGCTCGGCGGTGGCGCCGCTAAAAGTTCCCTTCGTTTGCGGCCAGTGCCATCAAGAAGGAACTCCGGTTTCGCGCAATCGCCAGATTGCCCAGGACAATATCCTGGGGAACTACTCCGAGAGCATCCACGGCGAAGCATTGCTGAAGAAGGGACTGGCGGTGGCGCCAACCTGCGCCACCTGCCACACCGCGCATTCAATATTGCCGCATAGCGACCCCGCTTCCTCCATCAATCGCAAAAACATTGCCGCTACCTGCACGAAATGCCACTCGCAAATCGAAACCGTCCACCGCAAGATTATTCGTGGCGAGCTGTGGGAGAAACAGGCCAACATCCTACCCTCCTGCCCGGACTGCCATCAGCCCCATAAGATCCGGAACGTCTTCTATGAGCTGGGTATGGCCAACGCGGACTGCATGCGTTGCCACGCCGACGAGAAACTGCGTCGCGCTCGCGATGGGCAATCCATGTACGTCAACCTCGACCAGGTGACCCATTCTCGTCACAGCAAGATTGCCTGCAGCCAGTGCCACTCGGAGGTAAACGCCTCCCGCGTGCGCCCATGCGAGACCATCGTCCGCGGGGTCGACTGCACCTCATGCCATGATGAAATCGGCAAGCTGTACGCGACCAGCATCCACGGCCAGCTTACGACCAAGAATGACCCGAATGCCCCGACCTGCAAGGAATGCCATGGCACGCATGGAATCCTGGGTAAACGGGACCCACAGTCCTCGACCTTTGCGGTCAATGTTCCCGGGCTTTGCGCCCGCTGTCACCGCGAGGGCCAGAAGGCTGCCGTGCGCTACACCGGAACGCAGCACGAAATCATCACCAACTACACCGAGAGCATTCACGGAACCCTGCTGAAGAACGGACTGACCGTGACGGCGACTTGCACCAGTTGTCACACCGCTCACCAGATCCTTCCCCGAAGCGATCCGGCGTCGAGTGTCAACGCAAACAACGTGCCGAACACCTGTGGCCAATGTCACCACGGCATCGAGGAGCAGTTTGAGAACAGCATCCACTCCAAGCGAGTAAGCGGATACAGCAGGCCGCTTCCGGTTTGCAACGATTGTCACACCGCGCATGCCATCCACCGCACCGATGAGAACAGTTTCCGGCTGAACGTGATGGGTACATGCGGACGCTGCCACGAGAGGATTGCCGCAACCTATTTTGAAACCTATCACGGCAAGGTCTCGCGGCTTGGCTACACAAAAGCGGCCAAGTGCTATGACTGCCACGGCGCTCACGACGTGCTTAGGGTCACGGATCCACGCTCCCACCTTAGCCGCGCGAACGTGGCAGCTACCTGCCAGAAGTGCCATGCGGGCGCGACCCGGCGCTTCGCCGGTTATCTGACCCACGCCACGCACCACGACCCCAAGAAATATCCGTTCGTGTTCTACACCTTCTGGGGCATGACCGGTCTGCTCCTGGGGACATTCGTGATCGGTGGCGTTCACACGCTGCTCTGGCTGCCCCGAGCTTTCCAGATGCGGCGGGAGTTGCGCGTCGCCGAGGAGAATGCCGCCGCAGAGCTTGAAAAGACCCCCGCCCAGAAAAGCGCCAGCACCATGAAGGAGGAGGGTCCCGATGCCTAAAGTTGAAGCTGCGGAACGCCAGTTCGTCCGCTTCACCCGGCTGCAGCGCATCCTCCACGTCTGCATGATCGTGAGCTTCATTACCCTGGCGCTGACGGGATTGACCCTCAAGTTCTCCTACACCAAATGGGCCGCCGTGCTTTCTCACCTGCTCGGGGGGTTCGAGAGCGCGGGCTACATTCACCGCAGCGCCGCCGTCGTGATGTTCGGACTTTTCACCACCCATCTGGTGGACCTCTACCGGCTGAAGAAAAGGGAGTACGCAACCTGGCGCGCGCTGATTCTCGGACCGGGTAGCATGGTGCCCAACCGAAGAGACTTGACTGAGTTGGTGGCCACGGTGAAGTGGTTTATTGGCCTGGGTGAACGGCCTGCCTATGGCCGCTGGACGTACTGGGAGAAGTTCGACTACTTCGCGGTGTTCTGGGGAATAGCGGTAATCGGATCGACCGGCCTCACCCTGTGGTTTCCGGTGTTCTTCACGCGCTTTATCCCGGGATCATTCCTCAACATTGCAACCATCATTCACAGTGACGAGGCGCTGCTCGCCACCGGCTTCATCTTTACCGTGCATTTTTTCAATACTCACTTGCGGCCCGAAAAGTTCCCCATGGATATCACCGTATTCACCGGCCGCATGCCGCTGGAAGAACTAATGAGGGATAAGCCCAGAGAGTATGAAGCGCTGGTCGCCAGCGGGAAACTCGAGGATCAAATGGAGGAGGCTTATCCGCCAATCGTGACCCGTACGATTCGAGCCTTCGCCTGGGTAGCGCTGGCGCTGGGATTCGGCATCGTGTTGTGGATTATCTATGCCGTGTTGTTCGCGTATCAGTAGAGCTGATTTGCATTTGAATTAATAAGAAGGATTTATAAATGCTCCCGCTTCGCATTGCCTTATTTTCCTTGGTCTTGTCTTTGGCTTCAACCTTGGCTTGGGCCGCGCCCGCCGCCGACAAGAATAAAGACAAAGACGAAGCCTGTCTTGCCTGCCATGGCCAGGCAGGAATGAAGTCCGACTCCGGCAAAAGCATTTCCATTGATCCCGCCAAACATGCCGCCAGCGCGCACGCCGTTCTCGGCTGCAAGGACTGCCATACCGACATTAAAGATTTCCCGCATCCCACCAAGGTCTTAAAAGTCCAATGCGCCACTTGCCATTCGGACGAAGCCAAGGCCTTCCCCGCCAGTGCCCACTCCATCCTCGGCGCATCCGCCTGCGCTTCCTGTCACGGAAGCGTGCACGAACTCACCACCGCGGAAAAGCTGATGCCCGCAAAGTGCGTGGAGTGTCATGCCGACGAAGTGAAGAATCTCGCCTCCAGCATCCACGGGCAGGCCGCGAAAAGTGGCGACCCCGACGCACCGAAATGCGCGTCCTGCCACGGTCCTATCCATGCCGTGAAAGGCTCGAGCGAAGCGGACTCGACCATCGCGCCCAAGAACATCCCGGACACTTGCGCCAAGTGCCACAGCGATGCCGGCTTTTTATCGCGGCACAAAATTCCAGTGGCGCATCCGGTCGATTCCTACAAGCAGAGCGTTCACGCGCGCGCGGTCGCGCTCGGCAAGGATGCGGCAACCTGTTCCAGTTGCCACGGCACTCATGACATCTATCCCGCCACCGATACCCGATCCAAGGTCAATCACTGGAACGTGCCGGGAACCTGCGCGCAATGCCACAAAGAAATCGCCCGCGAGTTCAACGAGAGTGTCCACGGCGAAGCGGTCAAGGACGGCGTGCGCGATGCGCCGGTTTGCGTCGACTGCCACGGCGAGCACCTGATCATGGACCCGAAGAGCCCGGGCTCCGCCTTAAATGCCGAGAATGTGTCGGCGCAAACTTGCGGCCGTTGCCATGGCGATCTTCGTTTAGCGCTGCGCTATGATTTGCCGGCGGATCGCCTGCCTTCCTACGCCGACAGTTATCACGGACTGGCCCTCAAAGAGGGCAAAGTGACGGCGGCGAACTGCGCTTCGTGCCATGGAGTCCACTCCATTCTCCGTTCGAGCGACCCGCGCTCGACTGTGAATATTGCCAATCTCCGAAAAACCTGCGGGGCATGTCACAAAGGTGTGGACGAAGGCAAGTTCGCCATCGGTCCTGTGCACGTGCAAACCTCAACCGGCGCCGCGTCTCCGGTCGTCAAGTGGATCCGCTGGACGTACTGGACTTTGATCCCGATGACACTGGGCTTCATGATCCTGCACAACCTACTGGACTATCTGAGGAAGCTGATTCACCCGCTGCCGCACCATACCAGCGGAGCGAAAGTGACGCGGATGAATCGCAACTTCCGCATTGCCCACTGGGGCGTGATCCTGAGCTTCCCAACCTTGGTTGTCACCGGGTTTGCCCTGAAGTTTCCCGATGCCTGGTGGGCGCGTCCGCTATTGCTCTGGGAGAGTCACTTCGGTTTCCGCGGAGCAGTGCATCGCAGCGCGGCGGTCATACTCGTCGCCGCCACGCTCTATCACGTGATTCACCTCGCCCTGAACAAGCGGGACCGCGTCTTCCTGTGGGCAATGATTCCCACAGTCAAAGACGCGACGGATATCGTACAAGTCTTCTCGTACAATCTCGGACTCACAAAAGTGGAACCGAAGTTCGCGAAATTCAACTACGCGGAAAAATTGGAATACCTGGCCTTCATGTGGGGAACGCTAATCATGACGGTCTCCGGCGTCTTATTGTGGTTCAACAATTTCACGCTGACCCATTTCCCCAAGTGGGTGTCGGACGCAGCCACCGCCGTCCATTACTACGAGGCGCTGCTCGCGACCTTCGCCATTCTGATCTGGCACTCCTACATGGTGGTCTTCGACCCGCTCGTCTATCCGATGGATACCGCCTTCATCGACGGCAAAGTCCCAGCCGATCACTACCGCCATTCGCGTCCGGAATACTACCGCGCCCTGGAACGGGCACACATGATCGAGCTGCCGAGTGAGCCTTCCGATTACGAGGATGAGGATGGAGTTGGCGAAAGTTCAGGCGACAAAAGACAAAGCTGAGTCTCCTGTAGAGCGGACACTCATGTCCGCTGCCTTTGACCTGATTTTTAGCCCGACGGACTCCACGTCCGCCCATAAATTGTCATCCCGAACAAAGTGAGGGATCTGCAGTCCGTCGTAGCACAGCACATCATCACACTCGGCGCGAATCCGGAACGACCCGGCGGGTGGCCCGGGCGGGTGGCCCGGCCTATCGCAATCGTTTGAGCTCACGAGGGTGCCCCGTCCAAGCTTTGCTTGGGCGGGTTTACGAGGCTGGATGCTTCCTTACTGTTGGAAAAATACCTGACTGCTCTCGCCTTCGCGCGGTCCACTGCGACTCGATTTCTACTTGGCCCGCTTCGCCGTTGGCGTAATGACAGAAGCTACTCCAGGCCCAGTCTTCGGGACGCGCGACTAACCCTCGTGTTACTGGGTTCCGATGAATGTAGCGGAGCTTCTCGGTAAACTTATGCTCGCTCCACACGTTGAAATCGTAGTACCGTGCCTGCCAGAATGGGTCTGCGGCCCGTAAGGCCAAGGTCCGCGCGACCGACTGCTTCAGTGACTGCATAACCTGAGATAGCGAGCCCTGCTCCGGTTCGTTTACTAGAACCTATCTCATAAATACGAACCGCACTAAGTAATTGTGCGGAGTTGAATTTACAGGCACACCGGTGAGTATGGAACTGACCGATGTGCAGTGGGAGTTGCTCCAACCGTTGGTCG
>JBEKXC010000011.1:0-41207 GCA_049512435.1 Terriglobales bacterium | reverse complement strand
ATCCTTGCCGGTCTCAGCCGTTACAGTAAAACGAAGATGCAACTTGATTCGAACACTTTTGAGCCTGCCGGATTCGTGATTGACCTCGTGTCTTACCTGCTCGCTATTTTTGGATTAGTGCTGGCGGGATATCTCGCATATATCGAAATTGTCAGCAAATGAGTGGGAGCCCCGATTTGGGGAAATGATCAGGTGAATCATGGCGAATGAAGAAGAAAAAGAAGCCGCCGGCCGGGCTGCCGCGAAACTGGTACGCGATGGCGACGTGGTTGGATTAGGCACGGGCTCAACCGCGTACTTCGCTGTGATTGCTCTTGGCGAGCGCGTGAAAGCGGGACTGAAAATCATCGGTATTCCAACTTCGATCCAGACCGGGGACATGGCGCGGGGTGTGGGCATTCCATTGACTACGCTCGATGACAATCCCGAGATCGACATCACCATCGATGGCGCCGATGAAGTCGATCCGCAATTGCGCTTGATCAAGGGCGGCGGCGGTGCGTTGCTGCGGGAGAAGGTCGTTGCGTCCGCGTCGAAGAAGATGGTGGTAGTTGCGGACTCGGGAAAGATGGTTCCTGTGCTCGGCAAATTTCCTTTGCCGGTCGAGATCATTTCGTTTGCCCGGACCGTGGTCGAGAGGAAGATGGTATCGCTCGGCGGCTCGCCGAAATTGCGCACGAAGCCCGACGGCAGTCCTTACCTGACCGACAACGGCAATCAGATTCTCGATTGCAGCTTTGGACAGATTGCGGATGCGGCTGGGCTGGCGCTTGCTTTGAGCAATATCCCGGGCATCGTCGAACACGGGTTGTTCATAGGACTCGCGAGCGTTGCACTGGTGGGACGTGGAGATCGCGTGGAAGAAGTGCGGCCGTCGTTAACATGAGGTTGCCGAGGATCAAACCACAATCTCCCGCAGCGCACCGAGAAGTTGTTCCACTTCTTCCATTGTGTTGTAGTGCACGAGGCCTATGCGGAGAAACCCCCCGGCTTGCTCGACGTTTAACTGTTCGGTCAGGTTCAGCGCATAGTAATTTCCATCCCAGGTGAAGAAGCCGCGATCGCCTAGCTTCGTGGCCAGTTCGAGCGGCGTGTGGCCTTCGATGCGGATCGCGAACGTCGCACAACGATGGTCGAAGCGTCGCGGGTCACGGATACCGTAGAGCTTTAGTCCGGGAATTCGGAGCAAGCCTGCGCTCATCTTCTCCATCATTACGCGCTCGTGCGCATGGATCGCTTCGTGCGCGGCCAGAATCGCGGCGCGGCGAGTTGTAACCGTCGGTTGTGCGCGACGGCCGAGTTCTTCCCAGTAATCCACGCAGGCTTTGATTCCGGCGATGCACTCATGGTTCAGCGTTCCCCATTCCCAGCTGTTGGGAATGTTGTCGGTGTTGGGACGGACTTTATAGGGACGCAGATTCTTCAGGTGCTCGCGCTTGCCGTAGAGGACGCCCATGTGCGGACCGAAAAATTTGTAGGTCGAGCAGACTAGAAAATCGCAGTCGAGGGCGCGCACGTCAATCGCGCCGTGGGGAGCGTAGTGGACGGCATCGATGTAACTGAGCGCTCCCGCTTGGCGCGCCAGTCGCACGACTTCGGCGACGTGGTTGATCGTGCCTACCGCATTTGAGGCGTAGCCTACGGCCACCAGGCGCGTGCGACTCCCGATTTTCGACGCAAGGTCCTGCATGTCTAGCGTGCAATCGTCCTGGTTAAACTTCACCGTACGGATAATCGCGCCTTTTTCTTCCAGCGCTTTCCAGGGCGAAAAATTTGCGTCGTGGTCGAGCAGCGTTAGCACGATCTCGTCTCTTGTTCCGAGTTCGGGGCGGAGTTCGCGCCCGAGGGCGCGGCTCATGGCGTATGTCAGGGTCGTCATGTTGGGGCCGAAGACGATTTCATCGGCATCGCAATTCAGGAAATCGCCCATTGCCTGGCGCGCTTCCGCGATCATATTGTCGGTGTTGCGGCTGGTGTGGTACGCGCCGCCGGTGTTGGCGTTGTTGCGCGCGAGATAGTCCGCGATGGCGTCGATCACCCGTTGCGGGACCTGCGTGCCGCCGGGGCCATCCAGGAAAACCGCGGGGCGTTTATCCGAATGCTGGTGGACCGATTGCGCGAGGGCGGGAAACTGTGCGCGTATCCATGCGAGATCGAGCGTGGTAGATGAAGCTGAAGGCTGTTCAACGATGGGCATTGCGGACATTCTAATTGAAGCGGCCCCTGTGTCAGCGACTTAACGGCACGAGTGAAGAGGTTGCGGAAAAAGTCGCTTCTGAGCGAGAACCGCGCCCTCAGCGGCTAAAGCCGCATGCAAAACAAGGTGGTTATCGCAGCGGTAAACCGCTGCGCCACCCAAAATCAGAACCGGCGTCAGCGGCTCGGTTCAGGCTGAGCGTTCGGGAGGATTGGATTGCCTGGTTTTTCCCTTGTTCGGGGCGTCCAGGCGGATGCGGGTGACGCGTGTTGTTTCCTGGACCAAATCGTCGGTGGCGCGAGTTCCATCTCCTGCCATTACTGAACCTGCGGCTAGGGCGAAGCGCAAGGCGTCTGCCTGGTCCTCAAAATACAAAATGACTTGTTCCGACATAGATACTTCTCCCTGAGTCTGACTTCCACCGGGCCCGCGTTAAGCAAGCGCAGGCGGAACTGGCAAAGATCGAATTAAGACGCAGGTGGCGCTGCAATCGACGAGTGTCGGTGATAACTCCAATTTCAATTCCAGCTTCCAACGATTGTCGGAGAATGCCAACGCCGGTGATAGTGCTTTTGTTGGTTCGCACCTCGGCGGCAGGACCGCCCGGATCGGGTCGGCAAGCGGGCCATGATGGGGGACGGGCGGGACGCCCGTCGCTCCACCGGATGATTTTTTCGCCGTGAGTTCGGGTTGGCTCATTTTTCGGGTGCCGCGTTTCCGTAGATCACCATCTCAGGATAGAATCGTCTAATAGCTACAAGTGGGGCGGATGGCATGATGAGGGTTTCGGCAAATCGGGGCGGTTTCGTCAGAGCCGTGTGTATGCTCTCGATTGCCCTGGTATGCGTGATGGGGACGGTGCAGGCAACGCACTCGCATCCTGAGAATTCGACTACATCCCATCACGCCTGCACAATCTGCGCTACCGCTCATGCTGGGATTAGTACCCAGACGGTTGCGTCCGCGCCGGTTTTATTTACGACGGACCTGGCAATTTTTGTCGCCGAAGCTGCCGTGATCTTCCGGCCAGCCACCACCCAGTTTATTCGTCCTCCGCCAGCACCTGCGCTCTGATCCCGCGCCTGATTCAATCGTTGTTTCCCAGGGACCGCGAGTCTTTAGTTGTCATTGCGATTCTCTTTGTGATCCGCAATGGGATCGAACTCGCTTCAGAACCTTTTTATTGGAGGAATCATGCATTCGTCTTATAAGAACTGGCTGGCTGCGGCTATTGTGGCCGTTGCTTTCGTATTCAGTGCCGCGATTGCGAAGGCGCAGTCGGGCGGAAATTCGGGATCGATTAACGGCACCGTCCTAGACCCTTCGGGCGCAGTGGTTGCGAATGCTGGCGTCGAGATCCATAACCCGGTCAGCGGCTATGACCGGACGACTATCACCGACAGCAAGGGGAATTTCACTTTCACGAATGTGCCGTTTAACCCGTACCACATGACGGTAACGGCGCAGGGATTCGCTCGGAGCGCGCAGGATGTGCAGGTCCGCTCAGTCGTGCCGGCCAACGTCCAGATCAATCTTCAAGTCTCTGCTTCTTCCACCACGGTCTCGGTCGAGGCTGCCGGAGATCTGGTGGAAAACGATTCGACCTTTCATTCCGACATCGACAAGGAGTTGTTTGACAAGCTTCCTCTGGAAAGTGCTACATCGAACATGAGTGCGTTGGTTACTCAGACAACGCCGGGCGTTGCCGCCGATTCCAATGGTCTTTTCCACGGACTCGGCGACCACGCGGAGAATTCGTTCTCGGTCGACGGCCAGCCGATCACCGACCAGCAAAGCAAGGTGTTCTCGAACCAGATTCCGCTCGATTCCGTCCAATCGTTGGAGGTCATATCCGGCGCGCCGCCGGCGGAATACGGAGGCAAGACGAGCGTGGTGATTGTGGCCGCCACGCGCTCGGGTCAGGGCGTGACGACGCCTCATGGCAGCGTGACTGCTTCCTACGGGGCATTTGGAACGTCTGCCGTGGCGGGGGATATCGCTTACGGGGGCAAGAACTGGGGAAACTTCATATCCGTGGGCGGATTGAACACCGGCCGATTCCTGGATCCGCCGGAATTTGCGGTGATCCATGACAAGGGCAACGAACAGAATGTTTTTGACCGCGTGGACTTCCAACTATCATCCGCCGACTCGATTCACTTCAACTTTGGCTATAGCCGGAGCTGGTTTCAGACGCCGAATTCGCTGGATGCCGAGAATGCGACCGCCTGGAGCGGTTTGGCCGGCGTTCTGCCGGCGGTGGAGAACTATGGAGGTGTCGTTCCTGGTACTGACATTACTGTCGGGACGACCGATCAACGCTCCAAGATCGGAAGCTTTAACATTGCTCCTTCGTGGACACGCGTAATCAGTACGACCGCTGTATTTACTTTGGGAGCATTCGTGCGCCGCGACGATTACGACTACTATCCGAGCAGCGATCCTTTCGCGGACCTCGGGCCGCCGAGTCTGCAGAGACAGTCCGTGGGGCAGAACCGCACACTCACCAATACGGGGATTCGATCCGATATCTCGTATGCCAAGGGTGTGAACAACATCAAGGCCGGCGTCACCTACGAGCAAACATTTCTGAACGAAAATGACACGATCGGTATTGTGGATCCAGCCTACAATGCACCTTGCATAACGCTGTCTACGGCCGCGAACCCCGACGTTCCTGTCCCGGGTTTCACCGATCCCTCGCAGTGCGCCGCGGCCGGTTACCAGGCGAACATTGCCGCGAACTCGCCGGGCACCGCGTTTTACCCTAATTTCAATCCGACAGGCGCGAATCTGCTTCCCTACGACCTGACTCGTGGCGGGAACCCGTACGCCTTCAACGGCCATACCGACGTGAAGGAGCTTGCTCTCTACATGCAGGACGCTATCACGGTCGGGAACTGGTCTTTGAACCTTGGCATGCGCGGCGATCTCTACAACGGTCTAACCATTGCGCGGCAGGCCGAACCTCGTCTCGGGGTCTCTTACAATGTCAAAAAGACCAACACGATTCTCCGCATTTCCTATGCGCGTACTCTGGAATCTCCTTTCAACGAAAATCTGATACTTTCGAGCACCGGATGCAGCAACCAGGTCCTACGTCCGTTTCTTGAGTGTACTGGGTTGTCGAGCGGGGCGTTGAGTCCCGGATTCCGCAACGAATTTCACGCCGGCCTGGAACAGGCATTCGGGAGATACCTGGTCTTTTCTGGCGAGTGGATCTCGAAGTACACGCACAATGGCTATGATTTCAGCGTACTGGGTAACACTCCGATCACTTTCCCCATTGAATGGCACAACGCCAAAATCCCGGGATACGCGGGTACGGTGAAAGTACCGAGCCTGCATGGCTTTTCGGCGCAGATGGTGTTCTCCAGCGTGGCGGCGCGCTTTTTCCAACCACAGATCGGTGGAGCGGGCGCGACGGTGTCGAATGGCACCAATCTCCCGTTCCGCATCGACCATGACGAAAAGTTCAACCAGTCAACGCATTTGCAATATCAGCCCTGGAAGCGTGGTCCCTGGTTCGGTGGCAACTGGCGCTACGACAGCGGTCTGGTGGCGGGTAACGCTCCGTGTTACGGGGTGAATCCCGGCAACGATTGCCCGCAGACAACCACAATCCCCCCAATTAACGGCCAGCCGGCCGTTTTTTTACGCGATGCTTTTGGAAATCCCTTGAGCGCCGATCAGGAGTACGAGGCCGGGTTCTTTTGCGGATCTCAGCATGCTACCCCGACCACTCCGCTGCCTTCCCCGTGCCTGGCATCGCAGTTTGGATCGAATCTGATCAAGGTGCCAGCGATTAACGCCGAGAACGACGACCACAATCCGCCGCGCATCGCGTCGCGCAACCTGTTCGATGTTTCGGTGGGCGACGATAACCTGTTCAAAGGCGACCATTACAAATGGAGTCTCACGCTTACGGCGATCAACATAGCTAACAAATTGGCGCTGTATAACTTTCTGTCAACCTTCAGCGGGACGCACTATGTGACACCGCGGGCGCTGACGGCTCAGCTTGGGTTTCACTTCTAGGAAGTGTCCTTCCCCAGAGCAAGGGCAATGCGGTTTCGGCCGCGCTGCCCTTATTTTTTTGCGCTTCACGCCAAATCCCGTTGAATTTGCATGTTACTCGTCTGCACTTGCCGTGAAGGAAGAAACGGAGTTGGTTCCCTCGACTTCGTCTGCAAGAAATAGACAAAAAGACTACATGGTGTTGACAAACTTTGCGGGCGACTCGCGCAAGCTGAGGTCTGGAGGTCGCCGACATGCGAAATTGGAAACCGTTCGGTGCCGTCATCATCGCGGCTGTTGTGTTTTTCGCGACGGCCAGTTTTGCGTTTGAATCCTCGGCGCTGGGTGAGAAGGTTGAGAGCAGGAATTATCGGACCGGAGATTTTGTACCGACGGCGGTGGCGGGAGAAAGCTGGCTCAATCATCTGCAGCGGACGTTCAACGAAACCAGCATGGGCAAGACGGGGCGAGTTGGACCGCCGCCGACAACGGCGGGAGAGGAATCCGCGCGCTGGCAGATGAGCTTGGCGCCCGAGCCAATGAAGGAAACGGTGACTCTGCGTGGATCGGACCTGTACCGCATGAATTGCCGCGGATGCCACGGCGAGGATGGGCAGGGCGCGCCTCCGGAGATCAACTCGGTTATCAACCCGGTGCGAGCGACTTCAGTGGCCGCGATAATGGAGCGAATGAAAATGGCCGGCATGGACATCAGCCGGTCGGACGCAGCGAAACTGGCGCAGCAATCGAAAGGCATGCTGCTCGAACGGCTGCATCGCGGTGGGCAGGATATGCCCGCGTTTCCGCATCTGCGCCCAGCCGAAGTGAATTCGCTGGTTGCTTACCTGCGAGAGCTGGCGGGGGTTCGCGGCGCGGAAGCGGAGCAGGTTGCCGTGCGGGAGCCAGGAGTACAGGCGGGCGAACACATTGTGAAGTCGACCTGCCACATCTGCCACAGCGCTGCCGGGCCCAATCCCACTCCGCAACAGCTCTTTGAAGGAGCGATTCCACCGCTGAATACGCTGGCGCTGCGCACAAGCCGGGCGGAGTTCATTCGGAAGGTGACGCACGGGGCGCCGGTTCTTATGGGCGCGCCGCCGGAGCTGTATCGCGGCAGAATGCCGGTGTTTTACTACTTGAGCGAAGACGAGGCGGCGGACGTGTATCTGTACTTGACACGCTATCCGCCGGGTCAGTGGGCAGTTCTTGAACCCGGCCCAAATTCAACTTCCGCTGGCATGCCACCCGATCCAAGTGCACTCGATGCGGCACCGCAGGTTGCCAGCGCGGCTTTCACCGCCGGCATAGCCAGTGCCGGGGTGTCAGGAGGCCGGTCGGCGACGAGTGCGGACACGGCATTGTCTCTATTGCCACTCATCGCGGGATCGGTTGCGATGATGCTTATGGGACTCGGTCTTGGGTTTACGACGTTCGAGTTGATGCGGCTATCGGCAAGGAACAAAGCTCTCGCTCAGGCTGCCGACAGAACCGGTGTCGAAGGCGCAGGCGCGATCGATGAATGGCGGGAGCCCGCCGACGACAGCAAGGATCGTGAGCTGGTGGCGTGAGGAGCAATAGGCGATAAACCGCGTCTCTACTGCAGTTTCGCGTATTCCGCTTTGGCTTCGTGGAGGAGGGGGAGGTCGGGGTCGGCGTCTTTCCAGTTGGCGAGGAGGTCTTGATAGGCGATACGGGCCTTGGGAGTGTCGCCCTGCTTCTGAAACAGCCGTCCCAACTCCAGTTGAGCGACGGCGAACAGCGGGTCGGGGCCGTCTTGGGACTTCAAGTCCAGGACCTTTTGAAGATCCTGCTGCGCTTCGGCGTAGCGTCCGGCCTGCTCGTCGGCCATGCCTCGGATGAAAAAGACACCGGGATTGGCGCGAGCGTAGAGGGCAGCCGTATTCAGGAAGTCAATGGCCTTGGCGGGATCGGCTTGGGCGGGACTTGCCGGTCGCAGGGCGGTGATCGCGCGAATCACCGGGATGGTTACATTGACGGCGATGGTATCGTTCGGACGGGCGCGCTGGATCTCATCGGCTAACGCGAGAGCTTTCTGATCCTGGCGCAGGATGGCAAACGTCGTGGCCACGATCCCCTTCACAGAAGGAGTTTGGGACAGTCGCAGAGCCGCGTTAGCCCGGCTGTCGGCTTCGGCGTGATCGCCCGCCAACGCCTCAAAGCTGGCCAACTGCGCTTCGATCTCGGCGCGGCCTTGCAGGTGCAGGCGGTCGAGCGCGTCTTCGGCCTGGCGGGCGAATTCCCGCGCCTGGCGCAGTTGCCCACGGTTGGCGGCGAGGCCGGAGCGGAACCGGAGCACGGTCAAGCCTCCGTCGGGGGCGGCGGAGGCGCCTTGCAGTTCCTTCTCCATGTCTGCGTCTTTGCCCTCGGCCCAGTCCAAATTAGCCAGCACGACGCGGAAGCCCTGATTGGTTCCCTTGCGCTGGAGTAAGGCGTTGAGGGTGGTACGCTCTTCCTCAGTCCGGTTCAGTCCGCCATATGCCGTAGCCACCTGGAAATAGGCGGCCGTCATGTCGGGATCGATCTCCAGGGCATGCTTGGCGTTCTCCAACGCGTTGTCGAATTGTCCGAGCTGGTTATAGATATTTGCCAGATTGGTGTAGGGAGTGGAATCGCGCGGGTAAGTCTGGCGATAGAGTTCGTAGGCGGTAATGCCTTTGTCGAGTTGGCCGCTGTCAGAATAATAGTGGGACATGATGTAGAGCTTCTCGCGTTCGCTGGCGCGATCGCGAAGCTCGAAAGCCTTTTGGCGGTTTTGTTCCGACAACTCGGTCTGCCCGAGGTTGTTGTAGATGGCGCCGAGGCGGGCGTAGGCCATGGCGAAATTGGGATCGATTTCGATGGCGCGCTGGTAGTCGGGAATCGCGGCCAGTTCGTCGCTCATGTTGTGTTTGGCGTCGCCGAGGCTCAGCGCTTTCAGCGCATCGAGTGACGAAGTGGTGGCCATGGAAAGAGACATGTCATATTTCTGGACCATGGACAACGACTCGCCCAGTTGACCGCGGAGTTTGGTGGCGGCGCCGTGCAGCGCGTTCAGCACATCCTCTTTCCGGTCGGCCTGAGCCTGCTGGCGTCCGAGCGAATCGCCGGAAGAAGCGTTGGTGGCCTCCAGAGTGACGACATACTGGCCGCCGACGCTATCGATGCTGCCGTTGAGCATGGCCTTGATGCCATCGCGCTGGCAGATTTCGCGGCCGACATCTGTGGTGATGCGGTCGCCGGGGCTGCGGCCCATGAACTGCAATGTCTGACGAATTTTCTGATCGGGGTAGACGTTCAAATATGGGGATTGCTCGAGATCGACGGCGAGCGCTTTTTTTAGAGCGCCATCGAAGACGGGGTCGGCGGTGGTGTTTATAAAATCGGTAATCAGGATCGAATCCTTTTCGGTGAGGGCGTGGCCGCGCTTGAGAAACACGAAGCCAATGCCGGCGGCGACCAGGGCGACGATCAGGGCCGGGATCAGCCACAGGGGGAGCTTGCGAGCTGGCGCCGCTGCTTTGCCAAGCGAAGAGCTCCGGATGGAGGAACTGGAGGAAGTGGCGGCCAGCGTGGTGCCCGATTCCGAATCGCGTTTGAGGCGCTTCAAATCGGAGCGCACATCGGCCGCGCTCTGGTAGCGCAAGTCGCGGTCTTTTTCGAGCAGCTTGTTGAGGATTTCTTCAAAATGCAGAGGCAGGTCGGGGTTCAGGCGAAGCGGCGGCGCCGGGGGACGATTCAGAATTGCGTCGAAAATAACGGCGGAAGTGTCGCCGCGGAAAGGCACCGCACCGGTGGCCATCTCATAGAGCACGGCACCGAAAGAGAACAGGTCGCTGCGGGCGTCGAGATCCTTGCCGCGCGCCTGCTCCGGAGACATGTACATGACGGTGCCGACGGTCGATCCGGGGCTGGTCAGTAAGGGGTTATCCACGGTCGCAGCCGAACTGAGGGTGGCGGCGGAATAGACGGAAGGTTTCCCGGTATGCTTGGCCAGTCCGAAATCGAGAATCTTGGCCTGGTTGCGGGTGGTCACGAAAATGTTGGCAGGCTTGATGTCGCGATGGACGATTCCCTTGGCATGGGCGGCGTCGAGCGCGTCGGCGATTTGCGTGCCGAGAATGAGCAGTTGCTCAAGGTCCATCGGTTGGCCTGGGGGCTGGTCGTGGATCCGCTTTTTGAGCGTCTCGCCTTCCAGCAACTCCATGGCGATGAAGTGGCGTCCGCCGTCTTCGCCAACCTCGTAGATGGTGCAGATGTTCGGATGGTTCAGAGCGGAGGCCGCGCGCGCTTCGCGCTGAAAACGTTCCAGCGCAAGCGGATCTTTTTCCGTCTCGGGAGGCAGGAACTTGAGTGCGACGTGGCGGCCAAGGTTGACGTCCTCGGCTTCGTAAACAACGCCCATCCCTCCGCCGCCCAATTGGGAAAGGACACGGTAGTGCGAGACGGTCTGGCCGATCATGGTCTGGCCGATCATGCCGGTGAACACTCCTGGGAGAGAGCCATTCATGTTAGGCCCGAGGTCGGGGCAAGTCAAACCTGCCCGCTTTTTTTTGTTGGTTATCGAAGGTTACATGATGGTTATACGATGCGGCGGGGCGAGAAGTTCATGGCTGGCTCGGCAGGGCGGTTGGCTATTTCCTGGCGCTTTCTTGGCGCTTTCTTTTCTATGGCTTAAGGGCTATGACTCCCTCGCTTCGCGGGGCGACGCACAGCAGAAAAGTCACTGGGCTCGCGTTACGGAAGTTTACGTCTAAATACCCGAATCCTTTCCTGCCCGTGCGCTGCCTGCTATCAATGAATAGTCTCTCTATTTTGCCCCGGGGGTCCCCCGGCAGGAGTGCGCCCGAAATGACAACTCGCCCTCAATCCTGGAGGGAAATGAGTGCGGCTCCACGCTTTTTTATTGCCGTGGTGGTGCTCTGCGGGACGACGGTCCTGACCTATTCGGTGTGGCGCGGCGGGAGCGAGAATCCGCTCAAATTTTTCTGTTATCTGGTAATTGCGCTGGCCGCGTCGCGGCTCAAGGTGAATCTGCCCGGCATTACCGGGACGATGTCGGTCAACTTTCTATTTCTGCTGCTCGGTGTGATGGAACTGAGTTTGGCGGAAACTATGGCGCTGGGCTGCGCGGCCGTGGTGGTGCAGTGTCTTGACGGCGATCGTCCGAATCCAATTCAGGTCGTCTTCAACGTCTGCTCGACAGCGCTCGCCATCGCGGTGACCTTCGCCGTCTACCGCCTCTGCATGTCGCATACCGTGGCGAATAACCCCTCCTCATCGTTATTCCTGGCGGCATCGGTTTACTTTGTGGCAAATACCCTTCCGGTGGCGGCCGTCATCTCGTTGACCGAGCGCAGATCCATGCGAAGGATCTGGGCCGACTGCTACCTGTGGAGCTTCCCATACTACCTGGTGGGAGCGGGCGTGGCCGGCATGATGAAGTGGCTGCACGGTTTCACGGATTGGCAAACCTCGTTACTGACGCTGCCGGTGGTGTACCTCATCTATCGTTCCTACCGCACTTATCTGGGCAAGTTGTCAGACGAGAAGCGGCACGTGGAAGAGATGGCCGACTTGCACATGCGCACGATTGAGGCGCTGGCACTCGCCATCGAGGCCAAGGATCAGACGACTCACGACCATTTGCAGAGAGTTCGCGTCTACGCGGTCGAGGTGGGAAAGGAACTCAGAGTTGAACCGGACGAAATGGCAGCCCTGCAGGCCGCAGCCTTGCTGCATGACATCGGAAAGCTGGCGATTCCTGAGCACATCGTTTCGAAGCCGGGCCGCCTGACGCCGGAAGAATTCGAGAAAATGAAGATTCATCCGCTGGTGGGAGCGGAGATTCTGGAACGGGTGCGATTTCCCTACCCGGTTGTGCCCATCGTACGGGCCCATCACGAAAAGTTCGACGGGACGGGTTATCCGGCGGGACTGAAGGGTAAGCAGATTCCGATTGGCGCCCGGATTCTGGCCGCGGTCGATTTTTTGGACGCGCTGGCATCGGATCGGCAATATCGGCGGGCGCTGCCGCTGCACGACGCGATGGCGCGGCTAGTGGATGAATCGGGAAAGGCGTTTGATCCGGACGTGGTTAAGGTGCTCGAACGAAGATACGTGGAACTGGAGCATCTGGTCCACCAACGCACGGACAGTCTGGGCAAGCAGAAATTATCGACGGAAGTCAAAGATCAGGACGCGAACAATGAGCCGGCCATAAAGCCGGCAGCCGGTTTTGAGACGCAAGGGCAGCGCCAATTGCCGGAGCGCAGTTTCCTAAGCTCGATCGCGGCGGCGCGTCAGGAAGCGCAGACTCTTTTCGAACTCAGCCAGGATCTGGGGGCTTCGCTCAGTCTGGGAGAAACGCTCTCGGTATTCGCGGTGAAGCTGCGCCGGGCGATGCCTTACGATGCGATTGCCATTTACGTTCGCCACGGCGATGAACTTATGCCGGAGTATGTGAATGGCGACAACTTCCGGCTGTTTGCTTCGTTGCGCATTCCGATGGGACAAGGGCTCTCGGGTTGGGTGGCGCAAAACCTGAAACCGATCCTGAATGGCAATCCCTCAGTCGAGCCTGGCTATCTGAACGACAGCTCAAAGTACAGCACGCTGAACTCCGCGCTGGCGGTTCCGCTCGAGGGCTTGCAGGGCGTGGTCGGCGTGGTCGCTTTGTATCATGCGGAGAAGGATTTCTTTACCTCGGACCACCTGCGCATTTTGCTGGCGGTAAGTTCCAAGATGGCGCTGGCCATCGAGAATGCGATGAAGTACGAACAGGCGGAGAGTTCGGCAGTTACCGATTACCTTACCGGTCTGCCCAACGCGCGCTCGCTATTTATGCAACTCGACCGCGAAATGGCGCGCTGCAAACGCGATAACAAGACGCTGACCGTCATGGTCGCCGACATGGACGGCTTCAAGCAGATCAACGACCGTTTCGGGCACCTGGAAGGAGACCGCGTACTGCGACTGTTTGCGCACTCTCTGAAGGAGACCAGCCGTGAGTACGATTACGTCGCGCGCATGGGCGGCGACGAATTCGTCGTCATCGCCCTGGGAATCACGCCCGAAGCTGCCGTGCGCAAGTCGGAACAGATGCGAGAGCTCGCTCAACAGGCGGGAAAGGACATCTGCAACGAGGACATTCTATCGCTCAGCGTGGGCAGGGCGGTGTATCCCGAAGATGGGATGGATGCGGAAAAGATCTTATCGGAAGCCGACAAGCGCATGTATCTGCAAAAGCGAAGTCAAGCGAATCCGAAAAATCGCCGGCTCTATCCTCGGGTGCGGGGACGGCTCACAGCAGAGATTAGTGGAAACAGCCTGGAAAAGCCGCTGCTTGGCATCGTTACCAACCTGAGCCTGGGCGGTTGCTATGTTGAAACCAGCGGCATCTTGTTTCCCGGATCGCAGTTGCAACTCACCTTCTCGCACGAACACACGAACGTTTCGATGGAAGGTGAGGTGGTGCGCATGGACATGGGTATGGGAGCCGCGCTGAAGTTCAATGAAGCGACGCATGAGGTTCGGGCTGCCTTGCAGAGCATCCTCGAGCAACTGGCCACCATGGAAGCGGTCATTGATTTAAAACGCAGTCAAGCTGCGGCCGGGCATATTCTGTAAGCGGCGTGTAACCGGCATTTCCGTATCAGACGGGGACCTCAATCGGCTGAATCTCGATTGGCCGAATCTCGAGCGGCCGAATCTGGATCAGCGGTGCGCTATTGCCGGAAGTGGTGCGGGGTTTCGACAAGCCCTGCCGCAGCATGTTCGCCGTGGGCACGCCCGTCCGGTAGAACGACTTTTCGCAATCCGCGGTGGAGGGGCCTCGCATACTTCCTTCCATGTATGCCAATCCAGGACAACGCGAACAACTGGCGACGTGCGAGCACGACGAGCAGACGGTCAGGTCTTTGGCCTGGATGGAGCGAACCTCTTTCATCTGCGGGGAAAAATTCCAGATATCCAAAAACTTCTGTTGACGAATGTTTCCCGTGGGGAGGGGAAATTGCACGCAGGGAAAGACATCGCCGTAGGGCGAGATGTAGCAAAAAGAATGGCCCGCGCTGCACGAGTAACCCTCAAGATCCTGCTCCGAGGGCGGTTCGGGAGGAGCGCAGAACTCTTCCTGGTTCGCGACCAGCGCCGGATTATGGAAAACATCTTTGAGTTCCTCTCCCGGAATACGCAGTGCGAGAACGGATGTGTCGCCATCCATCATGGGCGTGATCGTGGGATCGAGCGTGTACTGTACGCCGAGATCAGCGGCAAGTTTTTGCACACCGATGTGATCGGAAGAATTCACGGTCATCAGCACATTTGCGATGGTGACTCGCAGCCCCTGCTCGCGCAGGAAACGAATGGATTGAATGGTGCGCTCGAAGGAGTGCGGCAGCTTGGTGATGGCATCGTGCACTTCGGGACGGTGCGAGTAGACGCTGATCTGGATGGTGTCTACGGCGAGTTCGCGAATTTTCCGCGCCTCCTCTTCGTGAATCATGACTGCGTTGGTCTTGATCTTGACGTTGAACAGGAGACGCCGCGCGTGTTCGACAATCTCAAAGAAGTCGCGGCGCATAAAAACTTCGCCACCGCTGAAAGTGATAAAGAAAACGCCGGCCTCGGCCAGTTGATCGAGGGTGTCTTTAATTTCGGCAGTCGTCATCTCACCGTGGTCGTCGTGATCGAGATAGCAATGTACACAGCGCTCGTTGCAGCGATAGGTGACATCCATGTGCACGGCGAGGGGCACGCCGAGGTTGAATGCTTTCTGGCCTACCTCGCTCATCAGGGACATCAGGGTGTCTCCCCGGTCGGCGCCTGGATCGACTCCGACGACAGCGGTCGATTAGACATCACAAGAATTCCGTGGCTGGAAAGCTCGGTGACGAACTGCTCAGCATCGGCCTGGGCCTGGTCGGGATCGACATCAAATTGTTCGCAGACCCGGTCGCGAACGATATCCCGCAGAGGAGTGTGGCCGTCGGCCGCCTGAAAGATGGCGGTTGCGACCTCGTTCAGGGTGAAGAAGGTGGAATCGGCCGAGTTCATGACCATCATTTCGCCAGCCAGCGCGCGCGCGGCAATAGCAGAACTGCGGGCAATGTAAATGCAATTTTCAGGCATGCTCGGGCACCCCCGGAAAGTTGCGATCAAAGTTACGTTCGAAGTTCCGTTCGAAATTCCGGTTGAAATTCCGAATTAGGTCCCACACCCTGGCATCAGGATAGAACGTCAGGCGGCGAATGGGAACCCTGGCGACAAAATCGCACGCGGTGGCGAGCAGCTTTTCCACGAGGCGGTGATCCTCGGCGAAAAACAGGATATTGCGCATCAGTCTTCGGACAGCTTCCGCGGATGGCAATTCATCGATGCGGTTCTCCGGACCCTGCTCCAGAAAAAAAAGAGCGGAGACGGGCGCGCTGCAGTTCTCGCCGGCCTTGGCGAGTTCTCCGGCGAAAGGAGTGCCGAATGCCGAGTACCCATCGGCGCTGGGGCGCAGGTAGGAAATTTCGTCGGTGAGCAGGGTGATGCCGGCTGGCGCGAGGCGTGTCATAGTGGTCTTGCCCGCGCCCGATACGCCGGAAAATAGATAGGCCCGGCCATCATAAATGGCACTGGCGGCGTGCAGCAGGAATCCGCCGCGCTCGGCCAGAATCAGGCTGTGCAGAATACGCATCACCGAATCGAGAGAATAGGGATTGGGATTTTGCCGTACACTGCCGCGCCCGGTGTGCGGGTTCCAGCGGGCGCGGAAGTCTCCGCGCTCGAGTATCCACTCGTCATCGTTATTGTTGACATTGACATTGTGGCGAACCCGAACGTCGTCCTCGGAAGCCGATCCGGTGGGAATGAGGTCAAACTCAAGCTCAAACTCGGGAGACGAAGAACTCAGGAAACCGTCATAACGTTGGCGCAGGAGATCGAGAAACCGCTCGTCGGAGGTGGCGAGAGCAATCGGAATCCCTCCAATCTCGACGCACGCGACTTTTCGAGGCTCGGCCATCACCAGGCCCCTGCTTCTGTGGAAGTCAGATCGACGGCGGGATCGGGGGATCGAAGTTCGCGCGCCGATGCTCTTCGGCGGCTGTGAAGTCTCAGAGCAAGACGGCGAGCCACGGCGCAATGACAGAGCAGCATTCCCACTGCGCGAGAACATTTCCAGCCCAACCAGTTCGCGCCCGACTTAAGGCGTGAAGCGCGACGGACGAGGCGGCCCAGCACTGCTTCAGTAGGGTAGAGAGGATCAGGACCAGGTACGGAATCACCGCGCAGCATGAAGCCGTTCGGTTTGATTGCGACGAGGCGATGCAGAAAGAGGCGGCCGTCACGCAGTGCGAGCACGATCTCGCCGGGCCGGACGTCGTCGAGCGAGCAATTGGCGATTTCGACCTCATCGCCCGGCCAAAGACTGGGCAGCATGCTTTCCCCGGAGACTTTCATTCGAACGCGCATCCGCATGCGCATTTGCCTGGGCATTCGAATGGGCAAACGCAGGGGCTGAGGCACGCCCTCGAACAAACCACCGCTGCCACGCAAAACATCTGCGATCATATCCGCGAGCACAGCGGAGCGTTCCGCGCTGCAACTCAAACGGGGCGCACTAATAGTATTTTCGAGCATCAGGAAGAGATCAGAGTAACCGCAGTGTACTACACGGATTTCCGAGTGCCAATAATGACATGGTTGCAATCCGACGAACGGAAATCGGCATTCTCAATAAAATGACAGCGTTCCATTTTGCCTCGCCCGCCGCAAACTGAGCGACAGGCCGCCGAGCGCAAGCGGCAGCAGGACCACGGCAAACCCGGCCAGGACGGCTAGGGTCGAAGCCATCGCCATCATGGACTGCCCGTCCAGCAGCGCCCGGCGCATGCCTTCGATCGCGTAGGTCAGAGGAACTGCGCGCGCGAGGAGTTCGAGCGGGCGGGGCAAACTCTGGATCGGAAACATGGTTCCGCTCAAGAACCAGAGTCCGGAACCGAGCAGCCACAAAAGAGCCGAGCCCTTCTGGAAGGCGACCTGAAGCGTGGCCGCGGCGATCCCCAGGGCGAGGGCGATGGCCAGGGAAAAGATCAATACCGCCACGCACGAGAATAAATTGGCGTGGATCGATGCCCGGAAAACTACCACTCCGGCGAAAAGATAGATCAGCAGATTGACCAGGCTTCCGGAGAAAGCGGAAATGGAACTGAGGATGACGAGTTCAGCCGGGGCGGTCGAGGTTGTCATCAGCACTTCCAATGTTCCCGTCTGCTGTGCTTCCTGCACGGCGCTCAGGAAGGCTTGCGCGCTCATTATGAAAAAAGTGTAGACGCCGGTGCCAACCAGAAGGAAGGGGAAGTACGCGACGCCATCGGGTCGAAAGCCGGGACCGATGGCGCGGGAGAGAAAATAAAAAGCGGCCAATTCGGTGAATACTCCGACGAGAGTTACGACGAAGCCGCTGCGGTGGCGGATCGCAGTCAGTAGATCGCGGCGCAGGATGGCGTGGAGCTTGTCGAGGGTCGAGGAAATTTGTAATTTGCGATTTGTAATTTGTAATTTCACGCTTGCACACTTCGTAGTGACAATCGTAGTGACAAATTCGAAACACGATTACCAATTACAAATTACCAATTACAAATTACCAATTTCCAATGTTTCATCGATTTCGCCGGTCATGCGGAAGTAGAAAGCGCGCAACGCTTCTGCGCTTTCGCCGTCGGCGACGGAGCGATCGGCGAGCAATTCGCCACGATGCAGCAGGAGCACGCGATCCGCTACGGCGGCTGCTTCCGCGAAGTTGTGGGTCGCGATCAGAACGGTGGTCTGTTGCTTTGCCAGGGCACGGATCGTGGTCCAGAAGTGGGCCGTAGTGCCGGCGTCGAGACTGCGCGTCGGTTCGTCAAGCAAGAGCACGCTGGGGCGCTTGACGAGCGCGCGCGCGATCCCCAGCCGCTGATACATGCCGCTGGAGAACTTCATGACCAGGGTGTCGGCTTGCTCTTCGAGGCCGGTAGCGCGGAGAACTTCTTTGATCCTCTGCGGGCGCTCGCTGGGCGCGACTTCGTCGAGGGCGGCAAAGAAGTCGAGGTTCTCACGAGCGGAGAGACGGGGAAAGAACGAGCGCTCGGCGGCGACCGCGATTCCGACCTGGCGCCGGACTTCGCCGGCTTCGCGGCGGGCATCGAATCCGCCCACTCGCACCGACCCAGTATCGGGCAGGAGCATGGTCGAGATGAGCTTGAGGGCGGTAGTTTTCCCGCTGCCGTTCGGTCCGAGCAGCGCCAGGACCTCGGCTTGCGCTGCCGAGAAAGAAACGTCTTTCAAGGCGACGGTTTCGCCGCGCCGTTCTCGTCCGATCAAATTGAACAGGGCGGGACGATGGCGAAATATCTTGCCAACGGATTCGAAGACGATTCGGTTCATGAAGTCAGTTACCAGTTGCCAGCAGTCAGTTGCCAGTTAGCTACTGCGCCAGGAAAAAGGGTAAAAGAACGGCGGCACTGTCCGGATTGCTATTCTGAGGCTGGGTACTGGCAACTGGCAACTGGCCGCTGGGTACTTACAGTCCCAGCTTTTTTACTTCATCGTTGTAATACTTGCGGTAGAGGATCGACCATTCCTCGGAGCCCTCGATGATAGTGCGACGCTGACTCTCAATTTTCTGGCGCGCGGCCTGGTCGATGCGGGCTTCCTGCATGAGGAGTTCTTCAAGAATCTTGCGGACTTCGAGGCGGATGGTGTTGCGGTCCTCGATGAAGTCCACCTCATCCAACTCGGCAACGGCGTCGGTGACCACGTGGGCGAGTTTGTTGACTTTATCGCGGCTCAAGCGCACGGCAGGGAAGTCCTCCGGGGAGTCCTCGTAATTCCAAGATTCTTGTAGTTCCAAGATTAAAGAACAGCTTTATATTTCTTCACCAGCTCGGTCTTCACTTTACGGAACATTTCCTGGTAATTGGCACCGCTCTTCTGCATTTCCTCGGAGTAAGCCTCGAGGATGACGCGCACCTCGTCGTTAATGCGGTCTTCGAGCGCCAGTTCTTCGAGCAGGGCGGCGTGCACCTTCTCATTAAGAGCGGACATTGCCTTGGTCTCGATGAGACCGCTCGCCACCAGTTTTTTGGAAACTTCGCGGGCCAGATAGCCCACATATTCTTTAGAAAACAGCATGATCAACGCGCTTTTTGTGAACGTAAAGTTTAACACAACGCAGGTTGCGGAGGGCCGGCTCGGTTGGTCTCGGAGCGGCCTAGTTCAGTTTTGTCGAGCCGCGAGCAGCGTTTTTGTAAACCACACCGCCCTTCATCACGAATACGACGCGCCGGACAGCGGTGATATCTTGCAGAGGATCGCCATCGAGCGCGATTATGTCCGCTTGCAGGCCGGGCGCAATTGAGCCGATCCGATCGGCCAGGCCAAGAGCTTCCGCTCCCAGTGAGTTAGCGGAGACCATCGCCGCCATGGGGTCGACTCCGCAATCAAGTACACGATAAATAAAATCTTCCGCATTGCGACCGTGAGCGCCCGCCACGGCGTCGGTGCCGTAAACAATTTTCAGTCCCGGAATGCGCGCCGCACGTTGAATGAATTCCTGGTGTGCCGGGATGAGCCCTTTCATCGCCGCAAAGCCCTCTTCCGTGTAGTAGGGTGGGGCGAGATACTTGTCCTTGTACCGGAGATATGTGTCAAGCAGCAACCCGGCTTGCGGATCAAGATAGGTCCCGCGTTCGGCCATCAATCTCAGATCGTCATCAGAGGCCCCCAATCCGTGCTCGACTTCCGTACACCCAGCAAGAGTTGCGGCCCGGACAGCATCTCTGTAGGCGTGGACGAGGGTGCGCAAGCCCTGTTTCTTTGCTTCATCGCAGGCAGCGTTCAATTGTTCCTGGGACATCGTCATTGTGCCCCGGGTCATTCCTCCCGACGCGTAGATTTTGATCAAATCCGCGCCGGCTTCCTTCTGTTTCCGCACGAAGGCTCGGATTTCATCCGGGGTTCCGGTCTGTTCGCCTCGTCCCAAAAGCGGGTCGACGGCCGTCAGGATGCGCGGGCCGGGCAGCGAGCCCTTCGCGATTGCGTCGCGCAAGGGAATGTCGGCGGGCGAACCGACGCTTTGGATGGTGGTAAATCCCGCCATTAATGTCAGCCATGCATTTGCGGCTGCGGCATAGGCGGCGTCTTGCGCGGTGCCTCCCTGGCCGGCATTTTTCCCGTCCGGGCCGAAGCTCCAGGTTATGTGCACGTGCGCGTCAATCCAGCCGGGGAGGACGGTCAGGCCGCGGAGGTCGTAATCGACCGGATTGGCTTTCGGGTCGTCCTTCGGGTCGTCTTTCGGAAGCACCGCCACAATCTGTGAGCCTTCGATCACAATTCGAGTGTCGTGCAGCACGCGGCCCCTGCCGTCAAGCACCGTGCTCGCGGCAATTACGATGCGCTTGTTCTGCGCCTGTGCGAGCAGAGAAATGAGAGACACCAGAAGGCAGAGGCCAAGAATGGCGAGGATGTCTGGAATATTCTTCACCGAAAGCATGATCGTTGTTCCCCGGTTCGATTGCGAACAAATTCTGCCACATTTCCAATGACGCGGGACACTGGCGGCTGATTAGTCCAAGCCGTACAATAATGAAATTCTCATGTCTCCACATGCAGACGACCTGACGGGCATGAAAGACGATATGACGGCCTTCATTGAAGGGCTGGGGATGCGCCGGTTCTTTGGCTACGTCGAGTGCGAAGAGGTTCCGAGCGTGCTGTGGGACTCCGAGCAGAATCCGGATGGCTGGAAGGATTTTGTGGAACTGGCCAAATCCACGGGCGCGCCTTTCCTGACCATGCATTCCTGGACGCTCGACCGCGAAGAGCTGGAGCGCCTTTCGCAGCGGCTGGCCGACAGCGATTACAGAAGTGAAGAAGATATGGAAGAAAGCCGCTGGCTGAAGACCTATGTTGGCAAGACCGGCTTCGTGCAGCTTGGATGGGCGTATCAAGGATGCGTCTTCGTCTTCGAAGCCGGCACCGAATGGTACGAGCATTATCAGCACTTGCGCGAACTGGCGGATGATGGCGGCGGATTCATGATCGATGAGCCGGACCAGGACGAGGAGCGGTAGGAGTTGTTTGCAGGCTGCGGAAAAATTTGTTCCCGCCCGGGAAGTGTGACCTCAGCGGATCCTTCGCTTCGCTCAGGATTTCGGCAGCGGGCTGACGCCCGCTAATCGCCTCAACTTACGCCGACTCAATCACTTTGATCTCGTTTGCGATATTGGCTGCAAGTTCTTCGGAATCGGCGGGGAAGCGCCGTCGCGCCCGCTCGGGAAACCCGGCGAGAATTTCGACATAGCTGCGAGGCGACCGGCAGAGGACTACTGCGAACCCTAGTGCATCCGCCAACGCACAGCTGGGTGCGAGCAATGACGCTGTGCCCGACAGGCGTGGGTCGGGAGCGTGATGGCGCGCAGCGATGTCGAGGAACACATCGGGAAGATTCCATGCCGTTACCAGCGAATGTCCTGCCTGGCAGTGATCGATTCCGCACAACTCACGTTCGCTCTGAAGAAGATCCTGGGGCTGGTCTGCTCCGCGTTCGATGACGCGACCGTATGACTCTGGCATGACCGTGATCAGAGCCACCCTGCCGATGTCATGCAGAATGCCTGCGGTGTAGGCCAAGTCCTGGTCCAACAAGCTCCACTTTGCGCTGCGCTCGGCGATGAGCGCGGAGGCGAGAGTGTGATGCCAGCACGACGTTTTGAGCGGGCTGAACGAGCTTCCGAAATAGGCTTTCAGACCGACCGTGATTACTATCCTCCTCAGGCGCAGGAAGCCGAGCAGCATCGATGCCTGGAGCACGCTGGTGACATTCTTGGAAAAAGCAACCAGGGGAGAATTGGCGATCCTTAGAACCGCGGTCGAAAATGCGGGATCACCGCGGATCAGGTTGCAGAGTTCAAGCAAGGACGTGTCCGTACCGGACATGAGTTTCAGCGCTTTCAGCGCGATCGCCGGGAAGGGCGGAATACTGTCGGGATCCCACTGAAATTCGGTTGGCAATTTGACAGGCTCCGCTGCTTTGGTCGTGGTCGTGTTCGTTGCCACAGTCATCGCACGACTCCCGTCATGTCCATCGGCAATCCGGGTGTATTCGTGAATAACGCCAGTTTGCACACTTTTGGCCGCATACTTCTGGCGATGGGCGGGCTGGTAATCTGGTTTTTCTCGTAGACTCGTCAAATCAAGACGATTAATTCAAGACTGTCAATTCAAAGACTGCCAAATGCGATGGATCTCCAATCCGGTGAATTCTCCTGGGGCCGTGGTGCTCGCTGCCGCGCTGCGGGATTCCAAACTGAGAATCTCCCCTGCTGCTTTACCCGTGCTCACTGATCTGCTGGTCCAGCGCGGGATCGTTGAACCGGAGGCTGCCGCCCGTTTTCTTTCGCCGGAATTGGGAGACCTGCACGACCCGCTGCGGATGAGCGGCATGAAAGTTGCTCTCGATCGGCTGGACGCGGCGTTGGAGCGCAAAGAGAAAGTTCTGATTTACGGCGACTACGATGTGGACGGCACCACGGCGATCGTGATTCTCAAGACGGCCATCGAACTTTGCGGCGGAGCGGCTGACTTTCATGTGCCGCATCGCATTCGCGAAGGCTATGGCATGCGCGACGAGGTGATTGAGCGCGCCGCTGCCGAGGGCGTGCGGCTGATCATCAGCGTTGACACAGGCATCCGCGCCTTCGCCGCCGTCGAAGCCGCACGGCGTAGCGGAGTCGATCTGATCGTTACGGACCATCACCTGCCGGGGATGGACGGAGTTCCGCGGGCGCTGGTAGTTATCAATCCAAATCAAGAGGGATGCGATTATCCCTGCAAACATTTATGCGGCGCGGGTGTGGCGTTCAAGCTGGCTCAGGGACTGATGCAGCGCCGGCTCGACGCGAAAGATCAGACGCGGATGCTGATGTCGTTCATGAAAGTTGTGGCGATTGCGACCATCGCCGATGCTGTTCCGTTGCTGGGCGAGAATCGGGTGTTCGCGAAGCTGGGCTTGCAGGGGTTGCGTTCTCCGGTCAACGTCGGGCTGAGGGCTTTGCTTGAAGTGGCGAAACTTGGAGATGGGCGGGCGCTGACGGCGACCGAAGTCGCCTTCCGCGTCGCACCTCGCCTGAACGCTGCCGGGCGCATGGATGTGGCGCGCGACGTGGTGGATCTTTTTAATGAGAAAGACATGGAACGTGCCCGGAAGATTGCCGGCCGGCTTGATCATCTCAACGCCGAGCGCCAGGAAGAAGAGCGGCGCATCATGGATAGCATCGAGCACCGGCTGGAAGAGGAGCCGGCGTTACGCGAAGCGTATTGTGTGGTGGTGGATGGCGACGGTTGGCATCGCGGGGTGATTGGCATTACCGCGTCAAGGGTAGTGGAACGCCACGGGCGGCCAGCGCTCGTGATCTCGCGTGACGGAGACGAAGCCCACGGCTCGGGACGATCGATTCCGGCGTTTCATCTGCTGCATGCGATCGAAGCGTGCTCCGATCTGTTTTCCCGCTACGGCGGACACGCGCATGCGGTTGGCTTCGCGCTGCCGAGCGCCAACGTGGAGAAACTGCGAGCGCATCTGGACAGCTACGCGCGCGCCCGGCTTACTCCGGCCGATTTCGAACCGCAGCTGGAGTGCGATCGAGAGCTTCCACTCGGCGACGTTACTCCTGAACTTTACCAGGCGCTCGTTTTGCTGGAGCCTTTTGGAATGGAAAATCGCGAACCCGTTTTCGCGGCTCGGGCGGTGCGGCTGATGGCGCCTCCGCAGGCGGTGAAAGACAAGCATGTGCGGCTGCGGGTGGCTTCAGCTGTTAATGGGATGGGTGCGGCGCAGGACTTCACTCCGCGGTGCCATCCTGACGCTGCGGCGATCCCGAAACACGATGGCAGTGTGGTGACGGGGCTTCGCCCCGTCCTTGCGGGGCAAAGCGCCGCCACCACACAATCCTCGCCATCCTGGCGCGACAACATCGGGTTCAAGGCGATGGGATGGGGCCTCAAGGAATCCTGCGACCGCCTGCAACTGCTGGCTGGAGACCGCCTGGACATTGCGTACTCGCTCGGCATGAACGACCATCCTGAGTTCGGCGGCTTGGAGCTGACTTTGCGCGACGTGGTGCGGGCGCGGTGAGCCGGAGCGACTGCCGAGCTACTCCACCCCGTCAAGCCAACACCGGGCTTGTCGGGGGCCCCGGTGCGCTCGGCTGGACTGCCGAGGGCGGCTGTCCCTACGTTTCACGGCTTTGACAAGAAGCCTGTCTGTCTTTATAGTGCCGGGTCATGAACGGAACCTTCTTTTGCAACAAGTGCGGCGCGCAGAATGCTGCCGGCGCTCAGTTTTGTAATCGCTGTGGAGCGCCCACGAGTCCGGCGCCAGTTTCGTCATCGCCCGGATTAGCTTCGTCCACCTTTGCGCCCAGCCCCGGGTCGTCCTACGCGGCCACGTCGTATACGGCGGTTGCGCCGGTTGCAGGAGTGCGCTATGGAGGGTTCTGGATTCGCGTGGTGGCGGCCATCATCGACGGCCTGATTGTGCGGGTGGTGGTGTCTCCGATTCACCTGCTTTTCGGTGGCCTTGGGCTGGCCGGAATGATGAGCGGCGTCCATCCGGTTGGGCTCGCGCTTTTTGGGGGTGGGGTTACGCTTATCGCAACGCTTTTTGGGTCGTGGTTGTATGAGGCTTTCATGGAAAGCTCGTCGTACCAGGCGACGCTCGGCAAGATGATATTTGGGATGAAAGTCACCGACCTCAACGGCAACCGAATTTCCTTTGAACGCGCGACGGGCAGGCATTTTGCGAAGTGGCTTTCGGCGATGGTTCTGTGCATCGGCTACATTATGGTCGGGTTCACAGAGCGCAAACAGGGACTGCACGATCTGCTGGCCGGGACGCTGGTGCGGCGCGGGTAGAACCCTAAAGTCGCTGGCGTACATAGCGCGATTACACATAGCGCGATTACATGGATGGCGGAAGTGCGGCACCACGAGACAAGTTGCAGCCAATGTTAATTATTTTTGGCGGCCTTTCCGGTACTGGGAAAACGACCGTCGCACGGGAGTTGGCTCGTCAGCTTGGGGCAGTGTATTTGCGCATCGATTCGATTGAGCAAGCTATCCGGGATTCAGGAGCGGTCGAGCAGCCTCTCAATGACGCTGGGTATCGCGTCGGCTATGCGGTCGCTGAGGATAATCTTCGTCTTGGCCTAACCGTGGTAGCGGACTCAGTCAATCCGCTTCAAATCACCCGCGATGCCTGGATCGGAGTCGCGAATCGGGCACACGTAAACGCGGTTGAAGTCGAGGCGGTGTGTTCTCATCCTGAACAGCATCAGCTTCGTGTGGAGACGCGAGTCTCCGACATTGAAGGGTTGAGGCTTCCAACCTGGCAAGAAGTCGTTTCCAGAGAATACGAGCCTTGGGATCGCCCGCACATTCTAATCGACACCACAACCCATAGCGTGGCAGAAAACTTGAAGAGAATACGGGAAGCCTTGAGCAATCACTGATCTGCTAACGCGAGTCGGATCGAGTACGCTCCGCGAGTTACACTAACCTCTGATGGCCTCTTCCGTTTCACGGCTGCGCCACTGGTTCGCCCTGGGCGCGATTCTGATGATTGCGACCGTTGCGGGCATGTATTTCTATGCGCAATGGAGTTTGCGCAAGGCCGTCCATACTATTCCCGCCAAACTTGGATTGGACATTCAGCAGACGGCCGAGGGCTTTTCGATCTCCAAGTCGGAGCAAGGCCGCACCCAGTTTACGGTGAGCGCTTCCAAAGCGGTTCAATTCAAAGAGGGTGGACGAGCTGACCTGCACGACGTCAAGATCATTGTCTACGGCAAGGACGCCAGCCGCTTCGACCGCATTACCGGGGATGAGTTCGAGTACGATCCGGGCTCGGGCAATGTGAGCGGCAAGGGCAGGGTGCTGATTGACCTGGAAGCGAATCCTGAGGGAATGCGCCATGCGGACCAGTCGCCTCCGGAGCAAATTAAAGAACCGCTTCACCTTGAAACCGATGACCTGGTATTCAACAAGAATACGGGAGACGCTTCGGCGACGGGCAAGGTCGAATTTCAGACGCCGCAGGCACACGGTTCGGCGGTGGGCATTAAATATGTCGCCAAGACGGGCACGATGAACTTGCTGTCAGCGGTGGTAATGACGGTCAACCGGCCACAGCCGGTACATCTTGATGCGGATCGCGGCGTAATTACGAAGCAGCCTCATCAGGTGTTTCTCACCACGGTGCACATGAGCCGGGAGCAGCAGGAAGCATGGTCCGACCAGGCGACGTTTTTTCTGCGCGAAGACAATACGGTTGACCACATTGTTGCCGAGGGCGATGTGCGGAGCGAGATTCATGGCCGGGCGTCATCTTCATCCAACGCGAAAACCACCAGCTCGACAGCGTCCAACTCGAGGATGTCCAACTCGGAAACGCATGAGCGTTCCGATCGCGCCGAATTGTTTTTGACAGGAACACGGAATCTACTTACCACGGCCATTCTCATAGGCAACGTGCAGCTGGCTACCGAAGGAACGCAACCTGCCAACGCTGCCGCAGGGCGGGCGACCCTGCATTTTGCCGGGGAGCAGATACTGAAGACGGTTCACGCCGAAGATGGCGTGCGCTTGAGCCAGAAGAACAGTCAGAGCGGGACGCTGGTTGCGGTGGCGACGCCGGCGAAAGGAAGCGCACAAGACGTTGAGATGACCGCGCCGGTGATGGACTTCATCGTGAGGGACGGCCGCCTGCTGGAGCATGCCGAGACGAGCGGACCTCCGCAGATTGTTATCACGCAGCCGGGCGCGAATCAGAAGACGGTGGTTACGGCCGCCAAGTTCGCAGCGACATTCACTGACAAGAATCGCCTGGCGACGCTGCATGGAGAACCGGATGCGATGATCGTCAGCGGCTTGATTGACGCCAGTAAGGCCGGACACAAAGCCGGTGCTTCCGCTCAGCCCGACCGGGTATCGACCAGCCGGATGCTTGATGTCGTCTTTCTGCCCGAGGGGGGAGTTCGGTCGATCACGCAAACCGGCGACCTTGCTTACGTGGCGGGCACGCAGAAGGCTTGGGCGGAGCGGGGCGAGTACACGACTGCCGATCAGATGCTGGTACTGAACGGATCGCCACGGGTGGTGGACACCGGCATGACGACAACGTCCCAGACGATTCGCATGAACCGGGCGACTGGCGACGCTTTTGCCGAGGGCAATGTCAAGAGCACGTACTCCGATCTGAAGGCGCAGCCGGATGGAGCTATGCTCGCCTCTTCCGACCCGATCCACGTGACCAGCCGCAGCATGACGGAACATCGGGCATCATCATCGTCATCGTCGTCGGCGATTGCGATATATACCGGCGATGCCCGCTTGTGGCAAGACGCTAACGTAGTGGAGGCTCCGATTCTGCAATTTGATCGCGACCATCGAACGCTTTTTGCTCACGGCCTGGCTCCCACACAAGATCAAACCCAACCGGTTTCGACCGTGCTGGTGCAAGTGGACAAGACGGGAAAGGTGACCCCGGTTCACGTGACGTCAGCGCGCCTGAACTATGCCGATTTAGAGCGGAGAGTTTTTCTGGACGGCGGAGTCACGACTAAGTCTGGCGACGCGACCATGACGGGAGAGCAGATGACGGTGTTTCTGCTGCCGCGGAGCCAGTCGAAAGAGGGGACGAATCCGTCAATGCCCGGGCAAGTGGACCGAATCATCGCCGAACATGGAGTTGTGATCAAGCAGCCGACGCGGCATGCGACGGGCGACCGATTGGTATACACCTCGGCGGACGACAAGTTCGTCCTGACGGGCGGACCTCCCAGCATTTTTGATGCCGAACAAGGCAAAACCACGGGCAATTCGTTGACTTTCTACAGACACGATGATAGGGTGCTCGTGGAAGGAAGGGAAACGTCCCCGGCGGTCACGCGGACGCAAGTGGCACGATAAATGCATACGTTGGCTACCGACGAAATTGGCAAATCCTATCGTCGCCGACGCGTAGTGAACGGAGTAAGTCTTCAGGTTCTGCAGGGCGAGGTCGTGGGCCTTCTGGGACCAAATGGTGCCGGAAAAACCACTTCCTTTTATGCAATCGTAGGTCTGATTCCTCCCGACACTGGCAGAGTATTGTACGACGACGAAGATATCACTAGCGTTCCCATGTACTTACGGGCGCGCCAGTACGGCATCAGCTATCTCCCTCAGGAAGCCTCGATTTTTCGAAAGCTGACAGTCGAGGAGAACATCCTCGCCGTTCTAGAAGTTCAGCCGATTTCCTGGCATGAACGGCGGGAAAAGGCGGAGAAGCTGATTGATCAGCTCGGGCTGGAGCATATTCGGCAAAATAAGGGGTATGCGCTGTCGGGCGGGGAGCGGCGGCGAGTGGAAATTGCACGATCGCTTTGCATCAACCCCACGTTTATTTTGCTGGATGAACCGTTCTCGGGTATCGACCCGATTGCGGTTTTGGATTTACAGAAGATCATTTCAGATCTGCGGGCCAGCGGGATTGGAATCCTGGTCACGGACCATAACGTCCGCGAGACTTTGTCGGTGGTGGATCGTGCGTACATCATTAACGAGGGGCGGATCTTCCGCTCGGGTACGCCGGAGGAATTGGGGAGTGACCCGGAGGTACGGCGGGTTTATTTGGGGGAAAGCTTTTCACTAGTGTGAGTTCTCAAGTGTGAGTTCCCAGTTCCCGGTTCTCAGTTCTCAGTAAAACCTGAACTGCGCAAATGGCTTTACTGAGAACTGGGAACTGGGAACTGAGAACTGGGAACTGCTTCAAGTTACCAAGGCTTGGCCCCCCTGACCTTTCGTGCCCGCACGGTCTACCTCGGTGCGTGAGAAGCTAATCTTTCCACCTCCCGATGTGCTGGGTAGTTAAGGGCGGCGGGTTGACTGAGAACTGAGAACTGGGAACTGAGAACTTCTTTTAGGGAGAGATGGTGCTGCTTCAGCACAAACTGAACGTCAAGTTGTCCCAGCGGCAGATTCTAACGCCGGGGCTCGTGCAGATGGTGTCGGTGCTCGCGCTCAACAAGCTCGAACTCAAGGACATGATCAATGCCGAGATGGTCGAGAATCCGGTGCTGGAAGAACTGGAAGACGCCGTCCCGTTGCTCGATGATGTGGGACGCCAGGAGGAAGAACGCGACCGGCTAGCCGCCAAGGCGACCTCGGAAGAGGCGCCGGCCATCGCGGATGAGAAGAAGGATCCCTTCGAGGAAATCGATTTTGGCTCGTTCTTCCAGGACTATCTGGATCCCGGTTACCGCAGTTCGGGAGAGATGGAAGAGATCGAGAAGCCTTCATTCGAGAACTTCCTGTCGAAGCCGGGGAACTTGAGCGACCACCTGCTATGGCAACTAGGCGCGATTTCTGTGCGGCCGCCCGTGCATCAGGCGGCTGAGCTGATCATTGGGAACCTGAACGAAGAAGGGTATCTGATTGCCAGTGACGAGGAACTGCTGGGAATCGCTCCGGTCGCGGCTCCCGAGGCCGATGTGGAAGTGGCGGCCAAGATTGTTGGCGAAGCGGAGGCGTTGGGACTTGCTGTCGCCACAGAGCCGCCGGAAACCTCCGACCTCGATGCATCTGAGCTTGCTGCATCGCATCTTACTGCGTCGGAGCTTGATACTTCTGTTTTTGGGCTGGAGAACCTCGCTGGAGAGGACGCCGGGCTTTCGCAACTGACGACGGAAGGCGCTGAAGCCGGGTCCCTGGCGGCGCAGGATATTGCGCCAGATGTTCACTCCGAGACAGCGGCCGAGGTTCAGGCAAGCGAGGTTCAGGCAACCGAGGTTCGGGCGCCGAGCGCGGCGAGCCACGAGACCCCCATGGGAGCAGCGGCCGCGCCCGCGCGGATTCCGGATTTGCAATTCGATGTGCACTTCACGGTTGCCGATCTGCACGAAGCGCTGGAAGTTGTGCGCCAGTTCGATCCGCCGGGTATCGCCTGTCGCGACCTGCGCGAATGCCTGCTCTATCAGTTGCGCTACCATCTGGAGCAATTGCACCTGCATCCGAACGGCAATGCCCTGACCGAGCAAGTGGTGAAGGACGCGATTGCCGTCGTCGATCAGCACTTGCGGGCGGTAACTCTAAAGCAATTCAAAGAGATAGCCCGCGCCATCGGGCGTCCGGTGGAGGCGGTGCAGGCGGCGCTCGATTATGTCCGCACGCTGGATCCGCGGCCGGGTTTGCGCTACAACAAAGTTCCGGCGCGGCTGATTGAGCCGGATGTCGCTTTCGTGAAGCATGGCGACGAATGGCTGATCATCATGAATGACGAGGACATGCCGCAGTTGCGCTTGAATCCCGCCTACAAACGTCTGCTGAGCCGCGAGGGCAACGACCGCGACACGCGTAACTACGTCAAGGATCGCTACAAGTCCGCGATCCAGCTCATCAAGAACATCGAACAACGCAAGCAGACGATCACCAAAGTCTGTTACTCGATCGTGGCGCGCCAGCAGGATTTTCTGGAACGGGGAATCGATCAATTGAAGCCGATGATGATCAAGGAAGTGGCGGAAGAGATCGGTGTCCATCCTTCTACCGTCAGCCGCGCGGTCGCCAATAAATACGTCCACACACCGCAGGGCGTGTTCGAGTTGCGCTATTTCTTCTCGGAGAGTGTGCAAGGGCCGGAGGGCGGCGGCACCTCGCTCCTGATTTTGAAACGCCGCGTCAAGAAGCTGATCGAAGAAGAAGATCCCAGCCGCCCGCTGACCGACGAACAGATCACCCGCATTCTGCAATCGCAAGGCATCCAGGTGACTCGCCGAACGGTGGCGAAATATCGGGAAGATATGAAGATTCCGAGTACGCACCAAAGAAGGGTGAAGAAGTAATTGCAGAGGTGAGAGGTCAGATTGCAGAGATGAACCCGATCGCTACGAGCATGAAGGTTTCACCTCTGCAATCTGACCTCTCACCTCTGACCTTGTTGGAGGCTGCTTAATGAACGTGGAATATACCGCGAGGAAATACGAAATCACTCCCACCATCCGCAAGGAAGTTGAAACCGGCCTTAATAAGATCCGCAAAATTTTAGGTGACCGATTCGAAACCAAGGTGATTCTGGCCGTGGAAAAGCGCCGGCACAAAGCCGAAATCACGATCGACCCGCCCAACGGCCCGATTGTGGGGATGGCGCAGACCACTGACATGGCGTCGGCCGTCAGCGAAGCTCTCGACCACCTGCAGAAGCAGGCGCTCAAACATAAGACCAAGTGGCTGAGCAAGAAGCGCAAGGCGGTCAAGAAGTTTGATGGCCAGTCGCCGGCAGACAACATAGAAGCGGCGCTTGGACTGGCGGAGAATACTACATTTTCCGTTCTCGTTCATAAATTTCCGGCGGTGGCGCGGACCACCGAAGTGCATTTGGTGCATGCCAGGGATTCGGTGGCGCTGCGCCCGATGACCTTGGAAGAAGCGATCAAAGAAGCGCACTTCCGCGACAAAGATGTTTTCGTCTTCCGCGATCCCAAGGGCAAGGTGATGGTGCTGCACCGGACACGGGACGGCAAGATGGAGCTGATCGAGGTGCCGTAGGAGTAATTGTAGAGGTGAGAGGTCAGATTGCAGAGGTAAAACCAAATGCGCAACGGGCCTTTTACCTCTGCAATATTACCTCTTACCTGTGACCTCGTTCTCCGGTCTCACGCTCCGCTGGTTGCTTCCTGCGCCCACTGCAGGGCCTCAAACCAGGCTGAGGCAACTTTTTCATCGGGTAGCTTAAGTTGTTTGGCGAGTTCACTCGACTGCAGCCACTCCCCGGACTCCTGGGCCAGCATGAGTTGATACAGGGGCCGGAGGCTGCTTTTCTGGCCGAGCAGCGCGGCCTTGGTGTCATGGTCCACGGGCAATTGTTCCAGGAGCACATCCATGCTCACCTCCAGGATGGCGTCCATGATGGAGAGCAGCCCCATGAGAAACAAGTCAGAGTCTGATCGCATCTGGTCGGAGAGCAGTTCGCAAAAACGGGCACGGGCCAATCCCATCAACACCAGTTCGCTGCACTTCTGCTCGGCGGCGCCCACGGTAACGATGAGCCGGATCCAACGCCGCAGTTCGCGTTCGCCAAGAACGGCCATGGCATGGCGGATCGACGTGATCTCGAGGGCAAATCCAAAGATTGGAGAATTCAGATAGCGGAGCAAGCGGTAAGAAATGGAGGCTTCCTGTTTGAGCAACTTCTCAAGTTCCCGCATATCGAGCTCTCTTCGGGAGACCATTTCGAGCAGCCGAACATAGTGCAGGCGGCTGGCAGGAACTTCGCGGCCGATGACGAGTTCGGGACGACAGAAGAAGTATCCCTGGAAATAGACGAATCCCATGTCGCGGGCCTGCTGAAACTCGTGGGGCGTTTCCAGTTTTTCCGCGAGCATTTTGCACTTCGGGGAGGCAAACCGGCGCATCATGCCAACTCGTTCCTGCGGGCTGGTTGCACGGATATCGACTTTGATGATGTCGGCAAATTCGCAAAGCGGAAGGCGCGGATCGTTGGGCGCGAAGTCATCGAGCGCAATGAGATAGCCAGCCGCTTTCAGCCGCTTGCAGGCGGCGATGACGCGGTCTTCGGGCTCAACCGTCTCCAGGATCTCGGCCACGACCTGGGTGGGGGGCAGCAACGTGAGCAGATCTTTGAAGAGGACCTCACGGGTGCAATTCATGAAGGCGAGGCGGTTAGCACAAAGGGTGTTGATACCGAAGAGCAGGGAGCTATCGAGCGTGGAGCGGGCGGCAAGATCCGGATCGGCGTTGAAGTAGTCCTCGACGCCGTTTCGAAAAAGAATCTCGTATCCGAACACGTTCTGGGAACGGTCAAGAATTGGCTGGCGGACAACGAAGCGCTGCCCCGGCAACGCAAGCGAGGGCGAGGCAGAGGTTTTCTCTTTCACAGGGACTTTGGCAGGGACCGGTTTCACATCTGTTATATCGGCGCTACCACGGCGGAACTTCACGCGAATCTGCGGAGGGAAGGCCGGATTTACAAACCGGCTGAGGCGCCTTCGCAGGGGCGGGTCGGAGGCCCACTTTGGTAATGGTCCATGTGGAAAACTTAGGCATTCCCCCTTGCGCAGTCGGCGGTTTCACGAGTAACATCAACAGTGTTCCCAATGGCCATGCTTCCAGGCTGGCCGTTTGCGCCAAGTAAAACTCCGGGCGCCTGGTTTGAATCAAAGTTTGAACCAAGTTTGAACCAAAGTTTGAACAACGACAGTTTGGACATCGATAGTTTGAGCATCGTTCTCAAATAGCATCCAGCCGATGTGGGGTTTGGTCTGCCGGTAGCCGATTTATAGGCCACGCGTTGCGTCACACGTTTTCGAGTACCTGGCTAACGTGCCCATCGCAAAGGGAAGACGGAACAATCAGGCCTGTGATCTGTGATCTTTGATCTGGGCTCTGGGCCGTGGATTAGATTCTGGGGCGTAACTTCTAAGACGAATAGCTTCGAACGATTACCTTCTAATGATTGACAAGAGAAAAATATGAATGCAGGACCCGGACATTCCTCCGCAGGAGGAGGAAAACACAAACGACGCCGTGGACGGCGTCCGCCGAGACGAGGCGCGGGTGGCCCGATGGGTCGCGACCGCCAGGAGCATCAGGGCATTTTTACCGCTCCCATGGATCACAGCTACCGCGCCAATCTGGGCGGCGACAATGGCAACAGTAACCGGGGACCGCGACGGCCCGGGTTTTCCGCGTCCTACCCGGTGGTTGATCCCGAGCCTCTGCCCGCACCACGAGAGGATGCGGCTTCGCGCGTCTTCGCCTTTGTCGAAGACTTGTTCTTCCTGAGTAAGATTCAAGCCACAGGGCAAAAGATGAACGTGAAGGTGGAGTTCGTGAAGAACGAAAAGGAACTCACCGAGCGCATGAAGAGTAATGGCGAAGAAAAGCCTTCTCTGATCATCTTCGACTTGAACAATGCCAATGCCAAGCCGTTGACGCTGATCCCGAAACTGAAAAGCAAGCTGAAGAAGGGGACGTCGATCATAGGATTCCTATCGCACGTTCAGGGCGACTTGAAGCAGAAGGCGCACGAAGTGGGCTGTGACATGGTGCTGCCGCGTTCGGCGTTTTCGCAGAATTTGCCGCAGTTGCTGCGCCGGCATGGCGCCATCGAGGCTGATTCCGGAGCCGCCGACTAGGATTGCAGAAGTAGGATTGCAGAAGTCAGAGGTCAGATTGCAGAGGGTAACTCCTGTCGAACTGCCGCCACGTGTAGGGTTTTCACCTCTGAAATCTGACCTCGAACCTCTAACCTCTCCGTTCCCCTGATACAATTTCGCCGTGTTCCCTCACAAAATTCTGATCCTGACGCTGGTAATGGCCGCGCCCGCGCCCGCCCAGCAGCCTCCAGTGAAAGTAAACGTCATCAACGTGTGCGCACCGTCGGCCGACGAGCAAAAGCAATTGTCGTCGGCGCTGGCCACAGTGCCGGGAAAGCCGGCATTCGACAAGGATTATGAAGTGGCTCGCGGGCATTCGACGCTCGACCCGAACACTCCGATTCCGGGCATGCAACCCTTACCGCCCGGTGCGGCCGCGACGGCTGACTGGGTGAGGGTTCGGCGCGAGTTCCCCGGCACTACGCCGTTCAGCAATGTGCAATATTCGTTCAGCGTGGATTCGAAGAATATGGTGGAGACGCTGGTGCTGCGCGTGCGCGATCCCAAAGACGTGATCCAGATTTCGATCGAGGACAGTGCTTCGACGGTTACTTCGGCGAGCGCAATGTTATCGACCAGTACTCCGGTTTCGCGCGTGAAACTGGAGCGCTTTGGCAAGGCGTCGGTGGCGCTGGCGCGATGTTCAGGAGAAGAGGGAACCCCAGCAACGGATCAGAGCGCGTATGAACCGATCTTCCGCGCCGCCTCGTCGATTATGGAGCGCTATCGCGATGCTCTGGGTGCACGCAAGATGGTACCCCAGGAATTGGCTCGGCTGGGAGTGGGAACCGCAACTGGAACTCCGGGCAAGACGGGGGCAGGCAGCAAGAAGAATCCGTAGGTTATATCGTTGGATTGCGGCTTGGAGCGAAATTTGTTTTTCGGAATCTAACTACTAGCATAATTCCTTTAAGACGGTTCCTACACTTCTATGGATATACGCAATGTTGTGATCATGGGCTCCGGATGCGCCGGTCACACCGCCGCCCTATACAGCGCCCGCGCCAATCTCAAGCCGCTCGTGATCGAAGGCCATGAGCCGGGCGGACAATTGTCGATGACCACGCTGGTGGAGAATTTCCCCGGCTTTCCCGAGGGCATCCAGGGACCAGAGTTGATCGAGAACATGCGGCAGCAGGCGGCGCGCTTCGGCGCCGACTATCGCATCGGCCACGTGGTCGGAGCCGATTTGAGCAAGCATCTGAGCAAACAACCGTTCGAGTTGACCGTCGGCAAAGAAACGATTTACACGCGCACGCTGATCATCGCCAGTGGAGCTTCCGCGCGCTGGCTTGGTTTGCCGAACGAACACGCGCTGATTGGACACGGAGTTTCATCCTGCGCCACGTGCGATGGCTTCTTCTTTTCGGGCAAGGAAATCGCCGTGATTGGCGGCGGCGACTCGGCCATGGAAGAAGCGATCTTTCTGACGCGCTTTGCGAGCAAAGTGACACTCATCCATCGCCGCGAGCAGTTTCGCGCTTCGAAAATCATGCTGGATCGCGCCCGCGCTAATCCCAAGATCGCATTTCTTACCGACACCGTGGTGGACGACGTTCTCGATGTCAGCAAGAAAGAAGTCACCGGCCTGCGGCTGCGCAATCTGAAGAGTGGCGAAAGTTGGGAGTTGCCTGCGAGCGCGATGTTTCTTGGGATTGGCCACATCCCGAACGCGAAGATATTCCAAGGCCAACTCGAAACCGACGCGGATGGATACCTGATTACGCACAAGAATGTCTTTACGAAAGTGCCCGGCGTGTTCGCATGCGGCGACGTGCAGGACCGCCGCTATCGCCAAGCCATCACCGCCGCTGGTTCAGGCTGCATGGCCGCGCTGGAAGTGGAGAAATTTCTGGAAGAGGAAGGGCTCTGAGTTGGATGCGGTGGGGCTTGAGCCATGAGTCGAGCCGTCACTTTCGGCATTGTGGGTGGCTATGGTGCGACTGGGAGAATCGTTGCCTCCGAACTCTGGAAGTCTTCTTGCGATGGCGAGATCCTAGTCGGTGGACGTGACTTGGCCAAGGGGAAGGCGCTGGCGGCGGAATTCGATAGCCGAGTCTCCGCGGTGCAGCTTGACGTCCTCGACGATCGTTCGTTGGACGACTTTTGTGGCCGTTGTTCGATTCTCATCAACTGCGCTGGGCCCGTTATTGTGCTGCAGGATCGCGTCGCACAAGCGGCCTTTCGCGCGCGATGTAACTACATTGATGCGGCAGGCATGTCGGTGGTAAAGGAAGCCATGCTTCCTCATCGCCAGGAGATCAAAGACCGGGGATTGTCGTTCGTGGTCTCGGCCGGGTGGAATCCTGGATTAAGCGAGCTTCTGCCCGTTTACGCGGACGCGCAGGCAAGGGCCAACATGGATACGATCGAGTCGTTGACCGTGTACCAGGCCGACTCTGGCGAGTGGTCCCCCAATGCTCTGCGCGACGCTGTCTGGTATGTCCGTAAGTCGGGACTCCAAAGCCCCGGTTACTTTCACAAGGGCGAGTGGACCCGCGTCAAGATGTCTCAGGCTTCTCGCCGGGTCGATTTGGGCGACCCCGTTGGCCCCGGCCGTTTCGCCTTGTATTCAACTCCCGAACTCAGCGAGGTAGGCCGTCGGCTTAATAACTATGACGTTTTCACATATGCGTACGTGTCGGGGTTTCGGACGATCATGGCGATAACCCTGATGGCCTTGGTCCCTCTCCCCCAAGGGCTGAGTGTCCGCTGGTTCCGAAACGTATTTCGCAGAAACCGTTTGCCAGTCGACGGTTTTGTCTCGGCTCAGATTCTTGGGCGTTCTCAAGGAAACAGGCTAGCCCTGACCGTTCAAGTCGTTTACCGGGAGCGCCGCGACTACTGGATCCACGGAGTTGTGCTGGCCACTGCCGCTCGCATGGTTTCGGAGAGTCAAGGCGTCCAGGCTGGCGTCCACTTCCTGGCGGATGCGGTAGATCCAATTACTTTCATGTCAGAGCTGCGAAAAGCTGGAGTCGAGTTGACCGAGATCTTCAGACCTTGCGAATGAGTGCCGTTCTCGGAGTCGATCAGGACGCTCGCCGGCCGTGCACTTCCTCTAGCGCTCATCTTCTAGCGCTCATCGCATCAACACTTTCTTCCTTGCCGGCGCAGGAAGCGTCTCGCAGGCGGTGCGAAGCACCAGTCGCGGCGCGGTCTTCCGGATCTTCATCAAGTACGGCACGGTGCGCTTCGGATCGGCCTTGGCTGTCTCCCGCAATAGCCAGCCCAGCCCCTTCTGCACCATGTCGTCTTCGTCGTTGTTATGCAGCAATTGATTCGAGAGCCGAACGATCTGATCGAAGAGCTGCCGCTCGCGGGTTCCCCGTATGAGTGCCACGCACGCGGCGCGACGCCGCCAACGATTCGGCGACTTCGCCCACCGGAAAACTTCGCGGCATCGGGCCGGGTCGGCGGCCACCATTGGCGCTAGCAGATCATGGACCAGCGCGTCGTGATCGGACCAACTCGAGACGCGGTCGAGCCAGGAGGCGAAGAGCTGAAATTCATCGTCGCCAAAATTCTTCGTTTGTTTCTCGAGCAGGAAAATAGCCATCACCTTTTCTTCAAGAATGCGGCCCGAGAAAAGTTGGTCGGCGACCTGCACTACGAAATCCATTCCCCGTTCGCGAGCGATGCCGCGCCGGAAGCGCACCGCAAATTTCCTAAGCTCGGCTGTGTACCAGCCGCGCGACTTTATTACTTCCTTGAAAAAATGTTGGACGTCTTCCGAGTGCGGCGCCGACCCGCCATCCTTGAGCACGCGCCGGATGTGGTCCGCAATGTAGTGGGGCGTGACTTTGCTGTTGGCCATGTCCTCCTCAGATAACAACGGCGTTCTCCGCCTGCCAGTTTGCGCAGAGTTTCTTATGATAAAAGGGGTGTCCACGGATTTCTGTGATCTAGCGTCACAGTCCTGTGGTCATGGGAGCGGCTTATTTTGCCGGAGCGGGGCTGGCCGGTCTCAAAGTCTTGTCATAGATCCAGAGCAGCGCCGCGGTAACCAGGCCGACCGCCGTGACACTCCACCAGATGCGCTCCGGCTGATGCGTGACTTCTCCGAAATGGTGAAGCAGGGTGCCGCCAAACCAGCCCCCGATCAGCGATCCAATTCCGATGGGCAGAAACGCGAAACCCATGTAAGTGCCCTGCTGTCCGGGAGGCGCGAGTCGCGAAATGTATTCGTAATAGCGCGGAGCCTGAATGATTTCGCCGAGCGCAAGCACAAACAGCGAGAGTACGGCGCCCCAGAGCGTCGGCCGCAGGGCGAGAATCAACCATGAGACAGATGTGATCACCGTGCCCAGGATCACGGCCTGAAACGCAGGGATCCTGCGCGTCAGGTAGTTCACTGCCAGCGTGAGGCAGATCACGGTTAGTCCATCGGTTACTAGGATGATCTCGACGTCGGCATTGGAATTAATGTAGCCGTGAATGTAGCCTGGCAAGCTGATGTACTGCTGCCAGAAGACGACCCAGTAGCCGGTGAAGAGCACGAGAAACCACATGAACCGTCCGATACCTGCGAGAACGAGAATCAGGAGCCCGCACCAGATCCACCAGGGCACGTTGTATTTGGGATAGATCAGCAAGCCGACGCGCAGCAACAAGGCGACCAGCAACACCGGCAAAACCAGCCGGTAATTGCCTACCACGACGCAGAAATTCCGCGCGACGGTGGCGATCGACGGCGGAGGGGCGTCTTCGGCTTTGCGCGGTTCGCGGAAGAAGAAGATGACCACGAAGAACATCGCGAAGACGCTCAGCGCCGCCACGCGGTACACATTTTCGACACCCAGATGGCGATGGGCCCAGGACGCAAAATAAGGTCCCGCAGCGCCGCCGATATTGACCATCGTGTAGTAAATCGAGTAGCCGATGGAGCGGACGTTCTCCTTAGAAGCCCGCGCCGTGGTGCCGACCACGCATGGCTTCACGAGCGAAATGCCGAGGGCGGGGAGGATGAGAATGCAGCCGACAAACAATCCCAGGGGCACGGCGTTGCGCACAGGGGCCAGCCAGGATGCGCCGATCGATCCGATCAGGAAATACGCGGCGGCCAGGATGAGGTAGGCGATCGAAAGAGCGCGGCGAAAGCCGAGGCGGTCGGCGGCGGCTCCTCCGAAGATGGCGAGAAACCAGACCATACCTCCGAACAAGCCGGTCAGGGTGCCAGTTTGCTCGGTCGAGAAATTCAGCTTCTCTTGCAGGTAGAGGGCTAGAGAAGCAAACGCCCCGTAGTAGGAGAGACGTTCGAAGATCTCGGTGATGTTCGCGATCCAGAAGGGCCGTTCGAAGCCGGTGCGGATTTCCTGTAGACGTTCGGAGAAGGTCAATCGTTGCTCCTGATAAGGCCGTTCCCACTCATTCGCAAGAAACGCGAATGAGTGGGGTACCCATGCTTTAGATTTTCAGACGCTGGCGAACCTCTTCCGCCGACAAGCCTGCCACACGGATCAATTTATTCCGGCTGGTTTGACCGGCTGCAATAGTAACGGAGGAACGCGGCAGGTTCAAAAGCTTTGCGAAAAAAGCAATGCAGGCCGCGTTGGCTTTGCCGTCGACGGGAGGAGCGGTCAGGGCCAGTTTCAGCGCGTCGCCTACTTCGCCGGTGATGGCATTCTTTTTGGCGCGCGGGTGGACTTTGACCGCGAAGGTCGTTCCTGTGGGCGACTCTTTCAGTTCGATCATGATTTTACGTAGAGACGCGGCTTGCCGCGTCTTTGCCGACTGCTGCATATGGTCGTGCCTCTGTCTGCAAGACGGGGCAAGCCCCGTCTCTACTCTCGCTCGCCGAAGATCGCCGTGCCTACGCGCACGCACGTTGCTCCCTCTTCAATCGCTACTTCGAAATCGTGTGACATGCCCATGGAAAGAACTTCCATGCCTACTTGCGGCAGCTTACGCGCGGCTATGCTGTCCCGAATTTGACGGAGTTGGCGGAAGTAGGGCCGCGAGCCCTCGGGATCTTCTGTGAACGGCGGGACGGTCATCAGACCGCGAATCTTCAAATTCCTCAATCTTGGCGCGCCTTGCAGAATTTGCTCCAGGGCTTCGGAGTCGGGAGCGACTCCACTTTTTGCCCGCTCGCCACCGACATTAATCTCGATCAGGACGGATAATGTCTTGCCGCTGCTTTCGGCTGCCGCATTCAGCTTCTCCGCCATTCGAACGGAGTCAACGGAATCCACCGCGTCGAACAACTCCGCCGCCTTCGCGGCTTTGTTGGTCTGCAGATGCCCGATTAAGTGCCATTCGACGTCGTGCAAGTCGCGCAGGGTGGTTGCCTTTTCGGCAAATTCTTGTACCCGGTTCTCGCCGAAAACGCGCAGCCCGGCGGCATAGGCCTCGCGGATGCGGTCGGGCGGAAAAGTCTTGGTTACCGCCATCAGTGTGATTTCGTCTGGATTGCGGTTCGCGCTGCGCGCTGCTGCTGCGATCCGCTCTTGCACTTGGGCAATGTTTTCCGCGATCGACATGGGAGGAAAATCCACGCAGGACACAAAGTATCACGACGGAGAATTTGTCTTGGCTCTGGCGCTATCGACGGGCCGAGCTGCGCTCGGCTTGGACAGCCGTGGGCGGCTGTCCCTACACGAACTGTTTCTCCACAAACTAGTCCTCGACAAACAGTGGACGGGCGAGGACGCCCTCCCTCCACGGGCATTCTTCCGCGAACATCACATTATCGCTGTCGGCGGGGCTGGATCTTCGGGCCTGCCGGCATTTGCCAGCGGCACGCGAATCAT
>JBEKXC010000010.1:0-42651 GCA_049512435.1 Terriglobales bacterium | reverse complement strand
ACCGCCCGAGTGCGGTTAGTCCTGTAAAGTTCTGGGAATTGTGCTACTAAACAGGGTGTGCGGGCAAGTGTTTTGGATTCTCTGGACGATTTCGAGCGCTGGGGTGGCGACTGCGCCTATGTGTTTCCGCGAGGTTACCGTCACGAGCGTTGGAGCTACCAGCGCGTCGCCGCAGTGGCCTATCAGTTTGCCCGCGATCTCCAGGCACGCAATATCGTCAAGGGAGATGCGGTGCTGTTGTGGAGTCCGAACTGTGCCGAGTGGGTGGCGGCATTCCTCGGATGCGCGCTTTGCGGGGTCATTGCCGTTCCCGTCGACGATGCCGCCAGCCCCGATTTTGCTCGCCGGATCAGCGCGCAGGTACGAACGAAGTTGGTGTTGTGTCCGCGCGAACGCGCCGCTTTTTTCGAAAAGGTCGAAGGTTTTGTCGCACAAGTCGTAACAGAGAAGATCGTAACTATCGATCCCGCCGATCTGGCGGATGCGGTCGCCGAGCATCCTTCGCAGCGTTTTCGTCCAGCCCCGATTCAGCCTTCCGACACGCTCGAAATCGTTTTCACCTCCGGCACCACGGCCGAGCCCAAGGGTGTCGTGCTTACCCATGCCAATGTGGTCGGCAATCTCGCTCCGATTGAAACCGAGATGAAAAAGTACTTGAAGTACGAGCGACTGGTGCATCCGATTCGTTTTCTGAACCTGCTGCCGTTGAGCCACGTCTTTGGCCAATTCCTGGGAATTTTTCTTCCGCCGCTGCTCGGCGGCCCCGTCGTGTTCGAAAACACATTCAACCCGACTGAAGTGATGGCGACGATCCGCCGGGAACGAGTCTCGGTGCTGGTGGCCGTCCCGCGCATGATCGATTCGCTGAAGCAGAAGGTCGAAGGCGATCTCGATAACGCCGGCGAGCGCGAAGACTTTGCCGCGCGCTATGCTGCTGCCAAGAGCCAGCACTTCCTGCGGCGCTGGTGGACGTTTCGCGATGTGCGCCGCCGATTTGGATGGAAGTTCTGGGCCATAATCAGCGGCGGCGCCGCCCTCGACCGCGAGACCGAGGAATTCTGGCATCGCCTCGGGTACGCCGTGATCCAGGGCTACGGATTGACCGAAACGACTTCGTTGATCAGCTTGAACCATCCCTTCCATACCAGCCGGGGTTCCATCGGCAAGGTTCTTCCGGGGCGCGAAATCAAGCTGGCGGATGACGGTGAGATTCTGGTGCGGGGCAGCGGCGTCGCCAGCGGCTATTGGAACGGGCGCGAACTGCAACCGGTCGCTCGTGAAGACGATGAAGGCTGGTATCGCACCGGTGACCTGGGCGCGGTCGACGAGCAGGGCAATCTCTTTTTCAAGGGCCGCAAGAAAGAAGTGATCGTCACGCCCGCGGGCATGAACATTTATCCGGAAGACCTGGAGGCCGCGTTGCGGCAGCAGAAAGAAGTGCGCGATTGCGTGGTCGTCGGGCTCGAGCACGGCGGAAATGCCGAGCCCTGTGCCGTGCTGATTCTGCGCGATCGTAACGCGAACGAATCGGCCGTCGTCGCGCCGAATAATATCTTGCAGCGCGCCAATGAAACGCTGGCCGACTATCAACGCATGCGCACCTGGTTTGTCTGGCCCGAAGAAGATTTCCCCCGCAGTGCCACACAAAAGCCTCGCCGCAACGTGATTCGCGATGCGGTCGAAGCCGCCCTCCGCGGACAGGCAGTCGGGGGCGCCGCCAGCCCGCTGTCCGAATTGCTGTCACGAATCACCGGTCGCGCCGCGCCGAGTCTGATGCCGGACGCCACCCTGGAAAGCGGCCTGGGACTAAGTTCGCTGGAACGCGTCGAACTGCTCGGCGCCCTCGAAGACCGCTATCAGATCGACCTGAGCGAAACCAATTTCGAAACCAGGTTCACGAATGCCGCCACCGTTGGCGATCTCGAAAAACTGCTGCAGGGGGAACGGAGTGTTCCCCGCAAGCTTCACGATGTCGAGTTGCAAGGTCGCGAGTTTCACTCTCCGGCCTTTCATTACCCGCGCTGGAGCCTCCGCTGGCCAACTACGTGGCTTCGGCTGGCGGCGCATTATCTCCTGGCGCGCCCGGCCGTGTTTCTTCTGGGACGGCCCCGCATCATTGGACGTGAGAACCTGCGTGGCATTCGCGGTCCCCTGTTGGTCGTCTCAAATCACGTTGCCGATGTCGATATCGGCTTTATCCAGGCGGCGCTCCCCGCGCGGATCCGCCATAAACTTGCGACCGTAACCCGCGGCGAGACGCTCGAAAGGTTGCGCTCGCCGGGTTCGGATCGCAGGTGGTTCACCCGGATTTACGACCGCCTGCAGTGGACACTCGGCGTGGCGTTGCTGAACCTGTTCCCGCTGCCGCGCCAGTCCGGCTTCCGCAAAAGCTTTGCTTACGCTGGAGAGGCCGTCGATCGCGGCTACAGCGTGCTTGTCTTTCCGGAGGGACAGCACACCGAAGACGGCAGGCTCCGGCCGTTCCGCAGCGGAGTTGGGCTGCTGGCTAACAATTTACGCATTCCCGTCCTGCCGATGCGAATCGATGGCTTATTTGAAATCAAGAAGGCTGGGAAGAAGTTTGCTGCGCCCGGAGAAATTCAAGTGCGCATCGGCAAGCCCATCCAGTTTGCGCCGGAAACCGACCCCGAGGAAATCGCGAACTCCCTGCAAAAAACGGTTGAGAACCTCTAGCACCGTGGGACCGGCGTCTCGTTCGTCCTGCCGGGTTGGGACGCCCGACTGTCCACTCCCACTGTCCACTAAGAAGAGGTAACCAAACTTTGCGCTCCGGCCCGTGTTAGAACTGAGGTGAACGTCCGTCAGCTATGAACGCAATAATGATCCGTTGCCTGCTCGCAATCTTTGTGGCTAGCCCTGTCCTGGCCCAGCAACCGCCATCCGCGCCGACTTCACCCAAGTCCGCTGCTACTTCCACTCGCGGCGCTTCCTCGAAACGCACACTCACGCCCGCTTACAAGCTAAACGAAGAGCAGCGCGCCCTCCACGCCTTGAACCGCCTGACTTTCGGCCCCCGTCCCGGCGATTTGCAGAAGGTTATGGACACCGACGTTAACGATTGGATAGAACAGCAACTGCATCCCGAAGAAATCGCCGACAGCGTGCTCGACGGAAAGCTCGGCCCGTTACGCACCTTGCGCATGTCGACACGCGACTTGGTGCAAACTTTCCCCAATAAGAATCTGGTCAAGACTGCGGCCGAGGGAAAGATTCCTTTGCCTACCGATCCCTTGATACGGTCGATTTACGAGGTGCAGATCAGCATCCTCGCCGAGCGGCAGAAGCAGGATCAGGCAGCGCGCGACGGCAAGACTCTCGATGCCGACATTAAGGCAAAGATGGACAAACAGAATCAGGACGCGGTCGCCGCGCAGTCCGATGGCATCCTGGCGCTGCAGAAGGAAAAAAGGATGGAGGCGATCCTCGCGCTGCCGCCCGACCAGCGCCGCCTATTCGTCACGAACATTCGCGGAGCGCAACGCGAGCGCCTCTTGGCGGAACTGCCGCCCGACCAGCGCGAAGCTTTCCTCGCTATGACCGGGCAGGTCAACGTTGTCGTGAGCGAACTGCAACAGGCTAAGCTCTTGCGCGCTCTTTACAGCGAGCGCCAGTTGCAGGAGGTGATGACCGACTTCTGGTTCAATCATTTTAATGTTTACCTCAATAAGGAGGCCGACCAGTACCTGGTCACGGCCTACGAGCGCGATGTCATCCGTACGCATGCTCTGGGTAAGTTCAAAGATCTGCTGCTCGCGACCGCGCAAAGCCCCGCCATGCTCTTCTATCTGGATAACTGGCTGAGTGTGGGACCGAAATCGCCCGTAGCCGTCGCCGCGCTCGTCGCGAACAAGGGCAAGCCCGGCAAGGCGATTCCCGGACTCAACGAAAACTATGGACGCGAACTGATGGAACTGCATACGCTCAGCGTCAATGGCGGCTACACCCAGCACGACGTGACCGAACTGGCGCGCGTCCTCACCGGCTGGACCATCCAACCCCTCGAACAGGGCGCGACGTTTCAGTTTGACCCGAAGAAACACGATCCCGGAGACAAAGTCGTCCTCGGCCAGACCATTCCCGAAAATGGGGTCAACGAAGGTCTGCAGGTTCTTGACATGCTGGCGCATCATCCGAACACGGCAAAGTTCATTGCCAGGAAACTCGCCATGCGCTTCGTCGCCGACAATCCTCCGCCCGCGCTCGTCGATCGTTTAGCGCAAAAATTTCTCTCGACCGACGGCGACATGCGCGAAGTTCTCCGTACACTGTTCAAGTCGCCGGAATTCTGGTCCGCGAAGGCTTATCGCGCGAAGGTCAAGACGCCTTTCGAATTCGTCATCTCTTCGCTGCGCGCCACCGGCACCGACCTCAACAATCCCGGACCCCTGCTCGGCATTCTGAACAAGATGGGAATGCCGCTCTACCTGATGCAGCCACCGACCGGGTATTCCATGGCCGAATCGACCTGGATGAACTCGGAGGCACTGATCGACCGCATGAACTACGCGCTCGCGCTCAGTAACGGACAAGTCGGCGGAACGAATTTTGACGCCGGCCGCCTGCTCGCCCTGGGCACCCTCACCAGCCGTGGCTTCCCGCGCCCACATTCGTCGGATTCAGATAACGAGCGCGGACAAGAAACCGCCTTGCTCCTGCTGGAAAACGCGCTGCTGAATGGGGAGATTTCCGCTACCACGCAGAAGGCAATCCGCCGGCAGCTGGACGACCCGCAGGTGGCGGCGCACGCGCTCGACGATCCCAAGCGCACGCTCAACACTATGACCGCGCTCGTCATCGGCTCGCCGGAGTTTCAACACCGCTAGATTCAGGCTGTGGAGGGACGGGGGCCCTCGCCCGTCCAAGGCGAGCCTAGCTCGGTCCTCGAGCCTCAGCACGACCGCATCCGGCCGCGCGGAACGTGTGCTGGAAAGAGAAGCCCAGAAAAAAACAAAAGGCCGGGCAATTGTGCCCGGCGCTTCGTATTGAGAAACTGTCAATCGCTGAGTTGAGCTAGATCAGTTTCCCATTAACCTCGTTCTGGTCTTTTATGTATTAAGCGTTGCGCAAAACCCTCACTTGACAGCATGAAACTTCAATATCAGCGCAAACCCTTACATCACCAGCGCGAGCCCTTCCAGCTCACGCTCAAGTACGGGCAGCGAACAGCCCGCCATTTCCACCCGCCCCGCAGCGTCGATCGCAGCGGTCTGCGAAACGCCATAGCCCCGCCCCGCTAAGAAAACCTGCAGCAGCTCCGCTGCCTCGCGGGAATCCACCATGCCGCCCTGGATCAGGTCGTTTCGCAAGGCGCATAGCTCGGTCACCGTAAATCTTTCTTTCATGGCCATTCTCACCGTCCGACCTCCGAGGCGTTGCTCACTTAGATTCATCGGCAACCGGATTCGTTACATGCAATCGTGATGCCGTAACTTCGGTACCCCGTGGGATACGGCCCTACGGGGCCTCAAGTTCTTAGAACCCAAGATTTTGCAAAAGGTTGCGAGGGAGCTTATTCCCGAAGGCGAGCGGGAAAATGACAAGGGTGTGCGTGGTCAGAATGACAATAAATGTCGTTTCGAGACGAAAGACAACCCAACTTTGTCGGATGTTATAGTCTGGCGGTTGGCTCCGGCTTCGTGCCGGGTCTCTTCAGGCCGCGTCGATCGTGGCGGCGTCCACCAGCATGATCGGGATGTCATCCTGAATGGGGTACACGCGGCGACATTCGCCACATTTCAGGTTTTTGTCACCCGCATTCAGGGTCACCGGCTTCTTGCAAACCGGGCAGACCAGTATGTCGAGAAGATCCTGAGAAATCATACAGCCTTGATTGTAGCGCACCTCGTAGCTCACCTCCCGATGATCCCGTGCCGACCCGATGCGATAGAATCGCCTTTCAATATAGTGGGTTCCGCAGCGAGGCGCGATGGCAGCCAGGATTCTTGACGGTACCAGACTAGCCGGTGAAATCCGCGCGGAAGTAGCCGCCCATGTGAGAGCGCTGGCCGCATCGGGCGTGCGCCCCGGCCTCGCCGTGGTGCTCGTGGGGCACAACCCCGCATCCGAGGTCTATGTTCGCGGCAAGGTGAAGAGTTCAGAAGAGGTCGGCCTCTACAGCGAACAACACAAGCCTGCCGAGAGCGCGACGACCGAAGACCTGCTCGCGCTCATCGCCGACCTGAACCGTCGCGACGAAATCGACGGCATCCTGGTGCAGTTGCCGCTTTCGGCGCACATCGATGCCAAGAAGGTTCTGCTGGCGGTCGATCCCGCCAAAGACGTGGACGGCTTCCATCCCATGAACGTGGGCTACCTTTCCACGCAGCGTCCCGGCCTGGTGCCGTGCACGCCGGCCGGCGTCATGGAGATTCTGCGGCGCAGCCAGATACCAATCGCCGGGCGGGAGGCCGTAGTCGTCGGACGCAGCGACATTGTCGGCAAACCAGTAGCCATGCTGCTGCTCAATCAGAACGCCACCGTCACCGTCTGTCACTCGAAGACGCGCGATCTCCCCGCGGTTTGCCGCCGCGCTGACATTCTGGTGGCAGCGATCGGCCGCCCCGGCATGGTCACCCGCGATTACGTGAAGCCCGGAGCCATAGTGATCGACGTCGGTATCAACAAGATCACCGACCGAAAAGAATTTGATCGCTTTTTCGCCGGAAACAAAAAGCGCGAAGAAACGTTCCTGGCAAAGGGTTCAACCCTGGTAGGCGACGTGCATCCCGAGGTAGCCGAAATTGCCGGCGCCATTACGCCGGTTCCCGGAGGCGTCGGCCCGCTGACCATCGCCATGCTGATGGCCAACACCGTAAAGGCCGCAATGCTAAGGCGTGGGATTTCCTTGTCAGAGACGGGGCTTGCCCCGTCTCCGCTTGCACCATATTCGCCTGTCCGGTCGTAAGGAGACGCGGCCAGCCACGTCTCGACGAAAATTCGATGGGCATCTATTAAATGTGAGCACATCTTGCTAAAACTCGGCCTCACCGGCGGCATCGCGAGCGGTAAGTCCGTCGTCGGCGAGATGTTTGTCCAACGCGGAGCGCACCTGATCCAGTCCGATGCCGTCGCACACCAACTCATGCAACCAGGCCAAGCGGTCTATGAAGAGGTCATCCGCCGCTTCGGCCGGGAAATCCTCAATCCCGACGGAAGCATCAACCGTTCCCGGCTAGCCGAAGTCGCTTTTGGAAACCCTGGCGGCGCCCCTCCACGCGTCCAGGAACTCAATGAAATTGTTCATCCCGCCGTGATCGCGCACGAAAACCAGTGGATGGAAGAAATCGGCCACCGAGATCCGAACGCCATCGCCATCGTTGAAGCTGCCCTCATTCTCGAAGCGAACGCCGCCGGCCGTTTTGACCGTTTGATCGTCGTAACCTGCCAGCCCGAACAGCGCGTTCGGCGTTTCGCCCGACGCCTTGGCATTTCGGAAGACGCCGCCCGTGCCGAAGTAACGCGCCGTATGGCGGCACAGATCCCCGACGAAGAAAAAATCAAAGCTGCCGATTTCGTAATCGACAACTCCGGATCGCTCGATGCCACCGAGCAGCGGGTGCAGCTTGTGTTCGCGGAGTTGCGCCCGCGTCTCTGATAATTTGGAGTTGCCTCCCGCCGCTTGATCATTGCTTATTGCTTAGTTGGCTCTCCGGCTCGGCATGACAAGCCATTGCAACAGCGAACTGACTACGCTCAGCAGGATGGCGCCGAGGAAAGCGGCGACGAAGTTTCGCACCTGGAATCCGCGCACAAACGATGCCGCCAGCTCTAGCATGAGCGCGTTGATCACGAACCAGAACAGGCCGAGCGTGAGGAGCGTCAGCGGGAACGTGATGATCTTAAGCAACAATCCCAGGGTTGCGTTGATCAGGCCTATGACCAGGGCCGCGATCAGGGCGGCCGTCGGGCCGCTTACGCTAATGCCCGGCACTACATGGGCAACGACCCACACGGCCACAGCGCTTAGAATCCAATGCAGCAGAAGACGCACAATAAACCTCCTTTAGAGCAATGATTGGAAACTATACAACGTGAAGCCGCCTCAGAAAACATCGGCAACGAAAACCAATGCGGCGCGCCTGCTTGATCAGATGGGGATCCGCTATGAACTGCGGGAGTACGACGTGGATCCCGAGGACCTCGCCGCAGAAACGGTTGCGGCCAAGATCGGATTGCCGCCGGAGCAGGTTTTCAAGACGCTGGTGGCGCGGGTTGAAGGAAAAAGTGACCGCAACGGAATTGTCATGGCGGTAATCCCCGGCGATCAGGAACTCAACCTGAAGGCACTGGCGACCGCGGCGGGAGAGAGAAAGATTCAACTTGTCCCGGTAAAGGAACTGCAAGCGCTCACCGGCTACATTCGCGGCGGTGTGACCGCACTGGCGGCTAAGCGGGATTTTCCGGTGTATGTGGACGAGACCGTCGAGCTGTTCGATGTCGTATCCATTTCGGCGGGCGTTCGCGGATTACAGATTCTGATCGCGCCCGCCGACTACTTGCGGGCGACCCATGGAATAATTGCGGCGCTTGGACAGCCGAAGAAGCACGAATCTATGTGAGCAGCGAGAAGGTCAAGCGCGGCGCTGCACCACCCAAAAGCGGCGCGGCGTCAGCATGGAGCAAGTTGTCGAGGAGCCCTTGCTGGGGCAAAGTGGCGAACGCTGTAGGCAACGGGCAGTCCGAAGACTACGATTTTCACGGCTAAGCCATAGAGCGTGACAGGTTCCGTGCCGTGCAGTCCGGAATGCGGCAGCACGACGAGGAGCATAAACAATTGGATCCAAACGCCGAAATTCACGCCGCCGATAAGCGGATATTCTGTGAGGAATGGGAGTTTGCGGCTGGCCAGGTAATAGACTATGGCCCAAATGCAAGCGATGAAGTAGTGCAGGACGAGGCCAAGGACCCAGGTACCGGCTCCGCCCTGGATTGCTTGCCGGCCGAGCAGTCCGGCGGCGATGTAGAGGGGAATATCCCAGCCCTCCTGGATGCAGACCCAGAGGATGTTCACAGTCCCGCCAACGAACGCACCCACGGCAATCGCCAGAACAACGTTCTTTTTCACGGTTGGACTTTCAGCTGCTGAACCTCTCATCAATTCCGACGCCGAGATCATTACGGCCTCCCATCTCCTCGAAAAACAGACGGACGACTTCTCAAGACGTTAGCGGCTTCACCGGATCAAACCCAACGATTCGGGGTGGTTGTAGACTATTACACGAGAGAACTGTTCCGAGGTAAGCCATGCCCACCGCCACGCGCATCAACCCGCTTTCCTTCCTCACCGACCAGCTCGACGAACTCAAGGCCAAGGGCACGCACTTCAAGCTGCGCGTGCTGGATGACGAGCAGGCCCCGGTCTGCACTTTCGACGGCAAGCGGGTCATCAATCTCGCCTCGAATAATTACCTAGGATTCACTACGCATCCCAAGCTGCGCGAAGCGGCGCTCGAAGCCACGCGCAAGTACGGCGTCGGATCGGGTGCCGTGCGCACCATTGCGGGCACCATGAAAATTCACATGGAACTGGAGGAGAAGATCGCGCGCTTCAAGAACGTCGAGGCCTGCGTCGTCTTCCAGTCGGGATTTACGGCGAACGCGGGAACGGTTTCCTCCTTTCTTGGTAAAGACGACTACATCATTTCTGACGAACTCAATCATGCTTCGATTATCGATGGCTGCCGCCTTTCACGGGCGAAGATCCTCGTCTTCCGCCACAAAGACGTCGCCCACGCCGAAGAGCAACTCGCCGGCGTAAAGAACGAGCCGGGCAAGAAGCTGCTGATCTCCGACGGCGTGTTCTCGATGGATGGCGACATCGGCCTGCTGCCCGGCCTCTGCGACGCCGCCGAAAAATACGGTGCGATCATGATGGTCGACGATGCGCATGCTTCCGGCGTGCTAGGCCGCAACGGAAGAGGCACGATCGATCATTTTGGAATGCACGGGCGCGTCGACATTCAGGTTGGCACGTTGTCGAAGGCGATCGGCGCTCTTGGCGGCTACGTCTGCGGCACCCGCGATTTGATCGATTTTCTTTATCACCGCGCGCGTCCGTTTTTGTTTTCGACATCGCATCCGCCGTCGGTAGCGGCCACCTGCATTGCCGCTTTCGATGTTCTCGAAACCGAGCCGCAGTGGATGGAGCAGCTCTGGACGAACACGCGCTTCTGGAAAAAAGAACTCGGACAGCTCGGCTTCAACATCGGAGGCCAGACCACTCCCGCAAGCGAAACGCCGATCACGCCCATTATCATTGGCGACGGACGACTGACCATGGATTTTTCCCGCGAACTGTTCAAAGAAGGAGTGCTTGGAACCGGCATCGCATTTCCCACTGTCCCCGAAGGCAAAGCGCGCGTGCGCACCATCATGACCGCCACGCACACGAAAGAAGAACTGCAACAGGCGCTCGAAGTGTTGCAGCGAGTGGGGAAGAAGATGGGAATAATCGGATGATGCCGAGAGTCGCATCGCGCCCGCCGGCTGCCCTACATATGTCGACTGCGGGAAAGCATATTTCCGTGTCGGGAGTTAGCTATGAACACCGGTTTCATTGGCATTGGCAGCATGGGAGGCATGCTGGTTCGGGCGCTGTTGCGCTCCCGAGCGCTCGCGGTCGAGAACGTTTGGGCGGCGAATCGCTCCGAGGGCAAGCTGACAGCGCTGGCTGCCGCGTTTCCGGGCATCCACGTTGCCAGCGCCCGCGGGCTTGCCGCCAATTGCGATCTGATTTTTCTCTGCCTCAACCCCGGGGACGCGGCCAGTGTGCTCGCCCAGATGGGCCCGGAGCTCCATCCCGAACAATTGCTGGTCACGACTGCCAGCCAGATTCCACTCCAAGCCCTCGAGGATCGTGCACCCTGCCGCGCAGCCAAGCTCATCCCCTCCATCACTCAGGAGATCGGTGCAGGCGTCGCGTTGCTGATGTACGGCTCTCGCGCCACTGCGGATGACCACTGGCTGCTGGAGGATCTGCTCGGGCGCATCAGTCATCCCATCGTGATCGGAGAGTCATGGTCGCGGCCGGCCATCGGCCTGGCTTCCGGCGGTCCGGCGTTTGTGGCTTACGTGTTGGAATCGATGGCAGAGGAAGCCGCACGCAGCAATCCTGACTTTCCACCCGAACTGGCTTTCAGCCTGGTACAGGAAACGGCGGCCGCCACATTGCGGCTTATGGCAGAAGGCAATATGAGCCCAGAGGAAGTAATCCGGCGGGGCGCGCTCCCTGGCGGCATGACCGCGCGCGGAATCGATGTCTTGTCACGCTACGTGCCGCAGGCATGGCAAGCAATTTTCAGGGAAAGCGCCGAAAGAGAGAAAAGCGCTCGGGAAACGCTCGCGCTCTGACGAAGCCGCTGCCTCGCCCTCTTGCCAGCGCCGCTATTTATGTTGGCTGACGGACGCAGGCTTTCGGGCCACCACAAGCAAATGCGCGCTGATGCCAACCATCGAGGGCTCGGACCCGAACATGCGAGCGACGCGCAGCAGATCGGCGCGACGGCGCGGATCTTCAAGTCGCGCGGCTATATCCGGGAGGATCCAGCCCGGGCCTTCAATTCCGTACAACCCGTCGATCAAAAGGCCAGCAGCCAGCACTTCCGCGCTGAGATCTTCCGGTCTGTGAAAGTACGCCGTGGTGAAGTAGTCAAGCCGCCCGGTGAGGTTCCGGTGCTGTCCGTCGCGCAGGTCCTGCTCGACGATCGTGGCAAATTGCTGGTCTTGAAAGAGATCGCGCGCCAGGCCGTCCAAAGCTGAAGCCCAGCGCGAGATGGCGGCCGCAAACAAGCGGCCGCCCGGTTTTAGAACCCGCGACGCTTCGGCGAGCGCGCGGGCACGATCTTGTGCGGCAGTCAGGTGGTACAGCGGACCAAGAAGGAGAACGATGTCGGCGAACGCATCGGGAAAATTCGTCGCCCGCGCGTCGCCAACTCGACACGAAGCAAGTGGTCGAGGATGGGTGGCGCTCCGCCGCTGCGCCTCGGCAACAAGCCGCGGCACAGCGTCAAGCAAGTGGACTGTATAGCCCGCTTCTGACAACCAGAAGGCGTAGGCGCCGGCCGCACCACCAATGTCTAGAACGGTAGCTGGCGCGGCGGGCGCGTGACGCTCGATCAGTTCGCGCGTGCGAAGGGCCTCAAGCAGGAAGGCGCCCTCTTCGAGTCGGTCCTCCTCGGGCGCTTGGTGATAGTACTCTGCAATCGTCGAATCGAAATCAGGAATTGGTTCGTCCATGCCGTCACCTTCGGGCTGCCTGCGAGGGTCCCGCCGGCACGTCATCCACGATAGCCTGCACTAACTCATCAATTGCGTCAGTAACTCGCTTAGGCGGAAGATTGAAGTTATTCGAAAGGATGGAGAAGACGACCACTTGTCCGGAATCGGTCGTCGCGTATCCGGAGAGCGTCTTAACTCCTCCCAGCGAGCCAGTTTTGGCCAGAACGCGGCCATGCAGGCGGGGAGATGCAAGGCGTTCGGTGAGTGAGCCATCCACGCCGGCGATCGGGAACGTCGCCTTGTAATCCGCGCCCCACGGCTGCCTCGAGCAATAACTCAGTAACTCGACAATGGCGTGAGGAGTTACTAAGTTCTGGCGCGAGAGGCCGGAACCGTCGTAGAAAACATACTCCTCGTTGGAGATTCCAGCCTGAGTCAAAAAACCGCGGAGAACTTCGAGCCCGCCTTCAATAGTTCCGGCGTTGCCGCGCTCACGCCCCAGCAGGCGCAGCAGAATTTCAGCATGCAGGTTCTGGCTGACTTTGTTGATTACGCGAACATCCTGCAGCAGCGGCTTGGATTCGTAACTGGCAAGAGTAATGGGCTGATCGGCTTTCAGCGGACGCGGCTGGCCGTCGCTGCCGCCATGTGACGGCGCGAGAGCGGTCACGCTGAAAGTCGAAAGGGTGGCGAGTTCGGTGTGGCGTGTGCGCTGACGCCCGTAGATTACGATGCCGCGCTTTTCCAGTAGCTGGCGGAAAAGTCCAGCGGCAAACTCAGCCGGATCCTCGATGGCGAGCGCTTCATTGGCGCCGGCGTCATCGAGTGGCATGTTGCCCCAGAGCGTGAGCACGGTCGAGCCGGGCTCGCGGTTGATGAAGAACTTACGTCCCGTGCCTGCGGGCGTGGTAATGATGCGATTGTCAAGCCGGTAATACTCGGCGAAGGGCTTGACACTGACGAAGGCTTTTTCGCCGGGACGGTCGGCCGGCAGAATGTTAACGAAGACTACATTGTCGTTAATGGTGAGGGCGGAAACGGGAGCGCCATCCGCCCAGACGAGATCATCCTGGCTCCAACCTTCACCATAGCGCTCAAAGGCAAAGTAGGAGTCGTCCGCCACGATGTCGCCGTCGATGAACTTCACGCCCTTTTGCACGAGCGCGTCGGCAAGAGCTTCAAGAGCTTGAATAGGATCGTCGTTGCGCTGGGTCTTGAGATCGTAGGGAAGTTCGCGCCCGGAGAGATTGGGGTCGCCGTGGCCGACAAGCACCAGATCTCCGTTAAGCCGGCCGTAGCGGTCCAGAGTGCCAGTGGTTTCAACCGTGGTATGGAATTTGTAATCGGGACCGATTAGCGCCAGGGCTGCGGCGGTGGTGAAGAGCTTAGTGTTCGAAGCGGGCGTGAAAAGCTTGTCTGCGTTTTGCGAGTACAGCGTCTTGCCCGTCGTTTTGTCGGACGCTGTTTCGGACGTTGTTTTGGATGACAGAGAAACGACTTCGATTCCCCAGAAGCCGCGGGCAAGATCGGGCGCGCTGAGCACCGCGGCAATGCGATCTTGCAATGGCCGATCCTGCAATGCCCGATCCTGCAAAGGTTGGCCGGGTGCGGCCAGTAGCGGCGCGACCAGCAGAATGACGATGGGGAGCAGACGCGCAACTGATCGCCGGCGAGGCATTCAGTGGATTGTAACATCCGGGAAAAATGGACTCGTTCTAGAATAGCGGGAGCGTGCGCGCAATTTTTCAATGGAACGTAGGCTCTCGCGTCCTTGAGTTAGGACGACGCACTTTAATTATGGGCATCGTGAATGTAACTCCCGACTCGTTTTCCGACGGAGGAGTTTACATCGACGCCGAGAAGGCGGTGCTCCGCGCCGAGCAATTACTGGGCGAAGGCGCAACCATCATTGACGTGGGTGGGGAATCGACGCGACCCGGAGCATCGGAATCGGTATCCGAAGAGGAGGAGCGGAGGCGGGTGTTGCCCGTGATCCGGGATTTGAAGCGGCGACGGCCTGGCGCGGTGGTAAGCGTCGATACCTACAAAGCAAACGTGGCGCGAGCGGCGGTGGAACTCGGAGCGGAGGTTGTGAACGATGTGAGCGGGTTCCGGTGGGATCCGAAGATGGCGAAAACCCTGGCTGAACTCAAAGTGGGAGCAGTGCTGATGCATACGCGCGGGCGGCCGGAGGAGTGGCGATCATTGCCGCCGATTGGCGATCCGGTCCTGACGGTGAAGCGGGACTTGCGACAGTGGGCCGAGACGGCGACCCTGGCGGGCATCAAGCGCGATCACCTAGTGCTGGATCCGGGGTTTGGGTTCGGGAAACGTTTCGAGGAGAATTATCCGCTGCTGGCGCACTTCGGCGAACTGCAGCAGATGGGATTCCCGCTGCTGGCCGGAGTATCACGGAAGTCATTCATTGGGCGAATGCTCGCGCGCATTGGCCAAACTGATGAGAAGAATGAAGACGCGCCGGTGGCGGAGCGGATTTACGGAACACTGGCGGCAGAAGCGGCTTTGATCTTGAAAGGGGCGCACATCATCCGGACCCACGATGTGCGATTCGCGGTCGAGGCAGCACGAGTCGCAGATGCGATCGTGGCGAGTGGAGGCTAGATAAGGAAACGCTTGGACAGCCGAGGGTGGCTGTCCCTACGCGCGGGCGGCATCGGCAAGGGGGACTGCGACTTTGAGCACGGGGAGACGGATTTCAAACGCAGCGCCGCCTTCAGGCCGGTTGTAGCAGGTGATTTGTCCCTTGTGATCCTGGATTACGCCGTAGGTGGCGCTGAGTCCAAGGCCGGTGCCTTTGCCAACCGGCTTGGTGGTGTAGAAAGGATCGAAGACGCGCTCGGGATCTCGCAGGCCGGGGCCAGAGTCGGCGAACTGGACGGCCACTTCGTTGCCTTCGCGCCAGAGGGAAACCTGCAATCGCCCGCCGCCGACTTCTTGTAATGCGTCTACGGCGTTCTCGACGATCTGAAGAAACGCCTGCAATAGCTGATTGGGATTGCCGAGCACGCGAGGCAGGGGATCAGCGCTTTCCACCGTCAGACTGATATTCTTATTTTCGAGCTTGAATCCTTCCATTTGAACCGCGCGCTGCAAAAGAGGCTTCAGTTCGAGAGGGCTCTTTTCTCCTGGAGTCTGCTGGGCGAAGCTGAGCAGATCGCTGACCAGTTCGCGGGTGCGCCGGGCTTGCTGGCCGATTTTCTGCGCGTTGGAGAGTTGCTCGCGGCTCAGGTTGCTGCTGGCAGCCATCCGTTCGGAGCTGCTCAGGATGTCTGAGAGGGGATACTCCAGTTCACCGGCGGCGAGCGCGACCAGTTCTCCGAGCGAGGCTAGCTTGGCTTGTTGAATTACTCTTCCCTGCAGTCGCTGGAGGTTGTCAAAACTGTTCCGCGAATGGCTGAGCAAATTCAGAAGTCTCTGGTCCATCAGGTGTTGTTTGAGGAACACGACGAAAGCCAGGACGCCGACGCCGCCCATGGCCATCGCGAAACGGATCTGGCGCAGATGTAATGGCTCGCTGCTCATGAACAGTGCCCAATATCCCATGACAGGGAGAGAGAGCAGCGCCAATTTCGCAAGCAAAGGAGCGAGCGGGCGACTAGCTCGCGCGCTCGAAGGCATCCCCTGAGTTTCGCGAAGGCAGTGCCGCCCCGTGATGGTCACCCACAGGAAGCCAAGCGCCGCGGCGAGGATTGGGACGTCGTAGATTCCGCCCGTCTTGTAGGCGCCGCGCACCACGGCAGCATTCATCACTTCCCCAGCGAATGTGTAGAGAACGGTAGCCAGGAAAATGTTGCGATAGAGTTTGCGCCACGATCCGGAGCTGCTGAAGAACGCCGATGCCGACACCGCAATCAGGATCACTTCGTCAACCCGGTACAGGAGATCCCGGCGCAGGCTGTACGCCGCGAGGTTGGGGACGATGTATTCCTCGGGAAAAACAAAGAATGCGTAGACCACAACCCACCACACCAGCAGGACGAGAACATTCAGTGCGCTCGGCAACATCCCTTCGCGCTCATCGGCCTGATGCGGGCGGATCGCCACCGCCGCCATGATGGGGACAATATGCAGGAACAACACCATAGACCCTGGGGAGAATTCGGGCAGCGGCTTGCGAAGCACCACTTCAAACCACGTCCAACATCCCTGGTTGTAACACCACATGGCCATGCCCGCCGTCATTAGGCCCCAGAAAAGGCGCGTGTGGCCACGACTGTCGAAGGCGTTTCTGGCGGATACGATGAAGCCTGCCGCCATCACCACCAGGGGGACCAGGTTTCCCATGGCGGCGCGAAAAAAGGGACTGGGAAACACGCCCGGCGCCAAAGCAAAGGCCAGCAGTAGACCAACTCCGCAGAGGAGCGCCGAGATGTGGCTCCGAGACACCACGTTGCATCATATGACGTTCGCCACGAGATGTTTAGATGACGCGCAGGTTACCGGAGATTACTTCGGTAACATTCGACGACGACTTCATAGGATGGAGGAACGGGCGTCTCGCCCGTTCCGGCAGGTTTGGCGGCCGGGAGGGGACGCTCTCTCCACCAGGACTCCCACGGTTGTGAGACCAGGAACTTATTAACCGCTAGTTCTTCTTCGGCTTTCCCTTCGAGTCGTCGTTCGGTGGCGCGTCTCCCAGAAAGTGCTGCACTTTGGCGACGACGGTGAACTGTTTGCCGCCGCGCGCGACAGTTAGCTTGCGTTCCTGGCCGGGAGAACCTTCGAGCAGAGACCAGGTTTGTCCCAGGGTGAAGTCGGCAACGGGGGTGTCATCGACGGCCACCAGATGATCGCCGACGTGAACGCCGATTTGACTAGTTGAGACCGACGGCTCGCCCTCTAAATCGGCGACACCAACGATGGTGAAACCGGAGTCGTCCTCTGGGCGAAGGATGAGGCCGACAACGTCAAAATCGGGGAACCTGACGGTGCGGCCGATGTCGAAATAGGCAGTCGAGTGGGTATAGTCGAGGCCGACGCGATAGTTCGACAGCGCCTCCGAGCTGAGCACTCCCGCGGTGGCGAATCCGGGACGCTCTTCGAACCGGCTCATCCGATCCTTGGGGATATGCTGAGGAACATCAGCCACAGCTACATCCGTTAGAAAGAGCGGACCGTATTGCACGCGGTCCACGCGCATCAGCTTCCACTTTGGTTCATCGCTCAGTTCTCCCGTGTTAAAGGGGCCGACGGCTCCCGTCATGTGCGGCCAGTCGGGGTGTGCGCTTGCGAGCTTGTCGAATAATTCTTCTGAAAGAAAATTGATGGAAGAGCCCAGGTCGAGGCCGAGATCGTAGTTCTTATTTTCAATTTTGCTCGGAATCTGGATGAGGCCGCTGTTTGCATTGACCCGCATCTTGCTCTTCGTGCCGCTGAATTTCAGGCGGCCGGGCCTGCCGATGACGAACTCGCGGTCGGGGAAATTGAAGAGCACATCGTAATTGCGCAGAACGGACGACGGGATATTGATCTCGGCGCTCATGCCCGGAGCGATCGCCGGCGTGCCGGCTAGAATTTTTATTTCTCTGATCCGTTCTGGGATCTGTTCTCCGACTTTCGACAAAGGAATTTTCATTCCGCCGATCAGAATTTCGAGCGCAACATCCGGCGATTTCGGCGCGCCTGAGCAAATTTGACCGTCGCAACTGACACTGAGTCCCATCAAAATAGCGACGCGCTGGCTGATGCAGAGATCGGGATTGCCATTATCAACCCAGCCCCGGACACGCTCGGTCGATCCCTCGGGAAGCGGGAGGTCTACGTCGATCACGACGCGGCCCTGGTCGAGCGTGATAGGAACGGTGACGGATTCGGGCTGGGACTGGGGTGCAACCTTGGATTCGCTCTTTGCAAGGACCGTTGTGGCAAGAATAAATGTGCCTCGCGTAGAAATGAGAATGAGGACGAGAATAGCGACCGTGAATCGCATAGCGAGATTGTAGCGGGTCGAAGGAATTCTGTTTTCGTGAGGCCTAGATCGGGTTCAGCAGAAGTACCCACGATGTCATAAGATCACAGCAATCGGTGATCAAGCCGGCCGCAGTTGCCATGGCGACTGCTAGAATTGCTTGTTATGGCATTCCCCGCTAATCGTCTGCGTCGTTTGCGACGCACTGAAACCCTGCGCACCCTGGTCCGCGAGACCCGGCTGACACCTGAATCTCTGGTGTATCCACTCTTTATCTGCCCGGGAACGGGAATCCGGAAAGAAGTACGCTCGATGCCCGGCGTCTTCAACCTTTCCGTCGACGAGGCGGTGCACGAAGTGCGTGAAGCGTGTGCCCTGGGAGTGCTGTCGATCATTTTGTTCGGACTGCCCGAAAAAAAGGATGAGGTCGCCACCGGCGCCTGGGCCGAGGACGGTATCGTGCAGAGAGCCGCGCGTGCCATCAAGAGTGCGGTGCGAGACGTGGTGGTGATGGGCGATGTTTGCCTGTGCGAGTACATGTCACATGGGCATTGCGGGATAGTCAAAGAGCGCACAAAAGACAACGCGAAAGCCGAACGGCAATCGCTGGGGGCGGCCGCGGCGGCGCCACCGGCTATCGCCGAGTACGAGATCTTGAATGACGCCAGTCTGGAGTTGTTGGCACGGACCTCAGTTTCACTTGCCCGGTCGGGTGTGGACATCATCGCGCCGTCCGACATGATGGATGGACGGGTCGGGGCGATTCGCACGGCGCTCGACGGAGCGGGCTTCGAAAATACGCCGATTCTCTCCTACGCGGCGAAGTTCTCCTCGGGCTTCTATGGCCCCTTCCGCGAGGCGGCCGATTCCGCGCCGCAGTTCGGCGACCGCCGTTCCTACCAGATGGACCCGGCAAACATTCGCGAGGCGATGCGGGAGATCGAGTTGGACATCGAAGAAGGCGCGGACATAATCATGGTGAAGCCGGCCATGCCGTATCTGGACGTGATTGCCGCCGCCCGCCACCGTTTCGACCTGCCCTTGGCGGCCTATCAGGTATCGGGCGAATACGCCATGATCGAAGCCGCCGCCCGGAACCAGTGGATCGACCGGGAGCGGGTGATGATGGAATCGCTGCTCTCGATCCGCCGCGCCGGGGCGAGCATGATCCTGACTTACTATGCCAAGGAAGCCGCGAGACTGCTGGCCTAGCCCTTGCGGAAGAACGCGCGTTTCGGATCCCGGCATTCGCTTTAGCGATGCCGCAAGTCCTCCAAAATCAGTCCTTTCAGGGGCTGCGCAATTCATTCGGCAGCGCACTCACAGCCAAACCTGCCAACCCGCCAATCTTTTCGCGATAAAACTGGCAGGACTGTTGTAAAATCCGCCCATCCTGGGAGTGGATGCCTTGGCGCGCTGCGCAAAGTTCTCGTCGACAGAATTAGTAAGGGCGTGTGCTGGCTCGAAAGACCAGAGGGCGTGGGCCGAGTTTATTCGGCGATTTCAGTTCGTGATCGCCTCCGCCGTACTGAGGACCGCCCGCCTGTGGGGCGAACCGTCCCGTCTGCAACTTGACGACCTGATCCAGGATACCTACCTGAAGCTCTGCGAGAATGATAGCCGATTGTTGCGATCGTTCCAGCCTCGGCAAGAAGATTCCATTTACGGATTCTTGAAGGTGATTGCCGCCAATGTGGTCCACGATCATTTCAAAGCGGCGCTGGCCGCGAAGCGGGGCGCAGGCCAAACCGAAGCGCTCTTGGAATTGGTCCAAAATGACTCGAAAACCGCCGTCACTGACAGCTTTGATGCGGTGAGCCAGCGACAGCAACTCGAAAAGATCGACAAGGTCCTCAGGCTGGTTACGGCGGGGAAGGACCAGGAAAAAAAGCGCGCGATTTTTTGGCTGCGTCACCGGCAAGGGCTTACCGCCAGCGAGATTGCATCCATCCCATCGATTGGATTGACCACCGCAGGCGTGGAGAGCGTCCTTATGCGCCTGGCGATGATGATCCGTGGTCATCTCATAGACTCAAGCCCTCATCGCGAAGTGAAGGTTTTGAATCGGAAAAATCGTTCTAAAAGGGTGGGGACTTAATTTTGGAAGAAAATCCCAATCCCAGTTCCAACGAGCATATTGGAACCGAGGAACTGGCAAGACTGCTGGAGGAATCTCGTTCGCCAGCGGAAACCGTGCCGGCCGCGGGCAATATGCACCGTCATCTAGCCGCCTGCTCGACCTGCCGGGAGCAATTTGAGGAACTGGCATCGCTGGATCGCCAACTGAGTCGCCAATTAAACAGCCTACGACCGCAGAGCGGCCGGGCCGATTGTCCGGCCCAGACCGTATGGAGTGAGATTGCCGGTGGCGTGACCCCACCCGACGAGACGCTTGCCTACATCGCACACGCCAGCCGCTGTGACCATTGTGGTCCGTTGCTACGCGATGCGCTAGCCAAATTAACCGATCTGAACCGTGAGATCACTGAGGAGGAGCGGTCGCACATTGCGTCCCTCGAGAGCGCGCGCGCCGAGTGGCAACAGAACCTGGCGCAGCGAATCAGCGGAACACCCCACACGAAGCCGGATCGGGAATCTACACCATGGTGGCAGAAACCATGGTGGCAGAAGTGGCTGAGCGTTCCGCGTCTGGCGCTAGCGGGAGCATCTCTTCTAGCCATGGTTGGCGTCGGCTTGTGGTTTGTAGTTCAAGAGAAGAACCAGCCAGCGGCCGCACTCCTTGCCCGCGCTTACACCGAAAGGCGCACGTTGGAGCTCCGGATCGCAGGTGCCGCCTACGCGCCGCTGCGCGTTTCGCGCGGACCGATAGTCTCCTTTACCGACCGTCCCACGACGCTCTCGAAAGCGGAAGCACTGATTGCGAGCCAATTGGAGTCCCATCCCTCCGATCCCTCATGGCTCCAGGCGAAGGCGCAAGCGGACTTGCTGGATGGCAAGTACCAGCCCGCCGTCGAAGCGTTGCGCCGCGCCCTGGAGTTAGAGCCAAATTCGCCCGCTCTCCTGATTGATCTAGCGAGCGCTTACTTCCAGCGCGCCCAGTCGGAAAACAAGACGGAAGATTTCGGCGCAGCTTATGAGACTCTGAGCCAGGCCTTAAAGCTACAACCCGACAATCCAGTCGCACTTTTCAATCGCGCCCTTGTCGCGGAACAACTGTTCCTTTATCGGCAGGCACTCGACGACTGGAACCATTACCTGGGCGTCGACCCGCGCTCGCAATGGGCCGACGAAGCCCAAACCCACGCGAAGGCCGTGCAGGATAAGTTGAACAAGCATCAAGGCAATGCGATGCCGCTGCTGTCTCCCGCGGAAGCAGCTGCCAGGCTCGCCAACCCAAGCCTCGCTTCCGAAGTCGACCCGCGCATCGAAGAATATCTGCACGAAGCCGTCCGCTCCTGGTTGCCCCAGGCTTTTCCCGAAACCGGGGCCAACGAAAAAGGAGCCAATGTGGATCCGCGCGCTGAGCAGGCGCTTTTTTTTTTAGCCGACCTGACCAACAAGCAGCACAACGACCGGTGGCTGGCTGATCTTCTCCGCGGTTCCTCGGCATCACGTTTTCCGCAAGCCGTAAGCGCGCTCGCCCGCGCCGTCAAAGCCAATGACGCCGGCGACTATGATGTGTCACGCCAGCAGGCTGGTCTCGCCGGACAGGAATTTCGTGCTTCCGGCAACACCGCGGGCATCCTGCGCGCGCAGTTCGAGCAGACTTTCGCGGCGCAGATGACGCGGCGGAGCGAGGACTGCCGGCGCCAGTCGATAACTGCAGGAGCAGAATCCCGGCGCTATTCCTATCCTTGGTTGCAGATTCAACTTGGATTGGAGGAGGCGGTCTGTTCAGCGTTGATGGGCGATCTCGGTGCCCGCGAAAGAGCCACGCGTTGGGCCCATGACCAGGCGCAACAATCCGGCTACGGCGCCCTTGATCTGCGCGCCCTGGGATTTGTTGCCAATAGCAAACGTGAGACCGGTGATCGGCCGGGCGCCTGGAGGCTCGTCTGCAGCGGCCTGGAAAGCTACTGGTCGGGGCAATTTCCCGCCGTGCGGGGCTTCAACCTGTACGCCGAAGAAGCACTCGCCGCCGAGGCTGCAGGTCAGTCATATTTGCGGTTGGCAATCTGGCGCGAAGCCGTGGCACTGATTGACTGTGACGAAGTGTTGCTACAGCGCGCCATGGCTCACAGTTTCATGGCGGATGCGGCGACGGCAGCCCGTCGGCCTAAGCTCGCCGAACAACAATATGGCGAGGCTGCCCAGCTTTTTGCGGCTGCCCCGCGTACCCAGGCCAGTCGCGACGATGCTCTAGAGACCGGGATTCGGATCGCTCGTCTGCAAGCGCACCTAGGTCGATTCGAAGATGCCATCGCGGGTCTGACGAGCATCCAAGCGCAGATTCGCGCGCTTTCGAACAACTATCTCGCGCAGAGTTTTTATTCCACCTTGGGCGAGGTGCAGCTCCGCAGCCATCATGCGGCGGAAGCCGGGCAGGCTTTCCGGGCGGCGCTGCGCTTGGCCGAGCAGAACCTGGCCTCCCTTACTTCTGAGGCGGATCGAACAAGATGGAGCAAAGACGCGGCTCCCGTATATCTCGGACTCGCCGAGGCCGAACTGGTTCAGGGCCACGAACAGGAATCGCTCGATGTGTTTGAGTGGTACCTGGGTGCGCCGCAGCGAGTTGGCAAGCCTGGACGCGCCATGTCGCAGCATACTCCTGAACTATCGCAATCGCTGCCCGATCCCACTCGGCTACCCGCTCGTCTCCCTCTTCTCTCTAACCAGACAGTACTCGCTTATGGAGTGCTACCCGAGGGCCTCGCCATTTGGATTTATGATGACCGCGGGGTGAGCGCGCGCTGGATTCCGCAACCCACCGATAGCTTGCAAGGCTTGGCGGAAAGGTTTAACGACCTGTCTTCCGATCCGAAGTCCGAACTTAGCGCCGTACGCCGGGACGCTCGCAGCCTGTACGAGTCGCTCATCGCTCCAGTGGAACAACACCTCGCGCCGGGGCGCACGCTGGTGATCGAGGCGGACGGATGGCTGGCGCGCGTGCCCTTCGAAGCGCTGCTTGATTCCAACGGTCGCTATCTGGTCGAACGTGTATCCATGGTTCATTCGCTGGGTCAGGATTCGCAGGCGGAGTTGCGCAGCAGCGCTGGCATTTCCGCAGACTTGCCCTCCCTCGTGGTCGGCAGTTCCGCTTCATCTCCAGTGGATGAACTCATTCCTTTGCCGGATGTGGCTGCGGAAGCCGACATCGTCGCCCGTGGCTTTCATTTCGCGCGTGTGCTCAAAGGCCAAGAAGTCACGCTCAGCGCAGTCCGCACTGAACTCCCCCGCGCCGCAGTTTTCCATTTTGCCGGGCATTCGCTCGCCGATTCTGGAGGGACGGGATTACTGTTGGAAAGCGGAGCTGGACCAGCAGTCATGCCCCGCCTGATGGACGCAACCGTGGTGCGGCAGCTGCGCCTGCAAAGCTTGCAGCTGGCAGTGCTATCCGCCTGCAGCACCGCGTCCGGCAGCGGCGGCTCCAGCGGATTCGACAGCGTGACGGATGCTCTCCTGCGTGCGGGTGTGCCCCACGTGGTCGCGAGCCGTTGGGCCGTGGATTCTACCGCAACCCGAGGATTCGTACAGGACTTTTATCGCAATGCGCTGTTTGGCCAGACCATTTCCGATGCCATCCGCCTGACCTCCCGGAAAATGCTGGCCAACCCGCGCACATCTCATCCCTACTACTGGTCGGCGTTTGCAGCGTACGGAAGGCCCTAATCCCCTAAACAGGAGGAACCATGACAATCCGCCGCCACTTCACCATAACCCGGGTTGGGCTCGCCAGCGCCGTTCTGGCAACGCTCTCCCTGGTTGCATGTAATCAATCCCAACCTCCGACTGCTGCCCCAGCATCGCCTGAATCAAAGGCAACCGCTACCGCAGCCCCTACCAAGGAAGTTTATGTGATATTTGAGGGTCCATGGGCCATCGCTGGCGATCCGAAAGACGCCAACAACATCCTGCTGCTGGCGCCTAAAACGAAGCACCACCGCGATCTCTACGTGACGGCCTCGAACCATTCGACCTTAGCCTCGGGAACTTACGACTTGTCCTTCCCCGGTCACGTGGGGCCGGGTGCCGGAGCTTTCGATCCCGCCATTCTTCGGGCTAAGATTGACCCCAAGGATGCGCAACATGTGCTGGATAGCAAGGCCGTTCGATATGCCATTCGTCTTCCCAGGCCGGACGCGTACTTGCCTTCGCATCGGCACCGGGCCCGCGCGGGCTCTACTTACCCTCCCGATGTGTCTACGGAAAAGGAATACGCCACCGCGGTTTCGCTGCGTTATAGCGTCAGCAGCCTAAGCGGATTCTCTTTATCCGGCACTCCAGATTCAGGAACCTTCAACCCGCTGCTGCTGCAGGTAGATACTCCTGCCATTCGTTTTGTGATTGAGCCAACCGAGGACGACGATCGCTGCAATACCCATTCGCGGCAAGCCTTCCACGATCTGGTGCAGTTGGTAGGGCTGACTTTGTATATAGATTTCGCGGATAACCCGAGCGATTGCCACGACAAGGATCCGCAGGTTCCCCACGGAGGCAAGGCGCATGCCGGCTTGGCCTCATCGGTGGAACGCATAGCCGCGCTGTTAACCGGGAATTTGGCCGACGTTCAGGCAGCGGATGGAACCGCCGGGGAGGCGCCGTCTCGTTATTTCAGCTTCATTGCCAAAAGCACTATCGCCCGAAAAATTGCGCAGCGTCTGGGAGCCTTCATTTACCTCTTCGGCACGTCAGGTGTAGATTGCAGAGGCATTGTTATCGGTGATGACTAGTACGCGGTCTCAGCTTTTTGCCGGATTTCGAGGCGGAAATAGACTATTTCCGCCTCACCCGTTCTATGCTAAAGTTCCGCACACACCTCGCGGAAAGCAAGTCGACCCCGCACACGGCAAACCTTCGCCCCCACTCGTAGCCGGGATCCATTCCTCAAAGCGGAGAACCGACCAACGACCGGAAAGGCTACAATAGCGGCGTGAACTCCCCCGCTCCGTCGAAGCCCGCGTCTGACAACAAGCATCAGGACAGCAAGCATCGGCACCGCCATTCCATCTACGCCGCCGAAGCCACCGGATTGCTTCTGATGGCGGTTCTGCTGCTCATTCTTACCATCATCCGCTACTGGCGGTATATCCCGTGGAACGCGCGCTGAAGCTGCCGAAAGTGGCGAGGTTGCCGAAATTCGACCGCGAGCCGCTGGTCGTGGTTGTGCTGGGCCCCACGGCAAGCGGAAAGACCGCTCTGGCGCTGGCCATCGCGCGGCGCTTTCACGGAGAAATCGTCAACTGCGACTCGGTTGCGATGTACCGCGAATTTGAAATCGGCACGGCGAAACCGAACGCGGCGGAGCGCGCCGAAGTTCCGCATCACTTGCTCGATTGCGTCGATCCGCTCGCCGACATTAGCGCGGGAGAATATGCGCGTAAAGCGCGGCAAATTCTGCGCGAGATCGCTCTCAGCGAAAACCAGCAGCACAGACGCTTGCCCATCGTCAGCGGAGGATCCGGACTCTATCTTCGCGCTTTGCTCGAAGGACTTTTTCCTGGCCCGCAGCGCTCCGAAGAGATGCGCGACAAACTACGCGGCCGCGCGGAGAAGCATGGCCCCGAGCGCCTGCATCGTATCCTACGGCGGCTCGACGCTTCGGCCGCGAGCCGCATTCACGCCCATGACATTCCCAAGGTGGTCCGGGCGATCGAGGTGTGCCTGTCCTCGGGGCCGCCCTTTCGCCGGACCCTTCGCCGAACCGTTCGCCAAACTATGACCGAACTTTGGCAGCAGGGACGCGAACCGCTCCGCGGTTTTCGCATCCTGCGTCTGGGACTCAATCCAGAGCGCGAAACTCTTTATGCCCGCATCAATCAGCGAGCGGAGAAAATGTTTGACGAGGGACTGATCGCCGAGACGGAAAGGCTTCTCGCAAAATATGGCGATCAGGCGCGCCCGCTCGCGTCGTTGGGATACACGCAGGCGGTGCAGTTTTTGCGCGGCGAATTGGATCGGGAATCGGCGCTCGGCGCGGCGCAGCAAGCGCATCGTAACTATGCCAAGCGCCAGTTCACATGGTTCCGGCGAGAACCCGATGTACATTGGCTCGCCGGGTTTGGCGACGACCGAACGATACAGGAGGAAGGCATTGCAACCGTCGAACGGCAGATTTGATACAGTGGAGAAACCGGCGTCTCGCGAGCCTGCCCTAAGCGCGGTCGAAGGGTTCCTCCGGGCGGGGACGCCCGGCTCTCCACAGGCAAATCCGTATCGCACCTGCGGGACGTTCCCGCTCGTTTTTGCCATTTGCGTGCTCCGGCATCTGCTGCTGATCGCGCTAGTGCTCGCCGTGCCCTGCTTTGCGAAAGACAAAAGTAAGGACCGCTTTCAGCAGCCCAGTCCGATCCATCTCGACAAAGCCGGCCATAAGTGGGCCGAAAAGACATTGCGCAGGATGTCTCCCGAAGACAAAGTCGGCCAACTCTTCGGGATCAGGGTGAACGCGCAATTCCTGAATGACGCCGACCCGGTCTGGCTCCAACTGCGCGACCGCGTCCGCAAATATGGCATCGGATCGCTGGTAATGAGCGTTCCGGTGGATGGCCCCGTCCTGCTCAAAAGCCAGCCCTACGTGGCGGCCGATTTGCTTAATCGGCTGCAGAAATCATCCAAGCTGCCCCTTATTGTCGCGGCCGACTTTGAGCGTGGCGTTTCCATGCGTCTGAACGGCACTACTGTCTTTCCTCATGCCATGGCCTTTGGAGCTACCGGCAAAACGGAAAATGCCGAGGTCTTTGGACGAATCACGGCGCTCGAGGCGCGGGCCATCGGAGTGCAATGGAATTTCTTTCCCGATGCCGACGTGAATTCCAATCCTGCAAATCCCATTATCAACACGCGTTCTTTCGGCGGAGATCCGACGCAGGTGGGAGATTTTGTGGCCGCTTACATCCGGGGCGCTCACGAAGGCGGCATGCTGACCACGGCTAAACATTTTCCGGGACATGGCGACACCGCGACCGATTCTCATCTCGGATTCGCTCAAGTCACTGGCGACCGTACTCGGCTGGACGCGATTGAACTGCCTCCGTTTCGGCGCGCGATCGAGGCGGACGTGGATGCCGTAATGGTGGCGCACGTAACCGTTCCCGCTCTCGACCCTGAACCCAACCGGGTGGCCACAACGTCCAAGGCGATTATCGCCGGACTGCTCCAGGAAGATATGGGATTCAAGGGGATCATCGTAACCGACGCACTCGATATGGCGGGATTGACGCGACTCTACGCGAAGGATACCGGCCGGGCTGCGGTCGAATCTTTCAAAGCGGGTAATGACGTGCTGATCATGCCTCACGACCTCGACGCCAGCTATCGCTCGATGCTGCAAGCGGTGCATAGTGGCGAAATCAGCCGTCAGCGGCTCGATCAATCGGTGCGCAAGATCCTGGAACTAAAGGCGTCTCTCGGTTTGAACAAGGCCAGGCTGGTGGACCTCAGTCAACTCTCCAGCCAGATAGCCAAACCGGAAAATCTCGAGGTCGGCCAGCGCATCGCTGATGAAGCTATCACCCTCATCCGCGACAACGGCCACGTGATCCCGCTGCAGTCTTTTGGAGCTTCTTTTGGAACTACGCAGGCCGCGCTTCCGTATCAATCCTTGACAGAGGTGAGCAATCGTCTTGTCGCGGTAATTTTTTCCGACGATCTGCGCACCGACTCCGGACGCATGCTCGAACTCCAGATTCTAGCCCGTGTGCCTGATGCCCGCGTGATCGATGTCGATCCGCGCTCAGCCGCCGGCATGAAGCCGTCCGTGGTCGAAGCAGTCGAAGCGGCGGAGCATGTGATCGCCGCGGTGTATGTGATTCCGACTGCGGGCAAGGCCATGCGCGCCGCGGGAGGAGGTTTGAAAAATACGGTTGCCATGGACGATGCCACAGGATCCTTACTCACGGCGATCCTCGATCGCGCCGCCGATCGCACCGTCGTACTTGCTATGGGCAATCCTTATGTGGTGCAGGATTTCCCGGCTATCCAGAATTATCTGTGCGCGTTCTCCAATGCGACCGTGTCGGAAACCGCGGCCGTGAAGGCGATCTTCGGCGAGATTCCGATCCGCGGTCATCTGCCGGTGACGATTCCGGGCATTGCATCCCGAGGCGAGGGCCTGGAACGTCCCGCCCGGCCCAGTTCGGCTCAACCCAGCTCAGGAGGTTCCTCCCATGTTCAGCCATAAAATATTCAGCGGTAACGCGATCGCAAAGCTTTCCCTTGGTGTGCTGCTTGCCCTTTGCGTTCTTCCCGCTTGCAGCATCCATACGAACGACAACGGCAGCAACGGCGAGAAGCAGGTTGACATCAAGTCTCCCGTGGGTGATTTTCATGTCAGCGAAGAAGCTGATATCCGCGACGCCGGCCTGACGATCTATCCCGGGGCCAAGCCTGCTCCGAAAGAAGACGGCGACGATAAGAAGAGCGCCAATGTAAACCTTTCCATGCTGGGATTCTCGTTAAAAGTGGTGGCGGCGGAGTTCATCTCAGATGACGCTCCCGACAAAATCATCGCCTATTACAACAAAGAGCTGCCGAAGTATGGCAAGCCCATCCAGTGCCACGGCGGCTGGAACGCAGGCCACACAAACTACGACAACAAGGATGAACTGTCCAAACCCGTGTCGTGTGACAATGACACCAGCGGAGACGCTGTGGAGTTGAAGGTGGGAACCGACGGAAACCAGCACATCGTTTCGGTCAAGCCCAGCGGCCATGGTTCCCGCTTTGCGCTGGTTTATGTGCGCATTCACACGGGCAAGGACGACACCATCTAAAGGCATCGGGGAATCGGATCTTTACCCTCTAAGCTGCCAGCACCTCCGATGACCCGATGGTCAGATCACCCGACGCCTTGCTTGCTCTCCTGGTTGTTGTGCGCTAGCTTCAAAGATGTGGAGCACCCTTGCCAGCAGTGTGGGACGACGGTCGAGGACGGTCGTCCGTTTTGTCCGCAATGCCACGCTCCCCAAATCCACGTGCCGGTTGCGGTTCCGGATGCTGGAGTTGCGGCCGACCTGAATCCTGCGCCCGACGAGCCTTCTCCGGGGATTCCTCAAACCGGGCCAATCGATCGCCCCGGCACGATGCCTGGCACGATGAACCGGAAAATTGCCATTCGTGCCGCGATCAAGGCCGGCGTGCTCGGCGTTTTCATCGGGATGATCCCCTTGCTCGGCATCGTGCTGACCGGGGCACTGGCTGTGTATTTCTACCGCCGTGAAAGTAGACTCGTTCTTTCTGCCGCGCTCGGGTCGCGTCTAGGAGGAGCAGCCGGAGTTGTCGCCTTCGCCATCAATGCTCTATTGCTCACCATTCGGATTCTTGTTTTCCACGCCCAACAGGAATACATCGATTTCCTTACGCGCTTTGCCCACACGGTCGGCGCCAACGCGGCGGACCCTGACTTTCAAGCCGGCATCCACAGCTTGCTTACTCCGTCGGGGCTGGCGATTACCTTCCTTTTGGGAATGATTATTGTCCTGGTGCTCGCCTCCGCTGGCGGTGCGCTGGCCTCGCTGCTTCTACGGTCTCGTACCCGGACGTAAATCAACCACAATCGACGCGGGTTTCAGGCTCGGCCTTGCTCTCGTCTTGCGGCACGCGTATGATGCAGCGTTTATGAATTTGCGCGCACCAGGTCGTCACTTCGAGATTCACCAGAAAGCGCAGCTCATGTCGGCATCCGAGGTGGAGCGCACTTTGATCCGGCTGGCGCACGAGATTCTTGAGAAAAACAATGGCGTCGAAGACCTGGCGCTGGTCGGTATCCGGCGTCGCGGGGTTCCGCTGGCGGAACGGCTGGCGAAAATTATTCAGCGCATCGAAAAGAAACCCGTGCTGCTCGGCACCCTCGACATCACCCTCTATCGCGACGATCTGTCCACTCTCGACTCCAAACCGGTGGTACAGAAAAGCGAGATTGGAATCCCCATCGAGGGCAAGTCAGTAGTGCTGGTGGATGATGTGCTCTATACCGGCCGCACGACGCGAGCGGCCATGGACGCGCTGTTTCGCTCGGGCCGCCCTAAACGCTTGCAGTTGTGCGTATTGATTGATCGCGGTCATCGCGAGTTGCCAATTGAAGCCGCGTTCATTGGACGAACTGTCCAGACGACGGAAAATCAGATTATCGAAGTCAAACTTCGCGAGGTCGACGACGCGGAGAAAGTCCTGCTCATGGAAAAGCAGCAGGTCAATTTGTAATTGGTAATTTGTAATTTGTAATTAAAAACTTGGATCCGCATCGCGCGCTCTTAAATTACAAATTACAAATTGTAAATTACAAATCAACTATGAATCCAGCGCGCGGCTCCCTGCTCGATATCGAGCACCTGGAAGCATCCGAGATCCTGAAGCTTCTGCAATTTGCCCGGCGCATGAATCCGGATAAGCCGCGGCCACTGCTCAAGGGCAGGCGGGTGTTCCTTGTTTTCTATGAGGCATCCACCCGCACACGGAGCTCATTTGAAGTCGCGGCCAAGTCATTGGGCGCTCATACCGTCCTCATCCAGTCCGCCGGTTCGAGCATTGAGAAGGGCGAGTCGCTGCTCGACACGGGACACACGGTGCGCGCCGTGGGCGCCGACATCATCGTCACCCGCCACCCCAATGCCGGCGCTCCCTACGTGATGGCGCTGCACCTCGACGTGCCCGTGATCAATGCAGGAGATGGATTGCACGAACATCCCTCGCAGGCGCTGCTCGACGCTTACACGATTCTGCACAACAAGAAAACTTTCAAAGGCCTGCAGGTCGCGATCGTTGGTGACGTCTTCCACAGCCGGGTGGCGCGATCGGCCTGCCACCTGTTAAGCAAATTTGGCGTCAAAATCATTCTTTGCGGTCCGCCCGAACTGGTGCCCGACATTGCGACGACACTCGCGCAGGGCATACGCGTGACCCGGCACATCGAAGACGCCCTGCGCGGCACCGATGTCGTCATGCTGCTGCGCGTTCAGACCGAGCGTCTTTCCGGTCTGAAAATCGACCTCGCGGAATACATTGCCCGCTACCAGATGAACCCGGCGCGGTTGAAGATGGCGAAGAAAGATGCCATCGTGATGCATCCTGGCCCCATCATTCGTGGCCTCGAATTGACCAGCGAAGTCGCGGACGGCGCCCAAGCCCGCATACTGGAGGAAGTGCGCAACGGCGTGCCCGTGCGCATGGCGATTCTCGCCCGGGCGGTGGGAAAGATGCGATGACAAGCATGGAAAAAAATCGAAGGAGTCAGCCGACCACGAGTTTGCGGACCAAGAGTCTGCTGATCAGGGGCGGCCACCTCATCGATCCAGCGGCTCGCATCGACTCGCCCATGGATGTGCTGCTCAAGGATGGGCGCGTCGCTGAGGTCGCTGCTCCCAACAAGATCAAGAGCGGCGCGGACGAGAAACTGGATGCCCGCGGACTCATCGTCGCGCCCGGCTTCATCGACCTGCACGTGCACCTGCGCGAACCCGGGCAAGGGTACAAGGAAACTATCGCGACCGGTACGGCTGCCGCCGCTGCGGGCGGATTTACATCTGTCTGCACCATGCCTAACACCGTTCCCGTTGTCGATTCGGTGGAGTGGATCGAGTGGCTTCGTCAGCCCGAACGCGGCGCGGTCGTCAATGTGTTTGGCATCGCGGCCGCGACGCGCGCCAGCAAGGGCGCCACGCTCACCGACTTCCGTGCGCTGCAAAGCGCCGGAGCCATCGCGGTCACCGACGACGGCAAGCCCATCCTCGAAGACGCCATTATGCGCGAGGCCCTGCTTCTGGGCGGAGAACTGAATTTCCCGGTCGTGCAACATGCCGAAGACACGCGCGTGACCGAGAATTGCTCCATGCACGCGGGCGCGCGTTCGTTCCGTCTGGGTTTGCGCGGCATGACCGCAGCTGCGGAAGCCTCAATCGTCGAGCGTGATGTGCAGCTCGCGATGCACATTCCGAATGCCCGCCTGCACGTTGCACATCTTTCCACCGCGGACGCGTTGAAGAGTGTGCGGCGTGGCAAGCGCGCGAAGGCGCGCGTCACTTTTGAGGTTACGCCGCACCATTTCACGCTGACCGACGAGGACCTGCGTGACTATGACAGCAATTACAAGATGAATCCTCCGCTGCGCTCGGCTTCTGATCGCGAAGCCATACTGGCCGCGCTCGCCGACGGCACGGTGGACGCTATCGCTACCGATCACGCTCCTCACGCCGCCCACGAAAAGGAAATGGAATTCGAGCGCGCCGCGTTCGGCATTACCGGACTTGAAACCGCGCTCGCGCTCGCGATCACGCGACTGCATCGCGAGAAGCGCATCCCGCTTTCCCGCATCGTGGAACTCTTCACCGCCGGTCCGGCGCGCTGTTTCGATTTGCGCGGCCGCGCTTCGCTGATCCACGGTTCGCTGATCCGTGGTTCCGTCGCCGACGTTACCGTTTTCGATCCGAAGAAGAAGTGGACTTTCGACGCCTCGAAGTCACGCTCGAAATCGAGGAACACGCCCTTCGACGGATGGCAGCTAACTGGAAAAGTGGTCGCAACGATTGTCGGCGGGAGGATTGTGTACTCCGGTTAGAATGCGAGTGCTACAATTCCCGGCCATGAAGCGCGTACTGTTTCTCCTCCTGCTGATTCCATTCCTGCTCGCGCAAACAACCACCGAAGTCGAGATCACCTCTGAGCCCTCGCACCACCTTGCCCTTGAAAACGAATACATCCGCGTCTTCCAAGTCGAGGTCGCTCCGCATGCTTCGACGCTGATGCATCGTCATCGCCACGACTATGTTTACGTCACGCTCGGAGATGCTCATCTCTCCAATGAGGTCGAGGACAAGGCGCCCGTGGGCGTCAAGCTCACGGACGGCGAGACGCGGTTTACGGCGGGGAACTTTGCTCACATCGCAAAGAATCTTTCGGACCAGCCCTTTCGCAACGTGACGATTGAGCTGATGCAGGATGAAAAATTGCGGCAGACGCCATCCCATTGGCCGGAGGAAAGTGGCGAAAAACCTTTTCCGGGCGGTCGCAGCAAAATTCTTTTTGTTAAAGATGGAGTGCGCGTCTCCGAAGTCAACCTCGAACCAGGCGCGACCGTGCCCAGCCACCATCACGACGGTCCGCACCTGTTAGTCGCGATCACCGCTCTCGATCTGCGCAGCGACGTCGACGGCATGGGCCCGATGCCCGGAAAATTCAAATCCGGCGATATCAAATGGCTGCCGGGGAACTACACCCATACGCTGACGAATGTGGGAAAGAGCCCGGCGCGATTCGTCACGGTGGAGTTCTGAGCCGATCAGTAATTGGCGCTGGTACCCCCTCCCCCCTCCCCCATACCCCGGTCTATTGGAATCATCGACTTAGCTAGTGGCAGGTCGCCAACGTCTTGAGCACAAAGACTTTATAGGCAAAGTCTTCGAAAGTAAGGACTTACCTTATCAAAGATCGCTGAAAATGGTTTGGGGCAGTTTCGAGGCTCGTCTCAGATGACGGACGAACGTTGAAACCGCCCCAATCAGAATTCTCCTGCGCGGCGGAGTGTAAGTCAATCAATTTCGATGCCCTGACAGCTCGTGATGAAAAAGTGTTCGGGAGGCTTGACCCGTGATTACTCGGACTACGCTGCCGCCACTTTTTCTTCCGCCGCGATGGTATAGACGACAACCGCTTTCTTCCCGCCCTTCGCGGCCGTGGCGTGGATGGAGTTCAAGTTGACGCCTTTCGCGGCGAGCTTGTCCAAACACTCCGCCAGCGCGCCGGGCTTGTTAGGTAACTCGTGCTCCTCGGCGGTGGTTTCTTTGTAAGTGAGCCCGGCTGCGTCCAGCGTTTTCCTGGCTCGCCGTGCATCTTCGACAACGAGTTCCACCGTGCCGGCCGTCCCTTGCGCGCCTTGCACGGTTCCAAGGAGAGCGAGAATGTTTACCTTGGCGCTGCCCAAGGTGCGAGCGATCTCCGCCACTGTACCCGGACGATTCTCAACCGAAATTGTGAACTGCTTGATCTTGGCCATGATGGGTCCTCCTAATGGCTTGCTGGATGCGGATTATACGCCTGGAACGTGTGGGGCGGACACTCCTGTCCGCCGCCTTTGATCTTGGTGTTGCTCTTGAGTTGGGTGCTCTCTGGGACACTGCACGCGGGCTCGATTGCGGACAGAGTGTCGAATTGCGACGAGAGGAATCAAAGTCAAAGGCAGCGGACAGGAGTGTCCGCTCTACACAAGCCTGCGGGCAACCTTAGATTTCAGTTGTCGGACAACAGAGGAGGCGTGTCCGCGCAACGCCAACAATTGTTGTTGCCAGGCCGGAAGGCCGTGGGTGAAGCACACGAGTTAATGGAAAAGCGGTTCACGCCGCGACCGTGCAGAGATTTGGGCCCGGCACGGTGCGGATCCACTGCGGGGATTGGCTTCGACACGGTTCTTCCTCTTTTTGATTCTTGAAAGTGTGCAATTTTGAACAGTCAAAGCATGGTGGCCAGCTTTAGGATTTTGGGTGCTTAATCAACTGCACCGTGCGTGTTTTCGGAAAGATGAGACATGCCGATGAGTTCGTTCCTCGGCCTTCTCTGCATTCAACGCTTTTCTAAGCTGCAAGCTGATTTCTTTGACCTCCTCCCAAAACAGGAAGTGGGGTTTGGAAAATTTGTCTTTTTCTCGCGGTTTCGGCTTGCGCCCGGGTGTCTGAAGTTTAGAGTCAAAGTGTGAGCCACACAATTCGTCGAAGGAGGCGCGCTAATGCCAGCAAATTCCAAGGCCTCTCGAGTTCATCTTTTCTCCGTTTTATTTCTTTTCGTCGTCGCCTATGCTCACGGCCAGGCTAGCCAGCCTGCTGCCGGTAAGAGCGCTCAATCCGCGAGCGCACCCGCGGCCAGCGCGCCTTCATCTTCATCCGACGCCTCCAAGTACGTGGGAGCGGAGACCTGCAAGACGTGTCACGAGGACATTTACAACGCCTGGGAGAAAACGCCGCATTGGAAGACCACACTAAATAAGGATCCCTCGCACCAAGGTTGCGAAGGCTGCCATGGTCCCGGGGCGGAGCACGTGGCCGGCGGCGGCGACATAACCAAGATATTCAATCCCGCGAAGCACTCGGCCAAAGAGGTTGACGCCAAGTGCCTGACCTGTCACGCGGGAGCGCACCCGAACTTTGACCGCTCGCCCCACGCCAAGGCGAACGTCAGCTGTATCAGCTGCCACAGCGTTCATCAGAGCAAGGAAGAAGAAAAGCTGCTGAAGGCTCCGCAGCCTGCGCTCTGCTTCCAGTGCCACTCCGACACTAAGCCGGCGTTCAATATGCCGTTCCACCACAAGGTGATCGAAGGCTTGATCACGTGCAGCGACTGCCACGACGTGCACGGCACCTTCGGAGCCAACAACCTGAAGTCCACGGCCGACCAGAACCTGATCTGCACCAAGTGCCACACCGAGACGCGCGGGCCGTTCGTCTATGAACACGTCGCGGTCAAGGCCGAGGGGTGTTTGGGATGCCACACTCCGCACGGTTCCCAGAACGCCCGCCTGCTGAACATGCCGGCCATCAACCCGCTGTGCAACCAGTGCCACAGTGGCGTAGCTGCCAACACGGTTCACGGAATGAGCGCGGGGTCGTCGGAAAACATAACTTGTACGAACTGCCATACCTATATTCACGGTTCGAACATGAATGCGGCGTTCCTCAGGTAGGAGTCATGGATTGCAACGCGCCTGGAGAATTGCGGAGGTGCGGTCACGCTTCGATTGCGCGCAGAGATTCAAGGTCTCGACGAGCAATGTTTTTCAAGTGAGGCTTTCAACATGATGAACCCAGGATGGATTTCCCGGCAGTTGAGTGAGAAGCATTCTCTTGCGGCCCGATGCATTGTCGGGGGCATGGCCGCAGCCATTTTGGGCTTGACGGCGGGCACTGCCGTCGCGCAGCTTCCAATATTTGTGTCTCACCAGACCGCTCCGGACGGCTACACGCTTCATGAGTCCATCGATCTGGGCGGACACGTGGCCAATATCGACGGCAGCGGCGCCATGTACGACACTCTGGTAAACCAGCAGTCGGGTCCGCGCATACTGGGCGAGACCTATGAACTGCGCGCACTGCCGAACACGAAGAACACCCTCGTCGATCACTTGAAAGCCTTTACCAGCGGGCTCGGCGGCGATCCGAACAACATTGCCAAGCTGGACTTTTCCAAGGGCAAGCTCTACGAGTTCTCCGGCTTGTTCCGCCGTGACCGCCAGTACTTCGACTACAACCTGCTGGGCAATCCGAACCTTCCGCCTGGCCAGTCGATTCCAATCGGGCCGCCCGCGACGCCAACGGGTTCCTACGCGTGGCCGCAGGTTGCGCAGTCGCCGTTTCTGAACAACTCGGTGCGCCGCATGACGGACACAAACCTCACACTGCTTCCGCTGGCGAAGGTGACCTTCCGAGTCGGCTACTCGCAGAACGTCTTCCAGGGTCCGAGCCTGACGCCCAGCGGTTATCAGGCTGCCGGCGCCTACGACCTGCTGCTCCAGGAGTATCAGCGCAACAGCACGGATGACTGGACGGGATCGGTCGAGTGGAAGCCCGTATCGCGGACCCGGTTGACCTATGAAGAGCAGATCACTCACTACAAGGGCGATTCCACTTTCAGCATGGCGCCCCAGTATTTCAACCTGCAGGAAGCGAACGGATTGAGGGTCGCAGTGCTCCAGAGCTACGACAATCCGATCAACAGGCCGGTCGGCATCACCTGCAACGCCGGCGTTGGACCAGCCCCCATTTCCCCGGCCCAGACTCCGAACGGTCTGCCCATCGTCGATCCGGCGTGTAATGTGGTTACCAGCTATTCACGTTCCCAGCCAACCCGCGAAATCTTTCCTACCGAAATCTTCCGGTTCCAAAGCTCCAGCATCAAGAACGTTACGATGAACGGCAACGTTCGCTACACCAGGGCGAACACGAGCCTGGCGAACTACTACGACGACTTCCAGGGTCTGGCGGGAACGACCCGCGAAGCCACGTATGCCGGCAACGCCAGCGCCAAGCGGGAAGCGATCGCTAGCGACTACGGCGTCACTTGGCAGGCGCTGAAAAAGCTCAGTATCTCCGAGCAGATCGACTACTCGAATGTGCACCAGCCGGGAGTTGCCAACATGACGAGTCTAACCACCGTGACTGCCGCAACCCCGAACATCAATAGCACGGCGTTAACCACCACGGTTTTCAACACTCCGATCAACCCGATCACGGGCAATCCAACTTCTACGTTTGAAGGCAGTCCGAGCGTCGCCACTCCGCTGTTTGATTTCTTCGGCCAGAAGTTCATCACGAACAACCTCACGGCGGCGTACGATCTTACGGATCACACCGTGTTCACGCTCACTTATCACCACCAGGAGCACAACATCGGCGAAGGTGCCGCGAACACCACGGGATACCTGTCTGGCATCTCCAACTACACCATTAAAGAGAACGGCGGAACCTTCGGCGTCGCTCTGCAGCCGGCGAGCAACTGGAACATCAACGGTTCGGTCGAACTTCTGTACGCCGACAATGTCCTCACCCCGGTCGCACCCCGCGAGCTTCAGCATTACAGAATTCACACCAAATACCGGCCCAAGACCTGGGCGACGTTCTCCGGTGCGTACAATGACCTCGAGCGCCACAACAATACGAACAATACAGGCACAGCGTCCGTTGATGGCCCGCTCCAGCACGTCGATCATAGCCGCACGCTGAGTTTGAACGCCGACTTGATGCCGAACGAGCACTACGGGTTCGACATCGGCTATGCCTACAGCGACGTGTACACGGCGACCAACATCTGCTTCCTGGGCACGGCCGCAAGCTCCACCATACCGGGCGCCGCGACGCCCTCCGGCACGGCTTGCCCGTCTCCGCTTCCCCGCGGGGGATCGGGGCCTTATACTTTTGGTCCCGTTAAGGACTTCATGAACGCTCCAACCCAGTACGCGTCGGTGGCCTTGGCTCTTTCGCCGATCGAGAAGTTCCACGCCAACATCGGCTACCGAATAAGCTCGGTCAACGGCAGCCGCTTTTTCAACGATCCACGCGATGTGAACGGATCGCTGGTCTCTAACTACCAGACGCCTTTTGTGAACCTCTCCTATGCGATGAGAAAGAATCTGATCTGGAAGGCCGAGTATAACTACTTCGGCTACGGCGAGGGTGGTCCTTCGGGAGCACAGTATTGCAATCCCTCCAACACGCTCCCGACGCCGGGTAACCCGGCTCCGGTCGTGCCCTGTAGCACGCTGCCAAATACTGCGATGAGCGGTCCGGCCTACGGGTTCACCGCTCCTCGGGCCTTCCATGCAAACAACGTAACCGCTGGAGTGCATTACGAGTTCTAAAGACATCCGTTATGCCGAATTCGCACTCCGCTACGCTTTCTGAAATGGGACATGCTAAACGACCTCACATGGAATCCGCTGGCAGCCCACGCAAGAGTCCTCGACGCTCTCGGCACTCTCGGCACAATCGATGAACGCATGGCGCGAGTCGGCGTCAGCCGCCGCGCCTTCCTGCAGTTCTGCTCTTCCCTGATGATTGCGGCGCCATTCGGCCTCGCGATCACCGACAAGAAAACTCCGGAAGACGTAGCCGCGGGACTGGGAAGAGTGATTCGGCCGCCCGTAATCTGGCTGGCCTTTCAGGACTGCACGGGCTGCACCGAGACGCTTCTCCGCACTTCGCACCCGGACCTCGGCGATTTGATCCTGAACGTCATCTCGCTCGAATACCACGAGACGTTAATGGCAGGCTCGGGCATGCAGGCCCAACAGGCTCTATCCGAGGCCGTGGAGAGGTATTCCGGCAAATACATCTGCGTGATCGAGGGCTCGATTCCCACCCGGGATAAGGGCGTCTACATGAAGCTGGCGGGGCGTCCGGCCATGGATGTCCTTGCTGAGGTCGGTGGCCAAGCGGCGGCGGTCATCGCGATCGGATCGTGCGCCTCCTGGGGAGGCATTCCGTCTGCCGATCCCGATCCCACTGGCGCGGTTGGCGTCGCTGACCTTTTGCCCAACAAGACGATCATCAACCTTCCTGGCTGCCCGCCGAATCCGTACACGCTGCTCGGGGTGGTGCTGCAGTATGCCGATTCCGGCACGCTACCGGAAATGGACGCGGAAAAGCGGCCAAAGTTCGCCTATGACCGCGACATTCACGAACACTGTCCGCGTCGGGCGCACTTCGATGCCGGCCATTTTGTGAAGCAATACGGCGACGAAGGACATCGCGAAGGCTGGTGTCTCTACGAGATGGGTTGCAAGGGGCCAGACACTCACGCCGGATGCTCGACCCGGCACTTCAACGAGATTCCTGACGTGTGGCCGATCGGCATCGGCGCTCCTTGTATTGGCTGCACGGAGAAAAGCATTGCCTTCCGCGTGCCGATGTTCAAGGTGGTGCAAATTCACACGCTGGCGGCGCCTCCATCGACCTACGCGCCCATCAACGCGCCGCAGGGCATCATCAGCCCCCTGGCAACCGGTGTGGTCGGACTTGCCGCGGGAGCGCTCGCTGGAGCGGGCTATATTGCCTCGCGCAAGTTCTCCACTGTGAAGGATGACGAGAGCACGCCCGGCTCCAGCATCACCGCCGGCAAGGGACAGCCCGGAGGCGAATCGCAGTCCGATCGACGATCCGACACGGGCCCGGATTCCGGTCCAGGTCCAGGTTCAAAGAACCAGCCATGAGAGCCGCCGGCGCCATCGTTTTGCTGTTCTTCCTGCTCGATAGCCCGCTCTGGCCGCTCCCCAAGAAAATGACGCAGGCTACCTCGCCCGAACCCGCCTGCATGGAATGTCACAAGCCGAGCAGCACCACCATCGATCCAGCGGCGTTTGCCAAATCGGTGCACGGTGGTTTGGATTGCACCGTCTGCCACACCGATGGGGTCAGCAAGTTTCCTCACGCAAGCAATCCCGCCGCCATGCCCGACTGTATCGCTTGTCACAGCGGACAGACGTTTCCGGGCATCGACTTTGACAAGATCGCATTGGGGGTCAAGGCGAGCGTGCACGCCACCATGGTCGACCCGGCATTTCGCTGCGAGAATTGCCACTCGCCCCATAACTTCATCCCCGCCAGCCAGATGACGAATGCGGCGCAAGCGATTCTGGTGTTCAATCAGCCCTGCTTGGGCTGCCACGCTGCCGGAGACACTGCCGCCGCGCGACAAACCGCTTTCAATGCGCTGGCGGAAAAGCATCGTCTGTTTCCCCATTGGGAGTTACACATTCAGCGCAACGCTTGCGTCGAATGCCACACTCCGCGCGGCCAACAGGGTTTGCATCTCATTCTTCCCAAGGCTCAGGCCCTTCGGAATTGCGCCACCTGCCACGCCCAGAACTCGCTCATGGTGACCAAGCTCTATACCCATCTCGCCCTGAAAGAACGTGCGGAAAACGGATGGGTGAATGCCATGCTATTCAACAACGCCTACCTGACGGGTGCGACCCGGAATCAGTGGCTGGATTGGGGAACTTTTGCGATCGCGGGCCTGGTCCTGCTTCTGCTGGCGGCTCATGGCGCAGGCCGGTGGTTGTTTGCCCACTTCAGGAGCAAAGCATGAAACGCAAGTCCGGTTATCCGCTTTGGCTGCGCTGCTGGCATTGGGGCAACGCTTTGCTCTTTGTGATCTTGCTGATTACGGGAATCAGCATGCATTACTCCGAGCCGGGCGCGCCGCCGTTTGGCTTCCGGGCTGATGTCCTGATTCACAATGCCTCGGGAATCCTGCTGACACTGTTTTACGGGCTGTTCCTGTTCGGAAATTTCGTCCTCGGGAATGGCCGCTACTACAAGGTTGTGGCCGGCGATATCGAACCGGGATTGATCCGGCAAGCCCGCTACTACTTGTGGGGCATATTCGTCGGAGAGCCACATCCTTACCCGCACAGCGACGAGCGCAAGTTCAACCCGCTCCAGAAACTCTTTTATCTGGTGGTGATGTTCCTGCTTTTTCCAGTACTGGCAGTGACGGGCTGGGCGCTGCTCTTCCCGGAACGCTTGCCGGCGGACATGCTGGGCGTGCCCGGAATCGGCTTGTGGGCCCTGGTCCATACTTACACCGGCTTTTGTCTCTCCCTCTTCATGGTCGTTCACATGTATCTCGGCACCACGGGAGCGACGCTGGGCGAGCTTTTTAGTTTTATGTGGTTTGGCGAACCGAATCATTCGCAAACCGCGTCACCGACGCGAGCGCCGGACTTGGCAGGTCGGGCCTCGGCGGACAACCAAGCAGAGGCTGTCTCGAAGGAACACGTATGAGCCCCGCGATCATTCCCCATCAGATCAGCCGCCGCCAGGCTCTGCTGGGAATCGTCGGCCTCGGCGGAACGATCACAGGCTTGGCCGTGCCCGCTGTGGGAAGTGAGCACCCTGAGCATCCGGTGGCCGCTCCCGATGCCGTGTCCATGCTCTATGACAACACCATCTGCACCGGGTGCAAGGCCTGTATGCCCGCATGTAACGAGGCCAACGGCCTTCCGCCCGACACCTTGCAGACGGGCGGCCTGTGGGACATGCCGGCCGATCTCAACTCAAAAACCAAGAACATCATCAAGCTTTATAAGGAGCCGGAAGGGCCCGGCTTCGCCTACGTCAAGCGTCAATGCATGCATTGCCTGGACCCTGCCTGCGTGACCGGTTGCCCTTTCGGGTCATTGAAGAAGAGCGACTTTGGCGCCGTCACCTGGAACAGTTCGCTGTGCATCGGCTGCCGCTACTGCGAGGTGGCCTGCCCGTTCGATGTGCCCAAGTTCGAGTGGGACAAATGGAATCCCAAGATCGTCAAGTGTGAGTTCTGCTACGACCGCTTGCAGAAAAACGAGCAACCCGCCTGCACCGCAGTGTGTCCCACGGGCGCGGTCATCTTTGGCAAGCGTACCGATCTGTTGGCCAAAGGCAAAGAACGCGTCGCCGCCGCGCCCGGCAAGTACTTCGAAAATCGCGTCTACGGCGAGCACGAGGCGGGAGGAACGCAGGTCCTCTATCTTTCCAATGTAGCCTTCTCCAAAATCGGACTGCCTACGCTGGGTTCGACCTCGCTCGGTCACTACGCCACCAAGGTGACGGCGGTGATTTACAAGTGGCTCTCTGGGCCGATTCTGGTGGCCGGCCTGCTCGGCGTGGTGATCAAGAAGAACTGGAATCGCCATGAGGCGGAGAGCGCTGCCCACGAGAAAGAAACGGGGCTTCGCGAACAGCTATGAGCAACGCAATATGAGCAGCCCAATCACAACCAGCCAGGTCAGCCGAGCGCAAGCCCGCCCAGTTCAAGTCGGCACCAGGGATGCAGCCGGCTCCACGCTGATCAACCACTGGCAACGCGGCGTCCCGGTCTATCGCGAGCCGGTGGTTACGCCGTTACTCATT
>JBEKXC010000009.1:0-43977 GCA_049512435.1 Terriglobales bacterium | reverse complement strand
TGGTGGATGGGAAATGGAAGGCGTTGGCGAGGGAATTGGGGATCGATTGACTCTCTCGAAGCGCAAAAGCGATTCTTGTTATCCAGTCATCGCGGCTAATCGCGGAGAACTCCGTGAACACGTCTTAGGCACGGGGAGAACGTAGGGATCTTTCGACTCCGCAGGAACTTCACTTCGTGAAGTTCCTGCTCCCCTCAAGATGACAACATGGGTGGGGCAACTGATAACTGATAGCTCATCTCCGCTCCCGAGTAAGCATCTCAAGCTCCTCCGGAGTCCTCGGCCAGTCCTCTCGCAGCAGTCGCGAAAGCGCCCGGTCGGCGAGCAGCTTTCCCCCGGTCTGACAGTTCGGACAATAATTGGTTTCGTTGGCCGCGTAGCGTACGCGCTGGATTTTTGCCTGGCAGCGTGGGCACGGTTCCTTGTATCGCCCATGCACCGCCATTCCAGGGCGAAACGCTGTGACTTTCTCGGGGAACTCGTCGCCTGACTCTTTTCGTAAATGTTCCGTCCACTGGATCAGGCTGGCGCGCACAGCCTCGAACAACCGCTCGATCTGTTCTGCCTTAAGCTTTTGGGTCAATGCGAGGGGCGAGAGGCGCGCTTCGAAGAGAATCTCGTCAGAGTACGCGTTGCCGATGCCGCTAAACAACTGCGGATCGGTGAGAGCGCGTTTCAGCGTGTGGTTGGCGGAGGTGAGAACCGCCGCGAAGCGCCCCAGATCCGATTCCAAGACTTCCAGCCCGCCGTGATCGAGCGCGGAGAGCCCGTCCTCTCCGGCCACCACGTGTAAGGACGCGCGCTTTTGCGAACCTGCTTCCGTCCAGAGCAGAGTTCCCCCGGCGAAATCGAAAGCCGCCAGACCGCGCGGTGGCGAAACCTTGGCATCGCCTTTGCGCCAATGGAGACGGCCGGCAATCATCAGGTGCAGCACCAGCCAGATGTCACTATCGCCGCCCAAACCGATACAAATCCGTTTCCCCAGTCGGCGCAGTTGAACGACAGTCTTACCCTCTGCGTCCCCCACCGGCGGCGTCGCCGTGCGCAGTAGAAATGGACTTGCGATTCGCACACGGTCGAGACGCTCGCCGAGAATGCGTTTCCGGAGCGCATCGATGTAGACCACAATGTCGGGTAGTTCGGGCACAAGCGAAAACCTTCGTACAACGCAACGCTGTGAGCATCGTACATCTCTTCACTCCACGAGGGGAGCGGGTAGTGGGCTGTTTTGAATTTTAGTGTTTTGGTTTCTTGGCTCGTTTGGTCACATAAAAAACGGCGAGGCTCTTTTCCTTATCTATATGCAGATTGTGCCACAAGGCGGCATGACGCTCATCGCCATCAGGAGACCTGAGTGTCCATCCCGGCCCTTTGCGCATCTTTGTGGTTTTCTTCTTGGCAGTCATGATTTTTATTGTATCGCTCAAATCAGCGCTGTGGCATACTTAGGCTATGCATGGACGGTCAAGCAAGGGCGATGTAGCACAGAACGCTCTGCGCGTGGTGGAGCAAGTGATAGGCGAGCCGCTGAAGCCCCAGCGGAAGGTTGTACAGTTTCCGCCACACAAGAAAAATCCAGCGGCGGTGACGCTCGGCAAACTTGGCGGCATGAAAGGCGGTAAAGCCAGAGCCGCAAAGTTAACGCCAGCGCAACGAAAGGAAATAGCCCAGCGTGCGGCTAAGGCACGCTGGGGCAAAGGTTAAGGTTTAGGCTGATAGAGAGCCTACCTGCCCCAAGTCAGGACGCCCCGCGAAGGTTACCTGACTTGGGGTTTGTCGTTACAGCCCGATGCACGATAGGCACGATGCAAAGAGCTAGTCGGTATTATTTTCAGTTGCATCACCGTTCTCCCTTGGAACACCGATCTGCTGCGGTGTTTCACTGTTTTGCAGAATCCTTTTGGAATCCGATAGTGATTGTCCGTTTGCTATCGTCCTCTGACTCCGTGTACATCAGATCAAAGATGTTGACCGCAGCTTGCAGCCACTTTGCCCTTTTGTCGTTCGCCCATTCAGAGTCAGGCGGCGGCAGCTTCTTTAGCAGCCCCTGAATGAAAGGGTGCAATTCTTCTTCATCTTCGTCTTTTGGCTTTTTCTTTTTTTCTGGTTCTGGTTCTTCGACAGGCGCGGCTGCGGACGCGGCACTCGCTTTCACTGATGGCATTACGAGCCGATCAGCACCGTATTCTGAGAATCCGGCCTGCTTCGCCGAACGCTGAAATACCTGGCGGGCTTTGTCCTTCTGTTTTTGCGCGACGCCTAAGCCCACAATCACAGACTCCAAGCCGGATGACGGTGGCAGGGTTGCGGCTTTGAACTTTTCGTACAGTTTGGCGTAGAGAGGAACTGCAAGAAACGCCTCAGCGCGCCCAGCCTTTTCTTGCTGGGGATCGCAGATGCGCGTCCCGATAGGCGTGAGCGTTACAGTCCCTTTGTCGTAGGTTAAAACATTGAAGGTTTTCGCTGCTGACATGCGAAGGCGGAAAGTCCCGCTCGTGGGAGAGGTGTCCAACTTTGCTGCAAGTTGCTCCCACTCACAAGATGTTCCCCCGACTGTGTGGACGGCCTTCGCGACGTTCACCACGTCGTCAAGGTCGTTGTAAGGGAAGCTGATCGTAGAGCGTTCCCGCTCCCCTTCGCCGTTTTCAAGCGTTTCTGTTGGTTTAATCTCCTGTTCCTTTAGAGCTTCTGCGGGCATTTGTTAACCTCCTAACGGGCTGACTTGGATACAATAGCACAGCCCCAAAGGTGTAGGCAATAAAATAATGCTAAACTACAGGCAATGCGCATTATTTTATTGACAGCTTACACGCTCAAGCATATAATTTCAGCATTATGAACCGTTTATCTATTGAAAAACGCGCCCAGATCGTCAACGCTTTGGTAGAAGGAAACAGCATTCGAGCGACCTGTAGGCTAACGGGAGCCTGCAAAGATGCCGTTCTAAAGCTGATTCGGGACATGGGAGCGGCTTGTACGGCCTTCCACAATGCGGCAGTTCGCGGCGTCAAAGTAGAGCGTGTCCAATGCGACGAAGCGTGGAGCTTCTGTTACGCCAAGGCGAAGAACGTTCCCGAAGAAAAGAAGGGGACGGGAGCCGGGGACGTATGGACTTGGGTCGCGATTGACGCCGATTCCAAACTGATTCTCTCGTACCTCTGCGGCGGTCGGGACGCATCTTGGGCCTGTCAGTTCATGGAGGATTTAGCATCGCGTGTGACCACGCGCATTCAGATCACAACGGACGGTCACCGCGCCTATGCGGAAGCCGTCGAAGGTGCCTTCGGGATGAACGTGGACTATGCGATGCTGATAAAGCTGTACGGCGCACCTTCCGATAATCCTGAGACGCGCTACAGCCCCGCGCAGTGCATTGGAATCCGCACAGGTATCTTGAGCGGGAATCCTGATCGCCAACACATCTCGACTAGCTATGTCGAGCGGCAAAACCTGAATCTGAGAATGGGAGTGAGGCGGTTCACTCGGCTGACGAACGCATTCTCAAAGAAATTTGAGAACCACTGCCACATGGTTGCGATCTACCATGCGTATTACAATTTTTGCCGCGTGCATCAAACGTTGCGCGTAACGCCCGCAATGGAAACCGGACTAACAGACCACGTGTGGACGCTTGAAGAACTCATCTGCGAGTCCTCCAAGCAGGAAGCAGCCGCGTAAAAATACGATCAAGGATGCCTCAGAGTACAGCTATAAATCCCACCCGCAATACCTACTAGTAGGACTACAATTGCTAACCAATCCAATAAGCTGAGGTGCCTCAACCATGTTCGCAAGTCGTTTGTGGATGAGAATTGCATTGTTTTCCAACCTCCTTGGCGCTGTGCTCTTATTCATGTCTTTCCAAGCAACATCTTCCGATGTTCAGATGATTTCCGATAAACAGACCGGCACGACAGCCTTGTGCGCTTATGGCACCGCTGTATTGATTTCCCACCAAGGAAGTTTTATGGTGGGGGCTCCGCCATGCCCAAGCTTCGCCAATGCCAAGCCAATCGCGCTAGTCAGCATTGAGTACCCGTGGATGGTGACGACCGGATTTGTATTGACGTTGCTGGGATTCATTCTCCAATGTTTTTCATTCTCGGCCGATCCCAAGAAAACGTAAATTTTCAAAACAGCCCACTACCGGGGAGCGCCTCCGCTTGAGTCCGTCTGGAACTTGTGTTCTCATTAGCGCAACGGCTCGACCCGTGGGGTCCGTCTGCGCGCTTGAATCTCATCCCTCAAACCTCAGCGTTGAGGGGAATATGAGCGGAATATAAGGGGAACAAAGCAGAACACGAGAGGAGAAAAATCATGAAGAAAGTCCACTACATTCCCAAGGGATACAACTCCATTACGCCGTACCTCATCATCAAGGGGGCAGCGAAAGCGATCGACTACTACAAGAATATTTTCGGAGCGACCGAAGTCGTGCGCATGGCTGGTCCCGACGGCCGCATTGGGCACGCTGAGCTGAAAATTGGCGACTCATTTATTATGCTGGCCGATGAATTTCCGGAGATGGATCACCGCGGGCCGCTCACGCTGGGGAGTTCACCGGTGAGTATTCTGCTTTACGTTAAGGATGTGGATTCCACGGTGGAGCGCGCCGTGGCGGCGGGAGCGAAGATTCTGAAACCCGTCCAGGACCAGTTCTATGGAGACCGCTCAGGCTTCATCCAGGATCCGTTTGGGCATCTCTGGGGAGTTGCGACTCATAAAGAAGATGTGTCCCCCAAGGAGATGAAAGAACGTATGAAGAAGGCGCATAAGGCCGCCTAGCGAGTGCGCTTGGGATTGACTCTTGGCTGCTGGCTCGACCGCAGTCGAATTTGGCTAAAAGCCCTGTGGATGCACGCCCGCCGTGCGCGCTGCGTATAATTACGATTGCAACTTTAGAAAGGAACACTCCCCATGCTCTCCGCTGGTAATCCTTTTCCGAATTTCTCGCTTCCCAACCAGGATGGCAAGATCGCGAAACTGTCCGATTTTGCCGGGCACTGGCTCGTCATTTACTTCTATCCGAAAGACGACACGCCGGGCTGCACCGTCCAGGGCAAATCGTTTACGGCGACCAAGGCTGATTTCGATGCTGCCGGAATCAAAGTCGTTGGCGTTAGCGCCGACGACGTCACATCGCACAGGAACTTCTCCCACAAATTCGCCTTTACCATTGACTTGCTCTCGGACACCGAATCCAACCTGATGAAGACCCTCGGTATCGGCCAAGCAGAATGGAAAGGGATGAAGTTCTGGGAGCGCACCAGTTTTGTGGTCGATCCCAAGGGCGTGATTCGCAAGGTTTACGAAAAAGTGAACCCGGAAGGTCACGAAAAAGTGTTGCTCGCCGACATCGAGGGAATGAAAGCAAAGGCCGCGTAGAGGAAGCCAGACTTAGAGGAAGCCAGAGTAGAGACGCGGCTTGCCGCGTCTCCTACCGCTGCAATTGGGGCGTTGCGCAGTCATCTTCCAGTAACGGATTTGCTGTATGAAAGAAGGACTCGCCAGCGGGCAGCGACATTCCGCCGCCGCTCACGCGAGTCCTTCCCGAGGCGAGGTCGGAGAGGGCTCCACTGTAGCCGTGAGCCTCCCGGTTACTGCAGCGTGGTGGCGCTGCTCAGACCCTGATAGATGAACAATCCCGCAATGACCAGAATCATGACCCCGGACAAGGCGCCGAGCACCCTGACGATCGGGGTGAGCCTCTTCATTTTGGCCAGAACCTCCACTTGATCCTTATGCATCTGGGATTCGGTTTCATTGAGGAAGATGGAATCATCTTCGTGCATGGTGAGGGTACTTTTATAGATCAGCAGGATGATGAGAATTCCCGTTAGAATACCCCACGCGACAAGCAGCCCGAACATAGGAGTCATACGTCACCTCGGAGCTGAAATCGAGCCAATTCCCCGAAAATGCCATCTTTAGCCTGAGGCGTTCGGGTATGGCCCCCTACTGGGGATGATTATAGACCCATTGGCAAGAGGGGGTCGCGACTTCTTGTCTGCCCGAAGCATCTAAGAAGTAGCATCCGGCCCGTGAAAAGCCTTGCGGCTACGGTTTCAACCTTTGTTATAATGGGCATTACTTAAGGAGATTAAACAAGATGGCGACTACCTCCATACCCGAGACACAACCCAAAACTGCGGCACCCGTACTGACCCCGGCCGCGATTGCCAAGGTCAAAGAGATCATGGCCACGCAGACGCCGGTTCCGACAGGATTGCGGTTGTCCGTAGTGGGCGGCGGTTGCTCCGGTTTTCAATATTCCATGGCCTTTGAGAACGGCGCCGGCATGATGGATAAGGTTTTCGAGTTTGACGGTTTGAAGGTTTACGTGGACGCTACCTCCCTGATGTATCTGGGCGGAGCGCATGTCGATTATATTGAGACCCTGGAAGGCGCCGGGTTCAAGTTCGAAAATCCGAACGTGAAGAGCACGTGCGGTTGCGGCTCCTCGTTCAACGTCTAGCAATGTTTAGGATTTCACTTCTAGTACCCTAGTACCAATGATGAGCCGTTAAGTGCTCTCTGGTTTCAGGAAATGCCCCGCTCTCGACGCGGGGCTTTTCTGTTTGGGACTAATTTGTGTAGGGCGGAGACGCGGACACTCTTGTCCGCCGCCTTTGAATTTGCTGTCGTTCTTGATCTTTCCGTTGTGAGGCTGTTCGGTGGTGCAGAAACCGTGCAGCCCTAATCCGTCGCTTCGGATTGAAAACAAATCAAAGGCAAAGCAGCGGACAGCAGTGTCCGCTCTATGCTTACTGTTGCGGCGCCGGCGCTGGGGTTTGCGGTTGCAGGCCCTGGTTTTGACCGCCGGTCGACGTTAATCCCTGGCCGAGTCCTTGTCCAAATCCACTTTGTCCAAATCCGCCTTGTCCCGGCGCACCACCCGCCATCTGGCCAGGAGTGAGCCCGCCCACGTCTCCGGTTTGCATACTAGGATTGATCGGCCCGGTCAGCAGGCCGCCGCGGTCGGCCAGGGGCATGTAAATGAAGTACCAGTCGTTGTAATGGTTTTTTTGGTAGAACACGCGAATGGTTGTTGCCTTGCTCGTGCTGGCGACTCCGAGTATTGGCCCCCCGCCGAAAGTAGGCCCGTTGAAGCCGCCGCCGGAATTGGAACTCGAAGACGATGATCCCGTTGAATTCGAATCCTCCTCGGCATCCGGCGAATTGCCAGAAGATGAATTGCCAGGGGACTGACTGGCAGAAGAAGAACTGCCAGAAGAGGAACTACTAGAAGATGAGTTGCCGAGACCGCTAGGCGAAGTGCCCGCGCCGCTCGGTTGCAGTCCACTGGACTGCCCTCCGAAGCCGCCAAGCCCGCCTTGCGGACCACCAAACCCTCCCTGCTGCAACCCGCCAAATCCGCCTGATGCCCCGCCGAAGCCACCTTGCCCTGCTGGCGCACTTTGCCCCGGCAATACCGGCCCGTTGTTCAAACTGATGTCCTGCTGGTGTAGAAATTTGAAGTCTTTTTCCTTGCCCGTGTTCCGGTCGATATTGATGGGATCCGTATAGCGCTTGCGCAGAAAACGAAGGTTGTTGGTATTCTCCAGATCTTCGATGCGACTTGGATACCGGCCAAACTTCTTGTAGAAATGTTGAATCGCGCGCATGTACGAGTTGCCACGGTGCCTCAGTTCCTCCTCGCGGTCGCGGCGGATCTGCTGCGCAATATCGGGCAACACGGCAAGCAAGGCAAGCGTAATCATCGCCAAGGCCAGCATCAGCGTGATCATCATGTAACCGCGCTGGCGGATTTGTGATTTGTGATTTGTAATTCGTAATTTGGCCGATCCCAAACCGCGACACCACATAAGCGCTCCACTCGCTTTCAAATTACCAATTACCAATTGCAAATCAGGCTGCGGCCTCTATCCCGGAGATCCTTGGGTTAGCGGGAGGCTCTGCCGGTTGTTGTTGAGCACATCTTCCACATCCACCGCGGTCGGCGAGATGTGCAATACGCGATAGCGACGGTCGACGATGTCGCCCTCAGCGGCAATGAAGACGTCTTCGCCCTGGGACAAAAACACCTTCTTGGTTTCACCAGTCCGGTTGGCAAAGCCGAAAAACTTGAGTGTGATCGGCGGCGGTGGCGGAATCGGCGGAAACTGGCGCACGCTGGCAGACTGCGCGTCCGTGACCCCGGGTCCCTTGGGCGTTGGGATAACCGCCATCGATCCCGCAACAAAAATATTTCTTCCGTTGCCCGCGTACTTGATCTCCTCACTTTGGCTGAGCCGGTTCAGGTCGAGCGTGGGATCGAGCCGCGGTTCAACCACGGGCACGATTTTCCCGGAAGCGGTGCGCCGCGTAGCCGGCTTGGCCGGTGTTGCTGCCGTCTGCGTCCCCGCTGGCGCCACGGACGTCGACGAGGGCCAGAATTCATAGGCCAGCATCCCGACTCCCAGCGCGCCTAACACTCCGAGCGCGATGACTTGCTTCCGGTTTTCGATTCCCAGTTTCACTCAGGCACCCGACCGCAGATAACTATGCATACCGATTTCCAGCTTGACTGGTCCCGCGCCTTCGCCCGCCAGTTCCACACTGTCCACATCAACAAACAGCTTCGAGCGTTCCAAAGTGTTGATGAACCGGACCAGTTGCAGGTAGTCTCCGGAAAAACTTCCCTCGATGGCGACCGGGACTATGCCGGAGCTCTCCGCGTCCTCTTCCTTGTATCTTACCTGCTGCATCCGGACCCCATTCGCCGACGCCAGTTTCCCCAGTTCATCGAGCAGATCGGAATCCTTCGCGGCAAAGCGGTCCTTGTAGAACGCGCCAATCTCGTTCTTGGCCAACACGATCTTCTTGTCCATGCCGCGCAGCGGCGCCACATCGCGGTTCTTCTTCGTCAGTTCGGCCCTGAGTTCGTTGATTTGCAGTCTTCGCGAATCCTCCGAGCCCACCAGCGGCGAGAACAGAACTGCCACGGCCACGACATCGGCGGCCAGCATCGCTCCGATCGCAATTTTCAACTTGCGCCGCGAATTCCCCAGGTCCGGCATTACTTTTTGCTCCTGTCTTTTGAGTTAGCAGCCGAGTTAGGAGCCGAGTTAGAAGCTGATTCAGGAGCCAAGTCAGGAACATAGATCGCGACCACCGAAGCGGTTATATTCGATCCGCTCTCCCCGCCCTGAACCTCCTGCACCAATTGCGCGCCCTGGAAATGTTTCGAGCCTTCCATGCGATGGACCAATTCCACGGCCGCGGCGCGCGTATCCCCCGCCACATGCATCTCCAGCTCCATTTGATTCTGCTCATTCAATCCCGGCCGCAGCGAGGCCACATGCAAGTTTGGAGGCATGACCTGCTCCAGATCCTCGAACACGCGCGTCCACGAAAATGATTTACGCTGAATCAGTCCATTCAAGAACTGCGATTGGTCCCGGGTGCTGCGGTTGGCGGCGAGGTCAAGAAAGGCCTGTGCCTGCGCCCGCTCCTGGTCGCGTTCCGCAATCTGTTGCTGCAGTCGCGCGATCTCATGGCGATCTCTTCCCGCCTTGGTCCAGTCGTTCACCGTCAAGCCCAGCAGAAACAGTGTCAATACTGCCAGCAGCCCCACTCCCAATCCCCAGCGCGCCCAGAATTCACGGGCATCTTCATACGGCCGGGTCGCGAGATTGATATCCAAACGCATATTAGCTCTCAGCTCTCAGCTGTCAGCTATCAGGTCTCGTGGGTATTAACTGAGAGCTGATAGCTGAGAGCTGAGAGCTTCTTTACGAAATCAGTGCTCCCACTACTCCCGCCATGCGCCAGCGCGGAACGGTTCCCGTCGTGGACCCGATCTGCGATGTCGCCACCAGTTCCTCAACCACCGCGCCGGACTGGTTCTTCAGCGCCGGCGCGGCGCTACCCGCTTCCGGCAGGCCCGCCACGTACACGCGCTCAATGTTCAAGTTGTAAGTATCCTGAAAAAATACCACCGAGGGATAGACTTCTTCCGCCAGTTGATCGCCGGTGATGGTCACGCCGCGCACATTTTCGAGCGTCCGTGACAACAGCAGTTGCTCCTGATCGAGAATCGCGATGCTGATTGTGCGCGCGTCCACTTTGACCACCAAAGTCGGCCGTTCCGCGTCTGCCGCACCAATCGCCGCCAGCATCGAGGGCATCACCATCCCCGGGTTGTAGCCCGCGTCGCGAAATGCCGACTCATATTCCTGCAGCACCGAGTTCAGTACCACTGCCGCTACCGCCCGAACTCCTTTACCCGTCGACTGCGCGTGATACGACACCCGGGCATCGGCAGGATCGAAAGGCAGCGACTTCTTCAGCCGGAAGCGGACCACCGCCTCGGCCTCCTCCCGCTTCGAGGGGAGCGTTTCGAAATCGAGCAGTACGACGCGGACCGAGGTATCGGGCAGAATCGCGATCACGTCGCGGGACCGCCCCGCGACGCTGCCGAGCGCGCTTTCAATCGCCTGCCGGACGGCCGCGCCGTCCCGCAGGTTCGCTTCCATCAAATCGGGCACCACCGTGCCCGGCGCCAGTTCCCGCGCCGATGCGATTTCCACCATCCGCCCCGCATCGGCTGCGCGCCCCGCCAGAACGCGGTCGGCTGCAACTTCACAGGCGAGCGTTGGGCGGCGAACGTGTTTGGAAGTAGAAGTCATCGGCTGATCGAAATTACCTCTGCTTGGGCGCTCGGTTCGGGGATGGGTAACCGGTCTTCTTTAAGTCCATCCAAGTGGAACTCGATTGCTTCCTGGATCAAAGAGCGAACTTCGGCTCGCGTTCGGCCTGTGGTCACTACCCCCGGCAGGTCGGGAACGTATGCTGCCCAGCCGGGATCGGATTTTTCGTAAACAACAACGTAGTTCACGGCTTCAATCCTGCTTGTTTGAGGACGCTGTTCAGAGTGCCCGGAGGAAGATCGTCATTTGGGTGCCCCGGCCGCACGTCCTGAAATTCCACGCGTCCCCGCTTTATCGGATGTTTATACTGACGGTGACTCTCACGCGTTTGTTTCAGAAACCAGCCATCCCGCTCCAGTAACTTAATGATATCCCGCACTTTCATGGAGAGAGTAGTTACCTCTGCGGATGCCTGACTGGACTCTCGGACATACAGGAGGTAACCGCGCTTCTCGGTTACCGCATGGTCTCGATAAACGTGACCTTGTTGATCTCTTTCAGAGTGGTAAATCCCCCACGCACCTTGTCCAGCGCCGATTCGCGCAGGAAGCGCATGCCCTCGTCTCGCGCAGCTTTCCGGATCTCCGAGGTCGGCCTCTTCTCCAGAATCATCTCGCGAATGCGGTCGGTCAAATCCAGAAGTTCATGAATTGCCGTCCGTCCCTTGAACCCCGTGCCCGCGCACTCAATACACCCCTGCCCCTCGTACAAAGGAACCTGCGACCACACTAGCGGGTCGAGACCGCTCGCTTCGAGCACGTCGTTCGGATAATGCACAGCGGTCCGGCAGGAATCGCAAATGACCCGCACCAGCCGCTGCGCCAGAATGCAATTCAGCGCCGAAACAAAGTTGTAAGGCTCGACGCCCATGTTCAGGAAGCGCCCCAGCACGTCGACCACGTTATTGGCGTGCACGGTGGTGAACACGAGGTGCCCCGTCAGCGCGGATTGGATGGCGATCTGGGCCGTTTCGTTGTCGCGAATTTCGCCCACCATGATCTTGTCCGGGTCGTGACGCAAAATGGAACGCAGACCGCGGGCGAAGGTCAAACCCTTTTTTTCGTTGACCGGAATCTGGGTGATGCCGCGTATTTGATACTCGACTGGGTCTTCAATGGTGATGATCTTGTCTTCGTCAGTCTTGATCTCGTTGACGGCGGCGTAAAGCGTTGTCGTTTTGCCGCTGCCCGTCGGCCCCGTCACCAGCACCATGCCATACGGTTCCTTGATGTAGCGGCGAAAGCGGCGCAGATCGTCCGCGTCGAACCCGACCACGTCGAGCGTGAGCTTCTTGAACTTCTCGCTCATCGACTCCTTGTCGAGCACGCGGAGCACCGCATCTTCGCCGTGGATCGAGGGCATGATGGAAACGCGGAAGTCGATGGCGCGGCCGTTGTACTTCACGCGGAAGCGACCGTCCTGCGGCACGCGACGCTCGGAAATATCGAGCTCGCTCATGACCTTGATCCGCGAAATGATGGTCGAGTGATGCTCTTTGCCGATCGGCGGCATGGCATTGGTGAGCACGCCGTCAATACGAAACTTGATGCACACCGAGTCGTCCCGGGTTTCGATGTGGATGTCGCTTGCACGCCGCTGCAACGCCGTGAAAATCGTGGTATCGACTAAGCGGATGATCGGGCTCATGTCCTGGCCCGCGGTCGCCGTCAACTTGTCGATGGAGATGGTTTCGTCGTTCCCGGCTTCGTCCTCGCGGATCACGTCGAGCGTGAATCCTTCGCTCGCATCTTCCAGCACGCGCTTGGACTGTTCGGTCTTCTTCAGAATGTCGGAGATCTGCTTGAGCGTGGAAACTTTGGTGACGATCCGCTTGCCGAGCAGCAGGCTGATCTCGTCGATCATCATCAGCTGGCTGGGATCGGCAATCGCAATCGCCAGCCGCCCGTCCTCCGTCTCGTCCAGAGGCACGAAGTTATAGCGGAACATCAGGTGCACGGGGATCTTCTCGAACAGATCGTGGTGCAGTTGGAAATCGCTCAGATCGATGAATTCGCAGCGGTAGCGTCGCGCTATATCGCGAGCGCGCTCCAGTTCGTCGGGAATCGATGCCGGTTCCGGCACCAGCTTCCCTCCGTTCCCGCCGCTTACCACTACTGTTTTCTTGTCCGCCATGCTCATTCCAGTTTACAACCCTCAGTGCACCTGCGCTCCCAAAGTAAAGATCGGCATATACAGGGAGATCAATATTCCTCCGACAAACACCGCCATGACGACCAGGATCAGCGGCTCAATCAGCGCCATGGCTGCGCCCAGAGCTGTCTGCACGTCCTCTTCGTAAAATTCCGCCACCGAAGCGAGCATCGCCGGCAGCGCGCCGGTCGATTCGCCGACCTCCAGCATCTCCACCGCAAGATCGGGAAACAGCTTCTGCGTCTCCAGGGCGTGCGCCAGGCTCTGTCCTTCTTTCACCCGCTCCGCCGCGGCGGCGACCCCATTCAGCATCTGCCGGCTGCTGATCGATTCGCCAGCCGTCTCCATCGCCGGCACCAGCGGAAGCCCGCCCTGCAACAGCGTCCCCAGAATGCGCGCGAAATTCGCCACCTGATACTTCAGCCGGATTTCCCCTAGCAGCGGCAACGACAGCAGAAAGCGGTCGACGCGTTCCGCCCCCCGATCGCTCTGCTTCCACCGCCAAAATAACACCGCCGCCGCGACCAAAACCAGCACCACAATCCACCCGTACTTCTGCGCGTTCAGACCGAGATTCAGCATGAACACTGTGATCGCCGGCAGTTCCGCTCCCAGGTTGTTGAACAGGTCGGCAAACTTCGGCACCACGAACGTGATCAGGAAAATCAGCATCAACGTCACCACCGAGACCAGCAGCGCCGGATACACCAGAGATACCAGAAGCTTCTTGCGGAACGTCTGCACCATCCGCTGGTACGCGATGTAGCGGCCGAGCACCTCTTCCATATTGCCGCTCTTCTCCCCCGCCATCAGCGTGGTCGTGTACATTTTCGGAAACACTTGCTGGGCGGCGAAAGAATCGGACAGCAACTCGCCGCCTTTTACCCGTTCGCGTACGTTTTCCAGCAACTGGAGCAGAGATTTGTCCCGCTGCCGCTTGATCAAAAGATCGAGCGCGGTCAGGATCGGCAGTCCGGCCTTGATCAGCGTCAGAAACTGCTGATTGAAAATCAGAAATATAGACTGCCGCAGCTTGCCCCGCCGGCCGCCGCCGCCGCTGAGTATGGTCCGCGGCTTGACCCAGTAGACCAGGTATCCCTGCTGCACGAACCGGTCGTGGACCTCGGCTTCCGAATACCCGTGCTCCACCTGCTGCCGCAGATGGCCCTGCTCGTCGGCGACTTTGACCAGGAACTGTGCCATGCCCTATCGTCTTCCGAATTTCCGGCTCTGAAAAGTGCCAGGTGTCTCAGTCAAGTCTAACATGCTGTTCCCAAAGCTCTTACCTCAACTGGTAGATCAGCGTGGTACGTAAGTAACGGCTAAACAAGTGGTACGTAAGTAACGGCTAAACAAATGGAGCGACGCACGCCCTCGCCCGTCCCACTTCGTCGCCGCGCTTCATATCGTCTCTGCTTCGTATCGTCTCTGTTTCGTATCAGGGCATCGCTTTAGCGATGCCGAAAGAGTTGTCTGAAAAAGCCCCTTCAGGGGCTGGCCATCAAGCTACGGCCCCAATTCTCCGTCTACTGTCTCCACTCCCGGCGGAGGCGTGAACTGAAACCGGCTGTCGCTCAACTCCAGATTCTCTTTCCACCCCGCGAAGCGGAATTCCGTCGTCGCCCCGTCCGCCTCGATTAATTCGATGCGGACAATCTGGTCGGAGGGCGTGATCTCCAGTTGCACTTCGCTCACCGCGCCGGCCACGCTCTGCGAAATAACGCCCCGCGGAACGCCTCGCAGCAGCGTGTTACCCGGGACCAGAGGCGCCTGATCCACGACCTTCGAAAGTCCTCGTAATTCATTCTCCAGCTTGGTCTTGCCAAGCAAGAAAGCAATCGGAGACCGCATATCGTCCAGCTTCCGGAATGAAGTTTGCCTAAGCTGCCGTTCCGCCGGCAAGTAAAACCACACAACCTCGCCGTCGCTGACAAACAGCTTCTCATTCGGAGAACGGTATTCCCACCGCATCTTGCGCGGCTTTTTCAGCCACAAAGTGCCCGATTCCACCCGCTCCGGACCGTCACCCCGATAGATCTCGGTGAAATCCGATTCGAGGCTGTGCAAGTGGTTGTAGTGGTCATCGACCGCACGAGCAAGCTGATGGATATCCTCGGCTCGCGCGGGGATAGCAGTTGCCACGAACAGGACCCAACAAAAAAAGTAGCGGCAGTTCAACGGTGGTTTTTCCCTTCCCAATTCTACTGCGGCACCTCCTCGAATGCGGTGAATCGCGCATGAATCTTCAGCCGCTTCGGTAGGAGCTCACTTTGGTTGTCATCATTTTGGTTGTCATCCTGAGCGCAGCACGTTCTTCACGAAGTGAAGAACATGCGGAGTCGAAGGACCCCTACACCCTCCTCCACTCCGCACTCGGCTACCTTCTTTCCAATTTTGAGCCACTACCAGCCGCCCTTAATGCTTGAGTAGGATTCGCAAACATGGCAGACTCTCAGTTTCGATGAGGCACCAATCTTTAATTCGCCAGCTGCTTTTGTGGAGCGCCTTTTCCCCGGTTGTCGTACTTTCCGGCTATGCATTGCCCATCGCTTTGCATGAGGCAGGGCCCACCCCAACCGTACAAAACCCACCAGTAGTGCCTTCGCCATCGGCGCCCGCAACTTCGCCGTCCGTCCCACCTTCGGAGGCACCTGTTCCCTCTCTCGGCGAAGCCATGGCTTTTGCCAACAAAGGGGATTACGACGCTGCCATCAAGAAATATCAGGAAGTCCTTCAGCAGAAACCGAAGTCCCCCGATGCCTTTGTCGGCCTGACGCGTTGCTACCTTAAAAAGAAGCAAGTAGCACAAGCCTACGAGACGGTAACCAAGGGCTTGCAAGTTGCGGATGCTTGGCCGGTTCGAGTCGCCCTCGGGGAAGTGTACTTCCGCCAGGGAAAAATCCCCGAGGCGGAAAAGGAATGGGTCGATGTCATCAACGCCGGGCATCCGGCCGCCCGCGCCTACCTCGGTTTGGCCCGTGTGCGATGGGCCATGATGTTGAACAAGTCGGCGAAGGCCATGATTGATAGGGCCCACGAACTCGACCCCGCTGACCCCGACATCGGGAGTTCCTGGGTTGCGACGCTGCCGCGTTCGGACCGAATTAAATACTATGAGAGTTCCCCTGGCGTCGCCAACTCCTGCCGCCTGGTCAGCAAGGTTGCGAATACAACGATTCCGTTGCTCGATTTGATGCCCGCTCCGAACTATCCAATAGGCGGTGGCTTGTCGGTGGTTTTGAACGGAACCCGCACCAAAATCATGCTCGATACGGGAGCGAGCGGCATTACGGTGAAACGACAGACCGCTGAGAAAGCAGGGATTACAAAACTAATCGAAACCAAAATTCCGGGTGTTGGAGACCGAGGGCCAAGGAATGCCTACACCGGAATTGCAAAATCGATCCGAATAGGGGAGTTGGAATTCCAGGATTGTCCGGTGGAGGTCGTGGAAAGGCAGGTAGTGGTGGATGTGGATGGGGTGATCGGTGCTAATGTCTTCGAGGCTTTCTTAGTGGACCTCGATTTCCCATCGAAGAAACTGAGGCTTTCCGAATTGCCCAGACCTCCCAGCCAAGGCGATGATCCACTGGCCCTGAAAAATAACGAGGGCGACTCCGACGATCAGGATCGCTACATTGCCCCTGAAATGCAGTCCTTTACTCGCGTGTACCGGTTCGGGAACAATCTGCTTGTCCCGACCAAAATCGGCGACGCGCCGGACAAGCTGTTCCTACTGGACACGGGGGCATTCAACAATGCCATTTCGCCGCAAGCGGCGCGCGAAGTCACGAAATTAGGCACTGACCCCGGTCTGCGCGTGCAAGGCATCGCTGGATCGGTCAAGAACGTGTATAGCGCCGACCAGGCTGTGCTTCAATTCGGCCGCTTGCGGCAGGAGAATCAAAATATGGTGGCTTTCGATACCACTTCGATCAGCGACATCGAGGGCACTGAGATTTCCGGGTTTCTGGGCTTCCGCATGCTCCGTTTTCTCGACATCAAAATCGATTATCGCGACGCGCTCGTCGACTTCAAGTATGTGCCAAATCCCGGGCGGCGTTAAGGCGGCGGCCCGATCGTCCGGTACACCGAATACTGCGGCGTCCCAGCCGCTTTCTCCACAGAGTCAGATGCGCTCAGCACCCGCTCCAGCAAAGGATTGTGATAAACGATCCAAACTGCACGTGGTGCTCGCGCCAGCGATTTCTCCAACCGCTGCAAAACTTCGGAGAATGCGCGCTCCGGCAGCGGGTTGAAAAGATAAAGCACCAGCGGCTCCTCCGGGAATTCGAATTCGCGCGCGTCTGCCAGTAGAGATTTGATCTGTGAGCACCGCTGCGTGGCTGAATGATATGCGCGAATGTTCTCCTCCGCCGCGCGATGCAACTCCGCAATTAATTCCACTCCCACAATTTTCCGAAACGGATACTCCGAAGCCATCAGCAGCGTCCGTCCCTTGCCGGAACCAAGATCGATGAACGTGAATGTCTCGAAATCGATGGGCTTTCCTCCAGTCGACAGGCTAGCCATCATCTCCCGAAACAGTTCTGGATCGGTCGGTTGATAAGGAGAATGAAACAGTACCAGGAGCCGCGCGCGCCAGCCCACCGTTCCGCTGGTGGTGTTGACGCGATTCTCCCAGTCGTACTCCATATCGCCGTAGCGCTGGCGTCGGCGTTCGGGAGTTGACTCGCGCACAAAGCTCCACAGGTTCCGGATCAGCAGTGAAGTCGCGCGACGAGCGCCCTGCTCTCGCGCCTGCTCGCGCCACCAGCGTCCGAAAGCGCTCCAGAATTGCTGCGGGGAACTTGAAGACACGCAAGGATGCTAACAAAGTGAGGAAACCGCTGTTAGCTCTTAGCCTTAAGGTAAGAGCCAAGAGCTAATAGCCAAAAGTGATTCCTATTTCGATTCTGTCTGCGGCTCGCGCGGCGGTTGTGGCGGCGATTTGCCTGGCGGAAGGCCCTTGGTGATGAAGTAAAAGTTCTCCGAGTCCTGCACTTCGATCCGCCCATCCGCCATCAACCGGTACGCGTGTCCCTTGGGATCGGCCGGCGTGCCGCGTATGAATCCGGCGCGCTCCAGATCGCCCATGCTGGCTGGTAATCGTCCGGTCTGGACGCGGTACTTTTCGACCACGCGCTCCAACTGCGTTACTTCTTCATCCACTTGAAGAGCGAGCAGATGTTCGACGGCGTTCTGCCGGATCCGTGTTTCCTTGGTGCTCTCGTAAGTGGTCGACCACAACATGCGCGCCGTGTCGAAATCGCCCGCGTGCTGCGCCATCCGTGCCGCCAGGATGGGCATGAATTCGCTGGTCACAGGAAGCGCTGCTCCCCGCTCGAAGGCTTCTGCTGCCTTGGCATAGTCCTTGAACTCGGTGTAGTACAGAAATCCCAGGTTGTAATAGAGTCGCCACTGGTCGGGATTATGCTCGATTCCGAATTTCATGAGCGCGAGCGCAGCCCCCGGCAAACCCGCGCCGCTCGGCGGTTTCGGACCCAGAAAGTTGGCGCCGAATTGGTAGGCGGGCAAGAGCTTCGGATCCAATTCCGTCGCGACTTCGAGGAGCGGCGCCAGCAACCGGAAATCGCCGGAACCGTTGTGATGCTGCACCCCGAAATACTGCACTGCACGCGTCCAATAGATGTCGGCCAGCAGGCCGGTGTAGCCGAGGCTCATGCGCCGAAGCACCTTCGGAGAGCTTATATAAAGCGCTTCCTGCGCTACCGGATCCCGGCGCTGGTGGTCAATCACAGAGAGCGTCGTCATGGCCCCGGCCAGAGAAAAAAACAGCACGGCGGTCGCCACCAGGTTCACGCGTCCGGTCGCACTCATATTCATTTTAGAATCCGTTCATTTTAGAATCCGCCCAATGCCGACCGGCTCATTTCAGATTCCGGCGCTGGAAGATCAGCACCGCTCCCGAGATGACCATCGCCGAATACAGCAGCGCGTACACAGTGTCGTAAAGGATTATGGATCCGGCGACGGGGTCGCCATGCGCCACCTGGCCGATCACGTTCAAAGCGGAAAAATTTGGCACCAGGTAGGCGATGGCGGTTGCCAGCCAGCCTCCGAACCCAGGGGTGATTCGGGCAAATCCCCGCAGGTCCCCTGCCAGACTTCCAATCACGAACAGGGCGAAAGTGAACACCGCCGCCATCAGCGGCGTCGAAAAGGACGAGAAAAACAACGCCAGCGCGCACACGATCAGAAACTGCAGCACGATGAAGTACAACGCGACCAGCACCCACTCGTCCATCTTCTCGAATTTGTGCGCCACGTAGAGCAGCGCCAGAAACACGCCGAGCGCCATAAAGAAAGTGTTTATGACCAGCGTTCCCGTGAGCCCAAAGAACTTGCCCACGACGAACTCCCAGCGGCGCACCGGCCGCGAGAGCACCGTGTACAGCGTGCGTTTCTCGATCTCTTTCGAAACCAGGCCAATCCCGATGAAGATGGCGATGACTACTCCGAACAGCGACACCGTCGTCAGCCCCAGGTTCACCACCACCAGGCGCTCGATGTCGATCGAGATCTCTCCCACCAGAATCGCCGCCGCGGAAAGCAGCAGCGCGAACGCGACCAGGTTGTACAGAACCCGGTCGCGTACCGCCTCGCGAAAAGTGTTGAAGGCGATATAAGCGATGCGCGCGTTCGCGGAATTCATACCATCGGAATTCATACCCCCACTCCTTTGCGGGTTTCCATCGTGCGGGTTTCCGTCGGGCGCAGTTTCTGGATGTAATATTCCTCCAGCGAACGCCGCACCGGCGTCAGCGAAATCAGTTTGAGGCGCTCGCGCCGCAACACTTCCAGCGCCGCATCCTGCTGCTCTTCCGGCAATACCGCGTTCACCATATCGCCGCTGACTCGCGCTTCGGCCCCAAGGCTCGTCAAGCCCGCCGGCACTCTTTGCGCTTGCGCATAAAAAATAATCTCGACTTTGCCGTGCGTCTCGGAAGTTAACTCTGCCACCGCCCCCACCCCACGCAACTCACCCTGGTGGATGACCCCCACCCGGTCGCAAAGCGCCTCTGCGTCCGACAGAATGTGCGTCGAAAAGAAAACCGTCTTGCCTTCAGACCGCAGTTGCTGAATCAGATCCCGAACCTCGCGCCGGCCCATCGGGTCCAATCCCGACATCGGCTCATCCAGAAACACGAGCCTCGGATCGTGCAGGATCGCCTGCGCCAACCCTACTCGCTGCAGCATGCCCTTCGAAAACTTCCGCAACTGCATCCCCGCCGAATCGCTCAATCCCACACGCGCCAGCATCTGCTCGACCCGGGCCGAGCGCCCTTTCGCCGGAATTCCAGAAAGCTGCCCGTAATAGTTGAGCAATTCTCTTGCGCTCAGATGATCGTAGAAATAGGGCTGCTCGGGCAGAAATCCAATCTGCGATTTCACCCGCGGATCATCCAGCTCCATCCCCAGAATCCGCGCTGTTCCCGCGGTCGGAAATACCAGCCCCATCAGCAGCTTGAGGGTAGTGGTCTTGCCCGCGCCGTTCGGACCGAGGAAGCCGAAGACCTCTCCTTCTTCGATGGTCAAGCGCAGCGGACGCAGGGCAAGTTTCGGCCGCTTGCGCCAGAATCCAACTAAATAGGTTTTTTCCAGGTCGAGAATTTCAATCGCTGTCATGGCTATCGGCGCAAGGCTCAGCGCCTTACACGGAATCTGGTACGGAATCTGATGAAGCGATTATAAGCAATGGTTGCGCGCTATGCGGATGTCCGGCAGACCGGGTGGTTACGAAAGAAACCGCTAACCGGGATCAGGCGGATGGGCAAGGTCTGCCGCCTCGGCTTCGTGCCGCTAATCCTGCGGAGGGACTGTGCCGTTGCAGGTCGTGATCGCGGTCATGCTGACGCGTATCACCGCATCTTCGAAAGAACAGAAATAACGCATTCCCGAGTAGTTATACACGATGGGGCTACCGATAACGCTGTAGCCTCCGCTCGGAGTGCCGCTTCCATTGGTCAAAACAAAGCTGTATCCACTCCTTTGTCCGGAGGCCAGCACCGTGTCAATCAGGCAAGCGCCGGTTGAACTGGGCGGAGAACAACTGGTGCCACTGAGAGATGCCAGGCTCCCCGCAAAACCCACCGTCGGATACGCCGAATTGTACGAGATCTGCGCCGTGTTCAGGGTTCGGAGCGCTGCCACTGCGGCCGATTCGTTGGCTGTTATGCGCGAGCGCAGAAAACTGGGAACTGCAATTGCCGCAATGATCAGAATGATGGCTACTACGATCAACAATTCAATGAGCGAAAATCCCTTGCTCCTTCGCATCGCGTTTTCCTTATAGGGGATGAGCATATTGGATCAATCCAAGACAACTGTTGCACTTTACATGCCGCACCGAGGTCCGTACCGGCGAAGGGTAAGTATCTGGGAATGCAACGCGATTTCGCAGCCTCCGACTTATCGTTCGCTCCTTTCTTCATTCTGCCGTATCGGAAATGACATTTTGTGTCACTGGATTTCCGGGCCCAAGACGAGCGATCGTTCGAGCGATCATTGGCCGCTACGCAACCAACACCGCTACACAACCAAACGCCCCGCAAGAGAAAAGCAGAGGACATTCTCTACGCCGTCTTCCGCGAGCGGAACTGACAATCTTTGGCATATCAATCGTGCATCATTCCGCCAAATTGTGTCAGTCGCTATGAAACCTTCGGCGAGAAAATCAAACAAACTCAAGCCAATAAAAAAAGCAGAGGATTTCTCCTCTGCTTCTTTCCGGCTTGTACCCTCCCCCAGGTACTTTGCCAACTCCAAACTCTACTGAAGGGGTTGTTCGGTTCCGGCGCAGGTGGTAAGAGCAACTGTGCTAAAGCGCACCACAGCATCGGCAACCGAGCAGAACGAGCGCACGCCCGTCTGGTTCGCGGTGATCGGGTTCGCCCATGCCGAATAGCTGCCGGCCGGGTTTGAACCCGAGGCCGCTATGCTGAACGAGTAGCCGCTCTTGGTGCCCGACGCGAGCTGCGTATCGATCAAACAAGCGCCAGTGGAACTAGGCGGGGAGCAGGCCGAGCCCGAGCCCGTCAGGGCGCTCAGTGAGCCAGCGAAGCCTACGGTTGGATAGGCCGAGTTGTAAGAAATCTCTGCCGTATTCAGTGTGCGAACCGATGCCACAGCGGACGATTCGTTCGCCGCAATACGTGCACGCAACAGGTTCGGAATAGCAATCGCGGCGATGATCAAAATGATCGCCACCACGATCAGCAGTTCGATTAGTGAGAAGCCCTTTTGTTTCCGCATTTAAATTGTCCTCGTCTCCATTTGACTGGTTTGGTTGGATGACCAACTCGTATGTACTATCGCACTCGAAGGGCCAGAGGCCCAAGTGACGGAAGTCAGATGTCCTTCTGGAGTCAAACTCAGCATTTTCAGTGGCATTCCGCGGGATAGTCACCTCCGCAACCGCCTCCGCTTTCGCCCTATGACAGTTTTTGGAGACCCGTTCTGACATATTTTGACATCTGCCCCCGTCCCCGTCCACTCCTCAAAGCGCCCGTCAGAAGCCACAACTCCATTGGGGAACGCTCCAATCTGCGTTTCTTGCGTCCGCGTCCACTGACACTCTCCCCCGCAATAACCGGGCTTTACCTTGCGGAGAGAAGCGACTCCACTTCTTTCTGCGCGTCGGAGAGATTCGGCGAAGAGCGCGACAAGCGCTCATAAATCACTTTCGCCTCATCGGCATGTCCCCGCTGCTGCAAAGCCCGCGCCAGCAGCAAGTACACAACGTCGGAGCCCTGCACCGACGCGGCCAGCGAATACTGGCGAACGGCTTCCGCAAGATCGCCATTTTCCTGGGCAATCAACCCGAGCCCAACCCTCGCCCGGGCGCGGTTGGGCGCCAACTGCAACGCGGTTTCGAAACACTGCTTCGCTTTCGCCGACTGTCCCATTTGACGATAGACAAATCCCAGACTGCCGTAGGCTGTAGCGCGCAGAGCCACGTCGCCCGAGTGGTCAGCCACCTTCTGATAATGTTCGAGCGCAGCTGCCGTGTTGCCGCGTTGGTCCTCATAGGCGCCAAGATTCAGGTTCGCCATCAGTCCCTCGGGACGGATGGCGAGTGCGGCGCGGAAGTGCGCCGCGGCTTCATCACCCCTGCCCTGGCTGAACAAAAACTCTCCCAGGTTGGCCTCGGCGACGTAGTTGTCCTGCGTGAGCGCCAAGGTGTGTACCCAGAACGATTGCGTATCGTGCCAGTAGCCAACCTGCCGATAGGTGAGCGTCCCCAGCGCCAGCAGGCAACAAGTCGCGGGAATGGCCAGCCATTTGCTTGGGATTTGGCGAGCTTTGGCCCAGTCAGCCACCAGCCAGGTGAGCATCAGAAACAACCCCACGAATGGGATGTAAGCATAGCGATCCGCCATCGCCTGAAGGCCCACTTGTACCAGTCCGATCATCGGCACGAGGCTTCCCAGGAACCAGAGCCACCCGACGGCAAGATACCGTTGCTCGCGCGCGCGGAGGACGAGTGCGGTGACGAGCATCAATAAGACTACGGCGCCGCCTACCTGCCAGGCAGGATAGAGCTTCGTAGGGTGCGGATATAGCGCCACCAGCTTCGATGGCCAGAGGGCTTTCCCCAGATAGCGCACATACGAAATCACGGCGGTTTCCAAGCGCAAGAGCCAACTGAACTCAGAAAAAGTCTTGACGGCATTACCCGCCCGCTGGGCCGTCATGGTCACCACCGCGCTCGCAGCGGAGAGGAGCAGAAGTGGCACCTTTTCGAACACCAGCCATCCCACCGCCCGTTTGGACGGGATTTCACCTTGCGCCTCGCCGTTGCCTAAAAGCCGGTTGCCTAAAAGCGGGCCGGCCAAAACCGGAGCGCCAATCCGGCATAGCGGCCAGTAGTCCCACAGCAACAGCAGAAATGGAAACGCGATCGCCTGTGGTTTGCTGAGCAGCGAGAGCGCAAAAGCGAAAGCCACCACGGCATAGCGGCGAACCTCAGGCCGGCGCGCATACCCGACATAGGCATACAGAGCGATCAGGAAAAACAGCATGCTTAACACATTCTTCCGCTCGGCTGCCCATGCCACGGACTCGACGTTGATCGGATGCAGTGCAAACAGAGCAGCGACCATCAGGCTCCGCCAGCAGAATCCCGTAGCGCTCTGGAGCAATAGAAATAGAAGGAGTGCATTGACCGCATGCAGCAAGACATTGACGTAATGGTGTCCGGCAGGGTGCAGTCCGAAAAGTTGGCAGTCGAGAGCGTGGGAAAGCCAGGTCAGAGGATGCCAGTTCGCTTCTTCATACGTGGTAAAAGCCCATTTCACGGTTTCCCACGTCAGGCCCGCTCTTACGTGCGGGTTGTCGACGATGTATTGATCGTCGTCAAATGTGAGAAAACCGTTGTGAGTTACGGGGTTGTAAGAGACAAGGACGACCGCGGTCAACAGCAGACACAACAGCAAAGTGCGTGTCCCGGGCGAGCGAAAGAGTCCGGAGGAACTCGAACCTCCCGGTCCTTCCAGGCATGTCGCTACCGCGGCGGAGGAAGACGAACTCATGGATTCAACTATTCTGAACCAGCCTCCTACGATCGCGGCAAAGAACGGCGAAGACTGAGTTCCCTTGGTAACTGCGGGACAGTCTGCCCGAGTGCTCCGCCTCTGCGCTAGAATTAGGCTCGCCGGAGCGCCCATGCCGAACCTTCAACTACAAGCCGATCGCGACATCGCGCGTGCTTCCACCCTGCCTGCATCCCTTTATTTTAGTCCGGCAACTTACGAGGAGGAAAAGACCAGGATCTTCGCCACCACGTGGCAGGTCGTCGGTCATGTGCATCAGGCCGCGAGCCCTGGCGACTACTTTACCTTCGACCTCATCGGAGAGCCGCTGCTCATCGTGCGTGGCGACGATGGCATCCTGCGATGCTTTTATAACGTCTGCCGCCATCGTGCCGGCAATCCTGCCTCCGGCTGTGGCAACCGCAAACTCTTCCGTTGCGGCTACCATGGCTGGACCTACCGCCTCGACGGCGCTCTACTCGTGACCCCGGAATTTGATCGCGTCGAAGATTTTGATTCCTCGGAATTCGGCCTCGCTCCCGTTCGCCTCGAGGAATGGTTCAACTTGATCTTCGTCAATCTCGATCCCGAAGCCCGGCCGCTGTGCGAATCGTTGGGCGAATTGCCCGCGCACGCCGGGAAGTTCGATTTCAGAAGCATGAAGTTTTTCGAGCGCCGCACCTACGAGATGAACTGCAACTGGAAAACCTACATCGACAATTATCTCGAGGGCTACCATGTGCCGAGCGTCCACCCCGCGCTCCATCGCGAAATCAACTACAGCGGTTACACGGTCGAGCCTTATCCCCAGTACGTCCGCCAATGGACACCGCTCCGCGGCGACCAGCCCGGAGACGCGACTCGCCGCCGTTACCCGCAATCCAGCGCGCAATCGGGCCAGCAGTCCGGCAACGACCTCACCGCCGATTATTTCTGGATCTTTCCCAACTGGATGCTCAACTGCTATCCCGACAACATTTCACTCAACATCATTCTGCCGCTTGGCCCCGAGCGCACGCGGGCAATTTTCGAATGGTATGTGCCGGAGAAAGATCTCGCGAGCGAAGCCGCGCAAAAAGCCGTAGCGTTCAGCGACGAGATTCAGGTCGAAGACGTCAGCATCTGCGAGATCGTGCAGAAGAATCTCCACTCCCGCAGCTACCACAGCGGCCGTTACAGCGTGAAGCAGGAAAAGGGCGTCCACGCCTTCCACCAGATGTACCGCGAACTCATGCCGGCATAACGCCGACCGAAGAGTTGTTACTTCGGAGTAGCTGAGAGCTTCCGAGAACGGTCGTGGTCAACCCAACTTGATTAAAATTGTGCTCGGCAGAAAAGTCGCGATTGGTTAGAGGAAGCGCGAATCTTCCGCCGACGGAGTCGCCTTCCACCATCATGTCAGCGTCCATGCAAGCGTCCCCGCCAGCTGCCATCGAAAAGCGCGTCGTCATCTTCTGCCTCTTGCTGGTGGCTGCCACGCTCGCTTTCTACAATCCCATCGTTCATAACCAGTTCACCGATTTCGATGACTCCGTGTATGTTCTGAAAAATTCCCAAGTTCAAACCGGCCTGACGTGGGAAACCGTGAAGTGGTCGTTCACGACTTTCCATGCCGGATTCTGGCTCCCGCTGACTTGGCTGTCACATGCATTGGACTGCCAGATTTTTCGCCTCAACCCCGCCGGCCACCACTACATCAATCTCCTGCTGCACGCGGCCAATGCCGTGCTGCTCTTTTTATTATTGTGGCGGGCTACAGGTCTTACCTGGCCCAGTCTGCTGGTGGGCGCATTGTTTGCCCTGCACCCTGTCAACGTCGAATCGGTAGCCTGGGTGGCGGAGCGTAAAAATGTTCTCAGCATGCTGTTCTTCCTGCTCGCCCTCCACGCCTATGACCGGTATGTGCGCAGCGGCAGTCGATATTTCTATTGGTCGGTCACCCTTCTATTTGCCCTGGGCTTGATGGCGAAACCGCAGATCGTCACTCTGCCCTTTGTGCTGCTGCTTTGGGATTACTGGCCACTGCAGCGAATGGGTGCCGTTCCAGGCTCACCCGCGACAGCTATTCCTCGCTCGTTCGCGTTTCTAGTCTGGGAAAAGTTGCCCCTCTTCATTCTGGCCGCTGCGGATTCTGTCGTCACCGTGATAGCGCAACGCGCCGGGGGCGCCGTGCGGGCGGCAGCAGAAGTGTCCGTGTCGGCGCGTTTGCAGAATGTTTTTGTTTCCTACGTTCGTTATCTCGGCAAAATGTTTTGGCCGTCCCGCCTTGCTCCCATGTATCCACATCCGGGGAACTCGCTGCCCCGTTCCGAAGTGATGGCAGCAGTGGCGCTGTTGCTTCTCATATCGGCGCTTGTGTTGCGCTGGCGCGACCGCCGCTATTTGCTCGTCGGCTGGTTTTGGTTCTTAGGAACGTTAGTCCCGATGATCGGAATTATCACGGTTGGCGAGCAGGCGATGGCCGACCGCTTTGCCTACATTCCCTTCATCGGCCTGTTTATCGCCGTCGTTTGGACTTTAAATGCTTGGAGTTTAAACGATTGGACTTTAAACGCTTCGCCCCAGGTCACGCAGACCTCGGAACATCGAATTCCCGGCGCGTGGCTCGCCGCCGCCGCTGTTCTCATAGTCTCCGTCCTCGGATGCCTTACCTATCGTCAGCTCGGCTACTGGCGTGACGATGAAACGCTATGGCGCTATACCTTGAGCGTCACCGAACGTAATTACATGGCGCATGACAATCTCGCTCTCGCTCTAGCCAAGCAGGGACGATCCGACGAGGCCGTGGTCCAATTTCGGGCCGCCAACGCCCTGCATAAATATCCCCCCGCCCAAATCCTCGAACTCGCCTGGTACGAACAGCGTGTCGGGCATCCACGGGAGGCGATCGAAGAATGCAATTCGGTTTTGCGCGCTACCCCCGACTCCAAGATTCAGGCGGTAGCCTGGACCGAACTTGGCCAAGCCCACCTGCAGTTGCACGACTACGACCGAGCCGCCGAAAGCTACCAGAATGCTTTGCGACTGAGTCCGGAGAATGAAACGGCGCTGGTGAGTTCGGGTGTGCTGGCGCTGCGCCGGGGAGAATCCGGCCAAGCGGTGACGCAGTTGACCCATGCTGTGAAGATCGATCCGAGCGCTGTGAATTTCCTTTTACTCGCGCAAAGTCTGCGCCAGGCCGGCCGCCCTGACGACGCCGACTTGGCGGCCGCCGAAGCCCGGAAGATGTCTCCCGATTTAAGCCAGCCTCAAATCGCAGCCGCGCAACTTCTCTCCGTCGTCGGCGTGATGCCAAGGTAGGAGCGCGAGCGAGGGGATTTCTGTAGAACAACCTCCCAAATATTGCCGTCTGTTTTTTTCTCGGCGCACTCGGCGTCTCGGCGGTGAACAGCTCAGCTCCTTTTCAGCAGCAAACAAGTCATGTCATCGTGCTGCGGAGTATTTCCCACGAATCGATCCAATTCCGCCAGCAGGCTACCGAGCAATTCTGCAGGAGCTGATCCCGATTCGCGATCTATCAGTCGGATCAATTCCGATTCGCCGTATTCCTCATCCTTCGCGTTCATCGCTTCGACGATCCCATCGGTAAAAATCACCAGCCAGTCTTTGCTCTCCAGTCGGGTTGTTCCCACCTGGTAAGGCGATTCCGCAAAAATCCCGATTGGAATGCCCCCCGCTTGCAACCGCTCCACCAAGCCCGATTTCCTGCGCAGAATGGGAACGTTATGCCCGGCATTGATATAAATCACATCTCCGGTCACCGGATCCAGTTCCGCGAAAAAGGCAGTGGTAAAGCGAACTCCACCCTGGCTGTTCGAGCACGCATAGCGATTCACGCCGGCCACCATTTCTGCCAGCGAAACGCCGCTCGTCGACAACGTCCGCAGACTAGCCTGAAATGTGGCCATCACCATCGCCGCCGGAATGCTTTTTCCCGCCACATCGGCCACTACAAACAGTATGCGGTCTTCACTCAAGCTCCGCCCCGGCCGCAGGATCACATCGTAGTAATCGCCCGCCACCGTGTTGGCCGGACGCGTAGCATAAGCAATCTGATATCCCGGAATCTGCAAAGGCGCGCCCGGCAGCATCCAGGCTTGAATGTCTTTGGCGATTTCCAAATCGCGCTTCATCACCACCCGATCCGCCAGCTCCAGCAGCAGCAGGAGCAACAGCAGCAGCCCGCCCAAGATGTGCGTGTCGAACACGAGATGTTTCTCGCCGCCGCCGGAATAAGAAAATCCGAATTCAGAAAATCCGAACAGCAGAATCAGTGCCAACACCAGTAATACGCGGCGCGCCGGAGTCAGCTTTTCCAGGATTGCCCAGAGCACCGCCCTTGTGGTTTGCCTGACCCGCCGGAATCGGGACGGCTCCGCCTGCAGATTGTCCAGCCCCGCCGAGTAGAGCCGGTAGCTCGAGCGCGCATCTTTTTCAAACTGCGCCCAGAGCTCGTTAAGAGCCATTCCATCGCTCAGCCGAAGCCAGAAGCGACGGGCGCGGCCTTTAAATCGGTGTTGTGGCGGAATAGTTTGCGTGGGGGACGACATGTCGGAGCCAACATTATAGGCTGGCAGACTTGTTGGTGGAGAGTGGAGAGCCGGGCGTCCCGCCCGGCCACGATGCAGTCATTCCAAGTACGAATATTGAAGAACGAACGCCGAATCGCGAGACCTTCAAAACAACTCCATCTGCCCCACCTCCAAGTGCGCTCTATGACTACTCCGCGCGTGCATGTCTCCAATTCCGTATTTCCGCCGCAGCGCCGCCATCAACTGCGACAACCGCTGCCCGTATCCTTTGGGCAGAAATGCGCGATCGGAATAACGCGTGCGGTAATGTTCCACCAGGGCAGGGAAGTGTTGTTCCAGAAACGGCATGAATACCGCCGCCGAACAAGGTTTCAAAAATAGTGGATTGGCAAAAATATACTTCGCGCCCGCTTCACTGGCGGCTTTCACCAGGGCATCGAGGTCGCGCGGCCGATCCGTAATCTCCGGCAGCACCGGAGCGCAGATCACGCCCGCATCCACGCCCGCAAGATTCAGCTGCTGAACCGCCTCTAGCCGCAGATCGGGCCGCGGCGCCCGCGGCTCCAGCTTACGCGCCAACTCCGCATCTACCGTGGTCACGGTCACATTCACAAAGATCCGGTTATGTTCGCCCACCCGCCGCAGGATCTCCGCATCGCGCGTCACCAGGTTCGACTTGGTCACAATCCCAATCTCCAGTCCGGAGTGCCGCGCCAGTTCCTCGAGAATCGCCCGCGTGATCTCGAAACGCCGCTCCGCCGGCTGATACGGGTCAGTTGCCGTGCCAATCGCAATCTCTTCCCCACGCTTGACTTTTTTCAACTCCGATCGAAGCAGCGCCGCCGCTTGCTGCTTAACGAAAATCTTCCGTTCGAAGTCCACGCCGTCCCGTAGTTCCATAAATTCGTGAGTGTAGCGCGCATAGCAGTACTTACAGGCGAACTCGCATCCGCGATAAGGATTGATCGCCCACGTGAACGGAAGATTGCGCGCGCTTACCACCCGGCTGAGCAGCGATCGTGTCCCGAGCGTAAAGTATTCGACATTGTGGCCCTCGCGGAGCGACTCGCCATCGGCGGCAAGGCGCGCGATGCCAATCAACTTCGAATGAGAGTCGGCATCGGAGAACAGCGGAAGCAAAGGCATAGGCGCGGCTAAGTTTCGCTCTTTGTTCGCCTACTAGAATACTTCCCAAAATGATGACTGTCAAATCGCCCCGAGCCGGGCTCATTTCAGCGGTGCAAGTGTTCGGACACCTGCCGGAAGGCGAAAAACATAGACCTATATTTCACCTCATCGGGCATTGGCAAGGTTTCCACCAAATAAACAAAGAGGTCATCGATTCGGTCGAGGCGCGTGGGAGAATGTTGATCCGTCGCAGGATTATCGAAATACCGAGTCTGGTAATGGTGATGCAACTGACGGAGCAGATCGTCAAAGCCATCCAGTTGCTGGTCTTTGTGTGCGGCTTTCAATTCCTCCTTTAGCAGATACGGATCGTGACGGCGGTATCCCGTAAGGGTGGTCTTTGTCCCCGTTGCGAGGTAGATGAATGCCTTCAGGAGTTTTTCTGTCGCCTCTGACGCAAGTCGGAAGCCAGTGTCAAGCCCGTTCAGAATACAGCACCTACAAGCAAAGTAATCCAAACCCGCATCCATGAACATCATCAGCGCGTACTGATTCTTCCGCGCATAGACGGCCACTTCATCCCTTGTGAGAGTCAGCGCCATCGTCGTCTTACTGGTGATCCCCCGGTCCCGGCATCAACCCCGGCGGCGGCGCCGGAATCGCAATATCCAGTTTCGTCACTGTCCCGAGCGATGACAGGGGCTTGTCGAATTCGCTCACGTTGCCCACCACCAGCACTGCCATCTGGTCGCGATGGATGTATTTCGCCGCCACCCGCGCCACGTCTTCTTTTGTAACTTTCTCGATCTCTTTCTGAAAGTTCTCCAGAAAATCCAGCGGATAGCCGTAAAACTCATAAGCCATTTTTTCCTGCAAAACCTTCTCCGGCGAATCGAAACGGAAAACAAAGGAATTCAGAATCGCGTCCTTGGCGCGCTTGATCTCCTCATCGTTGATAGGACGCGTGGCCAAGTCGGCGATCTCCTGGTCGATTGCCTCAATGGATTCGATGGTCGTTTTGCTCTTGGTGCTCACCATCAGCCGCAGCATGCCGGAATGATCCCAGCCCGCACCCACTCCACCGCCGACCCCGTAGGCGAGCCCTTTGGTGGTTCGAATGTCATTAAACAGTCGAGAGGAAAATCCTCCACCGAAGGCTTCGTTGAATACTGAAGTCGCGAAGTAATCGGGATTCCTACGCGTGATTCCTGGCGCAACCATTTGAATGTTGCTTTGATTCACGTCGGTTTTGTCGACCTGGTAGTATCCCGGCTTCGCAGGATCTGGCTTCGCGGGCTCAGTATCGCCGCCTGCCGGCCCCGCCGCCCACGATGCGAAACCCTCTTTCAGTCTAGCTTCCATCTTCGCCGAATCAAAGTCGCCGACTACACCGAGAATAATGTTGTTCGGGTGAACGTACTTCCCGTGCCACTCGACCAGATCCTGACGCGTGATCGCTGCCACGGTACGATACTCCGCGACTCGGGCATAGGGACTGTTCGCCCCATACACCAGCTTTGCCGCTTCCCGCCCCGCGATCTGCCCGGGATCGTCATTGCGCCGCGAGATGCCGTCGTACATCCCCTTCTGTGCAATTTCAATTTTGTCGGCGCGGAACTCCGGATTCTTCAGCACATCCTCGAACACGCGAAAGACATCGTCGAAATCTTCTTTCAAACACGACCAGCTCACCGTAGTCGCGTCGACACCTCCGCCAGTCTCGACCTTGGCGGCGCGCTGCTCTAGGTAATCGTCGAGTTGATCGCCGGTCTGGGTTTTGGTGCCCCCCGTACGCCACACTTCGCCATAAACATCGGTCAGCCCCGTTTTGTTCGCCGGGACTGAGCGCTCCCCGCCGCGAATGCGAGCCGTGCCGTCAATGGTCGGTAGCTCGTGGTCTTCCTGAAGAAAAATCACCATGCCGTTCGGCAGCTCAAAACGCTTCGGTTGCGGCGGATGAAATGCCGGCAACTTCGGAATCGGAATCTGCTGCCAAGTTTGTTGCTGCGCGCACAGTTGCACGCCGCTGCCAAAGACGCCAATAAAAATGAACAGGACGAGAGCAAAGACGGTCAACAGCTTCGTATCAGGGTATGGCTTTAGCGATACCGCAAGTCTCGCGAAATCAGTTGCCCCTTCGGGGGCCGGGCGTGCGCGCTTCACTGTCCACCTCCCTGCGGCGCCGCGCCGCTTCCGGGAGGCCGGCCGGCAAACTCGATAATCCCCACCGTCCGGTTATCGGGGACAAAAGTCTGATTCGCGACCCGACGGATATCCGCCTTGGTGACTTTTTCGATCCGGTCGACCGAGCGGAAAAGCTCGCGCCAGTCGTCATACCGTGCCTGGTTCAATCCAAGCGCGAACGCTAGGCCCTCATTCGATCCGAGCGAGCGGATCAGGTTTGCCTTAGCCCGCGTCTTGATCATTCTTAGCTCTTCATCCGAAATGTCTTCTTTCTTCAACCGTTCAATCTCCACATGAATCGCATCCCCGACTTCCTTCGGGTTGTGGCCCGGAATCGGGGTGGCGTAAAACGCGAACAGATGCGGATATTTATTTCCCGGATAGCCGGTAAACCCCTCCGCGTCCGACGCGATCTGCTTGTCGCGAACCAGCGCCCGATAGAGGCGCGAGGTGCGGCCGTTCGACATCAGGTCGGCGATCGCGTCGTAAACCTGGTCATCCGGACTGCGGTAATCGGGGCGGTGATAGCCTTCGAGATAGACCGGCTGCGACTGCTCGTGCAGCACCACTGTCCGTTCCGAATTCTGCGCCGGTTCGGTAGTGGTCGCGGTGTCGGGCTTGGGACGAGTCGGAATTCGCGAGAAATATTTCTCGATAATCGGCATGGCTTCCGAAGCTTTCACATCGCCAACGACGGTGACCACCATGTTCGAGGGCACGTAATACTTATCGAAAAAATTCTGTGCGTCGGTCGCCGAAAAAGAATTCAAGTCCGATATCCAACCAATGGTCGGCCGGTGATAAGGATGCGCCGCGAATGCCTCTTCCGTGAATTGCTCCAGCAGCCGCCCCATGGGGTCGCTGTCGGTCCGCAAGCGGCGCTCTTCGATCACCACGTTGCGCTCTTTGTAAAATTGCCGCATCACGGGATGCAGAAAGCGTTCCGATTCCAGATAAGCCCACAATTCCAGCCGGTTGATGGGGAACGAGTAGTGGTACCCGGTTTCATCGAGATCGGTGAAGGCGTTCATTCCCTCGCCGCCTTCGCCTTCGACGATCTTGCCGAATTCATTGTTGTAAGCCGCGGAGAACTTGTCGGCGGCTACAATCGCGTCCTTCCAGTTTTGCTCCAACTGCTTGAGCTTCTGCTCGTCGCGGTCCACCGGCTTGTCGCGCTCGGCAATGTAGGCGGCGTAAGCCACTTCAACTTTAGCCAGTGCAACTTTTTCGTCCGCATAGTCCCGCGTGCCAATCGTGTCCGTTCCCTTGAACGCCATGTGTTCGAACATGTGGGCGAGGCCCGTCTTGTCCATGGGGTCCTGCACCGAGCCCGCATCCACGTGGGTGAAGAACGAAAACACCGGAGCCTCCGGCCGCTCGCAGATCATGACGGTGAGCCCGTTGGCGAGTTTCTTCACCGTGGTGCGCTTCTCGAAAGAAGCAAGATCCTGGCCCACAGCAATCGAGCACAGCACGAAACCGACGACGACCGCCTGTAATAAAGCGCGTGTAGAAATTAAGCGGAATTTCATCCTGCCTCCACGACGGAACATCAAGAAACTCGAAGTTACGTGCTGACAATGGCGATTGTCAAACCCCGCTCGTGGAGTGGCAGGCGCCCTAGCCTGTCTCACATCGCGGCCCGGAACGCAAAAAGTGGAATGCGCGATCCCCCAGCCCTACCAGACCCTGCAAGCGTTTTCCGAAACCATGGGCTGTCCCGACTTGCATCCAAAAGCCTGCTGAAACGCAGCGGAGTTCTGCACCGCGCCATTCACGCGCCAGCGTCCCGGGGAATGCGGATCGGTCAGCACATCCTTCCGCGCTTGCTGTTCCGTCTCGTTCTCGCACCAGATCTGCCCATATGCGAGGAAGTATCGCTGCGCAGGGGTATAGCCATCAATGGGCTTCACGGGCGTGTCGCCGATGATGGACATCAGCGCCATGTAGGCCAGTTTCAGTCCTCCGTTGTCGGCGGTATTTTCACCCAGCGTCAATTTGCCATTAAGCTTGATGTCGCCCTTGTCGTCCTTCACGGAGACAAAGCTCGAATACTCCTTGGCGGTGCAATCGGCGCGCTGCTCAAATTCCTTGGCGTCCTCCGCCGTCCACCAGTTGCGGAAGTTACCCTCCGCATCGAACTTGCGACCCTGGTCATCGAAGCCGTGCGTGAGTTCATGTCCGATCACCACCCCGATGCCGCCAAAGTTCACCGCGTCATCCATCAGCTTGCCGTAAAACGGTGGCTGCAGAATGCCCGCCGGAAAATTGATGTCGTTCATCGAAGCCCGGTAGTAGGCATTGACCGTCGGTGGAGTCATTCCCCAATCCTTGCGGTCAGTCGGACGGTCGATCTTGTTGTACTGCCGTTGCACCTCGAACGCGCCAGCGCGCACCGAATTGCCGGCGTAATCGTCAGGCTTGATTATCACTGTGCTGTAATCGCGCCAAGTGTCGGGATAGCCAATGTTGTTGACGATCGTGTTGAGCTTCTCATAAGCCTTCTGCTTAGTGGTGTCCGACATCCAAGTCAGCTGGCCAATATCCTGACGCATTGCAGTCTCGATCGCCTGCACCATCTTCAAAGTGCGGTCTTTGCCCTCGGTGCCGAAGGTGCGGTCGACATAGAGTTTGCCCAGCGCCATGCCCAATTTCGAATCGGTTGACTTCACGCAGCGCTTCCAGCGCGGCTCCATCTCCTGCTGCCCCGACATGTACTTGCCGTTGAACAGGAAATCTTCTTCGACGAAAGCGTGGGTCAGCAGTGGGGCGTAAGCGTTGATCGTTTTCCAGCGCAGGTACACCTTCCAGTCATCGAGCGGCAAGGCGTTTAATTGCTCGTTGACCTGCTTGAAGAAATCAGGGTTGCCCACGTTAAGAGAAGTAAATTTGGGCGAGCCATTATCGGCAAAGTAGAGGGTAAGATCAAAATTCGGAGCCGCGGCCGCGATATCCGCGACCGTCATCTTGTGGTCGCGAGTCTTAGGGTCGCGTCGAACCGTGCGGTCCATCGACGCCTGCGCCAGTTTCGTCTCCACCGTTAGAACGGTCTTAGCTTCAGCCGCCGCCACGTCCGGCGTATCTCCGGTGAGTTCGAACATCTTCTGCACGTGCTCCACATACTTCTGCCGCGTCTCCACCGACTTCGGATCGTCCTTTATGTAATAGTCGCGATCGGGCAGCGTGATCCCGCCCTGGTCGATGGTTGCAATGGTTTCATTCGAATCGTGCATGTCGGGCTGCGGGTAGAAGGCAAACAGCGCCGGAATCGTGCCGCGATGCATGGTTGCAATTTGTTGAATGAGATCCGCTTTTGTCTTGATGCGGCTAACGCGTTCCAGTTCCGGATTCAGCGGAGCAATCCCTTTTTTTTCAATCGCGCTCTCGTCCATGCATGAGTTATAGAAAGTCCCGACCATCATCTCCGTGGCCGAATGTTTTCCAGGAAGCTGTGCCTCGGTCAATATGTCGCGCAAGATATAACGATTGCGCTCGTCAAGTGCGTCGAATCGCCCCCACTGCGACTTGTCCGGAGGAATGGGATTGTTCTTCATCCAGTTTCCACAAGAGTATTGATAGAAGTCCACGCAGGGATCAATGCTCTTATCGATGGCATTGACGTCGAAGACGGGGACTTCGCGAGGAATGCCGTTACTTCCGCCAGAAGAAGGCGGGCTGGTTTGGGCCGAACAGAATATCGCGGTCAGGAGCAAAGAAAAAACAGAGAGAATGCGAATCATACTCGCCTCGGTTTCCACAGTATCAGCAAAGAACATGTTCCCTCGCGGGGTGCGACAAATGCGCAACCAAACACACTAGACTAAGGCAACCATCCCTTTCAAGCCTCGGTGCAACTATACTGAAAGCCATTTGTGGTCTAGCACTCACACGCCATGCCCGCGCCCACCATCGTCGAAGTCGAGAACCGCAAGCTCAAGCTCACCAATCTGGACAAGATCCTCTATCCTGCCACTGGTTTCACCAAAGGGCAGGTGGTGGATTTCTATGTCCGCATTGCGCCCGTGCTGGTGCCGCATCTCGCCGGACGGCCGCTCACCATGAAGCGCTATCCCGAGGGAATTGACCAGGAGTATTTCTTCGAAAAGAATGCGCCCATGCACAGGCCCGACTGGGTGAAAACCGCGCCCGTCTGGAGCGATAGCAATCACCGTACCATCCATTTTATTCTCGCCAACGATTTGCCCACGCTGGTCTGGATCGCGAACCTGGCATCGATTGAACTTCATCCGTCGCTCTCGCTGGCCGCCGACATCGCGACGCCAACCGCGATTGTTTTTGATCTTGATCCCGGACCTCCGGCGAACATCGTGCAGTGTGCCCAAGTTGGTCTCTGGGTGCGGGAGATTTTCGATCACTTCGGCCTGCGGAGTTTTCCGAAAACCTCCGGCTCGAAGGGAATGCAGGTCTATATCCCGCTGAACACAAAAACCTCCTACGAACAGACGAAGTCGTTTGCTCACGCGGTCGCGCGTTTGCTCGAGCAGGAGCATCCCGATCTGGTTGTCTCCGATATGAAAAAGGCCGTGCGCACTAATAAGGTCCTCGTCGACTGGAGCCAGAACGACCAGCACAAAACGACAATCTCGGTATATTCCCTGCGAGCGCGCGAGCATCCGACTGTGTCAACGCCGCTCACCTGGGATGAAGTCGAGCAAGCGCTGAAGAAGAAAGATGCGGAGCGATTGGTGTTCGAAGCGAAAGATGTGCTCGCGCGAGTCGAAAAGATGGGCGACCTGTTCGAGCCCGTTCTGAAACTGAAGCAGAAACTGCCGCAACTGGAAGGGCTGGCCGCCGCATCAGAAAAAGAAGAGGACGAAAACGTCAGCATCGCCGCTCCGGCCGAAGCGCGGCCGCGTCCCAACATGAAGAGGAAAGGGAAGTCAGCCGCGGCGAAGCGACGCAAGCTATAATCGCGGCTGATATGGCGCATCTCTACGTTGGCACTTCCGGATGGGCTTATCCAACCTGGAAGCCCGCTTTTTATCCCGAGAAGCTTGCGCAGAAAAAATTTCTGAACTTCTATGCCTCGAAACTCAATGCCGTCGAAGTCAACTACACCTTCCGCCAACTCGTCAAAGAGACAACCGTCCAGAACTGGATCGCCGACACGCCCGAGCATTTTCGCTTCACCATCAAGGCGCACCAGGTGCTCACGCACATCAAGCGCCTGAAGAGCGCGGAAGAATTCCTGCAACGCTTTCTCGGCACGCTGGAAGCTTTAGAGCGCGCCGGACGCCTCGGCCCGCTGCTCTTTCAGCTCCCACCGAATTTCAAAGCCGATCAAGCGGTGCTGGCCGAGTTCCTGAAAAGCCTGCCCCGAACCGTGCGCGCGGCTTTTGAGTTCCGCCACGAATCATGGTTCTCCGACTCCACCTGGAACACGCTCGGCGAGCGCAACATCGCGCTCTGCGTGGCTGAAACCGAAGCTCGCGACACTCCCGACGTAGTTACCGCCGACTATGTCTACTATCGCTACCGCAAGCCGACTTACACCGCCGAAGAACGCCAAAAGATGGTAGCGCGCCTTCGAGAACATCTCGCCGCCGGCCGCGATGTTTTCGCCTACTTCAAGCACGAAGAGACGCCGGAAGGAGCGCTGTATGCGGTCGATGTGCTCGGCGCGGTCGAGCCGTCGAGCGGCTAGAAAGCGTGCGAAAAAATGACCAGCAAAACGATCGCTCGCGGCCCCGCGTTGTTCACCGCCGTTCTCGCCTCCGCCGCTTTGCTCGGCCAAAGCATGCTCGGCCAGACGATATCCGGTCAAAGCAAGCCCGCCGCGTCCAGTTCCGCGGTTGGTCTCGAACTCCCCGTGCTGATGCGGCAAAACGTGGTTGCCGGCAAGACTCCCGTAGGAACCAAAGTCCAAGCCACGCTCACGGTCGCCACCCTGGTCAACGGCGTAGTGGTTCCGCAAGGCGCTTTCTTCTTTGGAGAAGTTACCGAGTCGGTGGCCAAGTCTGCCACCAACCCATCGCGCCTCTCCGTTCGCATGGACTCGGCGCAGTGGAAAAATAAGACGCAGTCGAAAAAAGGTGGATCAGCAAAAGATGGGTCAGCAAAAGATGGGTCAGCGCCCACGGCGCTCGCGCTCGCGCCCAAACTTTACTTGACCGCCTGGTATTACCCCGCGGTGCCGCTGGCCATTGGCAATCAGGATCTCTCGTCTCGCCAACCTGATGCCGGCAACAACCCAGGTCTTCGGACTGGGGGCGGCTTCCCCGGGGCGAGGAACCCGAGTTCATCGCCCTTTCCAGGTCCGGATACGGGCAAGGTTCCCGCGGAGACGTCAGACATATCGGAGCACCGCGTGCTGATGAAGGATGTGGAATCCGCACGCGGTAGTGACGGAGCCGTTACGCTGACTTCCAAGCGCTTCAATATCAAACTGGATAAGACGACCACCTATGTGCTCGCTGCGGGCGACCTGTCGGCTGCCAACTGAGACAGGGGTATTAACCCGTGTGTACTGCCACCCCCTCCCCCCACCCCCCCTAGTGGAATCATAGGTTTAGGCCGTGTTCGTCGCCTAAAATATTCCGGACAAAGGACTTATAGGTAAAATCTTCCAAAATAAGGAGTTAGCTCGATAAATACCTCCGAAAATGGTGATGGGCAGCGAGGGAAGGGGCGTCTTCGATGTGGGATCCAGACGGGTACACTTCTTCGCTGCCCTTATTCTTGGTAGTCTCGCGCGGGCTGGGGGCGGATGTCTGTGATGGCGCTCACTGGATGTTTGTGATGATAAGAAAATCAAACGCCCGCCCAAGCGAAGCTTGGACAGGGCACCCTTCAGGGGTGAGACGGACGCGAAGTCCGGGCCACCCGTCAACACCGACTTTTTTCGCAACCTTCTACTCCAGAATCCTCGCGACGGCGGACTCGGCATGGATGCGGGATGTGTCGAGGAAGGGAATTCCGGTTCCTCCGTTGTCGCGCAAAATCAGCGGCAGTTCGGTGCCGCCGAGAAGCACGCCTTGAATGTCCGCTTGCTTTTTCAGACGCTCGACAATCGCCAGCAAGCCGGCGCGCGTTTCCGGCAGGAAGGTGGCGTTGATTAGTTCGTCCATGTACTTGGTGTGGATGTAGTCTTGATCGGCGGGGTCGGGCGTGACTACGGCGATTCCTTCTCTGGCGAATACTGCGGGATAGAACTTTGCCTGCATGGTGAAGCGGGTGCCGAATAGTCCGACCTTCTTCAAGCCTAGAGACTTGGCTTGCTGGCAGGCGCACTCGACGATACTGATGAGCGGAATCGGCGACTGGCGCTCCAGATCGTCAAAGACAATGTGCGGCGTGTTGGAGGCTAGCAGGGCGAGGTCGGCTCCGGCGCGCGCCAACTTTTGCAGTTCGGCGAGGAGATACTCGGTGACCTCGGGCAACCTGGCTGCAGCGACCAGGCCCAACAGTTTGGTCAAGTCGATGCTGTTGATTAGGAGCGGAGGATAACTGCCGTCCGCGGTTTGGCGGCGGTAGGAGGCGATGATTAGGCGGTAGTATTCGACGGTGGATTCGGGCGCAATACCGCCGATGATTCCCAGGGTTTGCATTTGTGCGGGAGTTTCCTTTTTTGGACTCGGAAGCGTCAGCCATTTTATACTGGCTGGTGAGACGGGCGCCAAGCGCCAAAAACTGACAGCTTGACCACTGAGAGCGGAAAGCTGTCCCTGCCTTTTCAACAACTTAACGCCAAACAATCCCTCATTTCCCCTTTTAACCCCGATTTTCTCCCCTTCATTGCCTTCTTCGTGCCTAAATGTCACTGATTCAATAGCATCACTGTGACCCACTCCACGCATCGAAACTTCTGGTTTCACTGTGGCAGGTTTCTTCGTGGATAAGTCTATTTTGCACAGGTTCCCGTTCGCGGGGCCGAGGGGACAGTTCTAACTCCTGAGTGGAGGAAAGCGAGAGTTGAATGCACAAGCCGATTAAATATGTTGAGAAGGCCGTGACCGTTGCCGCTACCGGGGCATGGGCAGTGTTTGAACGCCTCAACCGCATCGCTCCCAATCGGTCGCCGATTCCGAAATGGTCGGAGAAGCCTCTGCTCAAGTCGTGGGAAAAATCGAAGCCGCCGCTGGGTTGGCCGCGCTCTACGGATTCGCTTTGTCCGAGGTGCGTGCCCGAGATTCGGCAGCAGATTCTCGACGGGCATCTGCCGGTCGACGTGCTGATGAGCGAAAAAGTCGGAGAGATCAAGGCCCAGATCGTCGAACGCGACGGCAAAATCTGGATGGTGAAGGACTGCCCCAAGCATGGACACTTCGAAGACTTGATGTCGATCGACACGGAATTTACCAGGCACCTGGAGGACGTGTTCCCGGGGCGCGACATTCGCGCCCATGCCGACGAGAAGTTGCATCATCATGGTTCGTCCACTGTGAAGTACGGACGCGGCGCGGTGCTTACTGTTGATCTTACTAACCGCTGTAACATGATGTGCGATCCGTGCTTTATGGATGCCAACCAGGTTGGGTATGTCCACGAACTTACCTGGGAAGAGATCAAGACGGTGCTGGACAATGCTATTACCGTTAAGCCGAAGCGGCAGATGTCGGTGCAGTTTTCTGGTGGCGAGCCTACTTTGTCTCCTTACTTTCTGGACGCGGTTCGCTATGCGCGGAAGGTTGGATATAACAGCGTGCAGGCCGCGACGAATGGCATCGAATTCGCCAAGAGCTTTGAATTCTGCCAACAGGCGGTGGAAGCGGGGATGCGTTACGCCTATCTGCAGTTTGACGGGATCGGCAATGCTGCCAACGATCATCGCGCGGTCGGCAACCTGTTCGACGTTAAGCTGAAGGCGATCGATAACCTGCATCGGGCTGGCTGCGAGATCGTTCCGGTCATTACCATCATCAACGGCATTAACAACGAGCAGGTCGGAAGAATTATCCAGTTTGCGCTCGACAATCCGAAGAAGATCGGCTTCCTGAGCTTCCAGCCGGTGTCGTTCACAGGGCGCGACGAAGCCATCACCGATGAACGCCGCGAAGCGCAGCGTTACACATTGGCGCACCTGGCGCACGATGTAAAGAATCAGACTGGCTTTGGGGTTCCTGCCCGCGACTGGTTCCCGATCAGCTTCATGGGCACCTTCAGCGACTGGGCCGATGTGATGCACGCCCAGGACGCAAACAACGATTGGGGCCAACTCTCCTGCGGATGCCATCCTAACTGCGGTACTGGGATGGCTATGATGATTGATAAGGAGACTAAGGAAGCGGTGCCGGTTACTGCGTTCCTTCATGGAGATCAACTGGCCAAGGATATTGCCAAAGTCAACGATGCAGCTCGCTCGAAGTTCTGGACGGTGTTCGGAATGGCGCTGTGTTTGATGAAGAACTACGATCCGTTCCAATCGCCGAGGCACTTCAGATTGATCGACCTGCTGAGGAAGTTCGATAAGAACTACAACGCAACGGGCGCAAATTATGGCAAAGTTGGTCCCGACCGCACGATTGACGACGTTATGAAACGGCGGCAGGACCGGTGGAACTTCCTGTTCATCGCGGGGATGTGGTTCCAGGATTTGTTTAACTACGACTTCCGGCGCACCGAGCAGTGCATCATTCCGTATGCTACGCAGGAAGGCGAGATCAGCTTCTGCGCTTACAACACAGGTGTGGGCTGGCGCAACATCATTGAGAAGATGCACATGACTTCGACACTGACCAAGTGGTACGAAGAGCATGGGCGTCACGAGATCTTTGCCGGCGGCAAGAAAGTCAAGATGGAAGACCAGACGCATGCGCTCTACCTGCGGGACGAGATTGTCACGCACGAAGTGCAGCACGATCTGGACAAACTGGGGATTGCGAAGACGGCGCGCGAAGAAAAGAAGCGGGCTCGCGACCACAAGGCCAGCGACAACAGAGTCAAGAACGACGCAGCTTATGACGCGCGCATGGCGCAGCTCTATCGAGAAGTGGTGCTGAAAGAGAAGCCGGCTACGTCGAATGAAGGTGGATTCATTCCACTGGGTGCGATCACGGCGGCTCTTGCTCCGGCGAACGGGAATGGTGGCGCGAAGAGGAATGCAGAAGTTGGCGAGCCGGTGGCGGGAGACTAGAGTTTGGCTCCTGGCTGTCAGCTTTTCGCTCAGGAAATTCAAAGCGTGCTCGCGGGGCGACCCGCGGTGGAATCCCACTGGTCCGCTGTGACTCCGCTGTAACCTGAGATTCATCAAACAGCAGCTATTCTTATTGGTTCGTCTCGACGGCGAACCTTTCCGCGTAAGCATCGCGGGGACTGAGATCGACAATCCGCTCGGCCGATGACAGCGGCGATGATAGGGGCTGCCGCGGGTTTCAAGAGGACAAAGGCAGCATGGCTGGTGCTCGGCAGAATTGTGTCTTCGGATTCTGTTTCTCGCTCTTGAAGTGCTTCCGGCGCGGTTCCTTATTCTTTGTATTTCTCATATTTTTGACCCTCCGTTGTTCGGCGGGAGTTGGCGGGACTGTCTCGGGCACAGTCAAAGATGCGAGCAATGCCGTGGTCGCCAATGCTCGCGTAAACGCAACCAATGTCGAAACCGGGATCGAGCATCCGGCCCTAACCAACGGTCAGGGATTCTACTCTTTTCTTGATCTCCCCATCGGACGTTACAACATTGCAATCCAAAAGACGGGCTTCAAACCGTATCAGCGGACCGGTGTCATCATCGACGCCAATAGCGCGTTGACGGTCGACGCGGTGCTCACGGTGGGCGAGCGGTCCGATGTGGTTACTGTCGCCGAAAACCAGGTCCAGGTGGAGACGACGAGTACGCAGGTTGGCGAGGTCATCACGGCTGCGCGGATGACGGCGGTGCCGCTCAACGGCCGGAGTTTTACGGATTTGCTTTCCCTTCAGCCCGGGGTTGCGCCGGCCACTTCGATCACCTCCGACACAGTGCAGGACGCAGGCGCGAGCGCGCTATCTCCGTCCGGAGAATTGAATCCCGGCACCATCTCAATTAACGGCCAGCGGGAATTTGCCAACAGTTTTCTGGTCAATGGAAGCGATGTTGAAGAGGATGTAAACATGGGGGCGGCGATCATTCCGAACCTCGATTCGATTGGTGAATTTCGGATTCTCACGAATAACTTCGACGCCGAATACGGGGAGTTCAGCGGGGGCCAGATTAACGTTGTAACCAAGTCGGGAACGAATGCATTTCACGGCGACGGGTTCGAATTCCTGCGCAACACGGACCTCGATGCGCGGAACTATTTTTCTCCCACGCGTGGCACATTCAATCAAAACCAATTTGGCGGGACTTTCGGTGGCCCGATCCGAAGGAATAAGATCTTTTTCTTCGGAGATTATCAAGGGACGCGATCGACCCAGGGAGTGGACACGGGGCAGATACCTGTGCCTTCGCTCCAGGACCGTATGGGCAACTTCTCGGATTCCCCGGGTTCGTTCAGCACCAGCACTAACAGCAACGGGATTCCGATTGCGTCCACTGTAAACAGCGCCTGTGTGAACGATCAATGCCTGGCCGCTATTCTTGAGACGTCGCTGGGGTATGCGGTCAGCAGCGCTGAGCCGTACTATTTCACTGCGTCAATGATCAACCCGGCAACGATCACTTCCACTAACCCCGCGGGAACCGCTTTTGGCGTCAACTGCACCAGCAACACACAGTGTGTTTTTCCGAATACCAGCGTGGGCGCACTGGGCGCGGTGATCCCTCAAGCTGCCTTTTCCCTCCCCGCACAGCGCTTGCTGCAATATATTCCAAGTCCCAACGGCGGAACTAACCTCTTC
>JBEKXC010000008.1:0-44197 GCA_049512435.1 Terriglobales bacterium | reverse complement strand
CGACTGAAGCCGTCGGCAGAGAGCAAAAGTGCCCTCCCGTTCGGAATCCGGGAGCCCGGTCAAAGCAGTCGCCAAATAAGCCCGAAGGTGCGCCGCTGGCTGTTCGGCTTGTACAGCGATATTCTCCTTCACAATGTCAGTCCTCCTTTTTTGTGAAGTAGTAACCCAAGATGAAGGCGAGCAAGTTACCGAAAATGGTCCCTGTGTGTTTCAGATACTCCAGAGACATCTCGACTAGAGATTGGTCGATCTGAGTTCCGGGCGGACGGAGATAAAGCACAAGAAAACCCATCCCGAAGCTCGCCACAAGGGCGAGACCGAACATCGCGAGCAGAGCATACGCAACCCGGCTTGCTGTCCGCTCGTGCCAGGTAGGTTCACGCAAAGACAGGTCCTTGTAGACCTGGGTGTCGTCCAGGCGAAGCTTCGGAATCTCGTTGATAGTGATCCTCCTTAAATCCGACAGTACGAGGTTCTAAGTGATAATGATCTCTTTAACTGGCTTTCCGTCCTCGTCGACGATCGCAAGCCGGTGCTGTTTCTTCTCCTCAGCTTGAGTGATCGCGTAAAGAGCGACCGCCGAGCGGATCACTCCGGCAAAAGTTTTGCCGCTTTCAGTCGAAAGGTTCGAAAGGATTTCGTACGCCTTCGGGTCAAAATCCAGGGTCACCCTCTTCTTTTCAGACATTGCATCTCCTGTGTGGGTCAGCTGACCCTGATTTGTTGTTAACCTCTGCATCGCATTCTGCATGGATAACTGGGTAGAAGATACGCCATAAATACGTAAATGTCAATGATAAAATGATTCTTTTTTAAGCTGTTTTTACCGCGCATTTCGGGCGGATGCAGGGACTGGCTCATCTTAGCGCCACCACCACCGAGGCCCCACGGGTGGGCGGCTCAAATCGGACTGGCAAGACAGCACCACGCCCGTCAATCTCGGCAGAGCAAGAATCGAGGGTAGCCTCGCGTCTCGGTTCTTCGAGACGTGGGAGTGCCGCCAAAATGCCTCGAATAGTGACCTATGTAATAATTACACTGTAATATTTACACACATGTGCCTATTCCACCACAAACGACCCCAGCATTATCAATGACTTAAACGATCAAGTCGCCATAAATCCCGACCCAAGGTCACAAAACACACCGGACGAACTCCCAACTTTCGCTCTTTGTACGCCTTAATCTGTACATTACTGTAACTACAATCATTGTAACTACAAAATGTTTCACGTGAAACACTTTGTACATACACTCGCCACCTGCCTAGACTGGAATCGATCCCTTGAACAGCCAGATCAAATCGATGATCAGGATAATCACCACCATCAGCTCCAGCACAAACGCGCGGCTCTGGTGAAACTGGTCGACCATGAAGCGGTAGAGCTCTTCGGCGGTGTGGACTTTCTGGTTGACCAGGTCTTTGTAGTCGGTGACTCCGATCTTGGAGGCGGCAACTTTGTAGAGCCGCGCGGAGAACATGTCGCTCAAAAACTTGATGGCGTTGTCGGCGCGCTCGGTCAGTTCGTCCACATCGAGCAGGACGGTGTGCAAGCGGTTGGCGCGCCGGGCGGTGCGCCAGCGCGCCCAGATGCCGGAGCCGTGGTCCATGAATTCGTAAACGCTAACCAGTTCGCGCGTCAGCAGTTCGTCGTAGTGGCGGAATTCGAGCAGCTGCGAGTTGGCGTATTCCAGCAGTTGGATGACGGTCTCCGCGCCCGCCGCAGAATCGTAGAGGAACGCCGCGTTCCAGCTGATCACGGCCAGGTCGTTCGGATAGTAAGAGATTTTCGACTGCATGATCTCCTGCTGCTCACCCTCGGAGAGCGGAACGTTTTCGCCGCGCACGATCTGAGCGATGCGTCCACCCTGGGTCGAAAGCAATTCGGTGGCAGTGGGATTTCCGGCAAGGTCGCGAACGTGGAAGACGAAATAATCTTCATGCAGCCAGCTATCGTAAAGCTTGACCAGCGCGGGCCGGGCGCGCTCGATCTGCTGTTTGACGATTTTCTGGGCGAAGCTCGTGAAATCGGTGTCCCAAACCCAGCGGCTGGCCAGGCGGACCAGCGTGTCCCAGTCGCCGGAAAAGGGCAACTCAAAGACGACGCTCAGAACTCCGTAATCGTAGTACTTGATCTGCACGTCGAGTCGTTCGCCGCTTTCGAGGATCAGCGGTTCAACCTGCTGGACGACGGGCGGGCGCTGAAATCGGACGTATCCAGGAGCTGGATGTTTGAAGCTGGCATCCTGGCGACGGGCTCCGAAGATGTCGCGCAGGGCGTCGAGGTTGATCTCTTCGCACACGTCGAATTGAATCAGCACCAGCACCGAGCCTTGCAGGGTTTTGTTTTGGCCAATGACTGAGGCGGACGGGGCCGAGGTTGGGGTTGAGGCTAGGATGGTTGGGTTGGCGGTTTCCATAGGGTCCTGCTGTCTTTGTCTATTGTCTATTGTCCCAGAAAAAGCGGCGGGATGGGCGGTAGGAATGTAAGTCTATATTTATCAATAAATTGTGTAGGGACAGGCCGAGTCTGTCCCAATACAATTAACGTCTTCTAGCCAGCGCCAGGAGCAATGCCGCTCCGGCCGCGACTCCGGCCACGGCCAGGCCGGTGCGCTTCATAGACTTTTCGACGGCCGCCTGATGCGGCCGCACCCAAGCGTCTTCCGGATAGTGCTGCGGCGCGGGGTCGAACATCGGGAAGCCTTCGGGGGTTTCGGTGGATTCGCGCAAGGCCATCTGCAGCACCTCGGCGAGGTGCAAGGCGTGGCGATCGGTTTCCTGGGCGATCTGTTCGCGGCAACTGAAGCCGTCGGCGACGATGAGCCAGTCGGTAGGTGCCTGGCGGACGGCAGGCAGGAGTTCGAGTTCGCCAATCGCCTTCGAGATCTCATATTTCTCTTTCTCGAAGCCGAAAGCTCCAGCCATGCCGCAGCATCCGGGTGCGGGAGCGGTGAAGTTGACGCCCATGCGTTCGAGCACAGCTTCCTCAGCCGTCATCTTCATGATGGCTTTGTGATGGCAATGTCCGTGAACGAGTGCCCGGCGCCCGAGTTTGGGAAGCGGGAATGTTTTTGCGCGCTGCTCAAGAAATTCACTGAGCAGGAAAACTTGCTTCGACAGAGCCTGCGCGCGTTCGTCTTTGGGGAAAAGGTTCGTCAGTTCGTCACGGAAGACGGTGGCGCAACTCGGTTCAAGCACGACGATCGGCGTGGCTGCTTCGATTTCGGGGAGCAACTCGTCCATGATCTGGAGGAGCAGCCGCTTGGCGCGATCCAGCATACCGACGTCGTAGAGTGGGCGGCCGCAACAGAGATGCGCGCGCGGGACGCTGACGTCGAACCCGGCAGCTTCGAGTACTTCAACGGCAGCCTGGGCGGTCGAGGGAAGAAAGTGGTTGTTGAAAGTGTCGGCCCAAAGCAGAACCGACTCACCACGACTCACGTGGGGACGGCCGCCCTCGGCCGTCCAGCGAGGCGAAGCCTCGCGACGCTCCCACCATTGTTTAAATGTCTGCGGGGCAAACGCTGGAATGCGCCGTTGGGCAGGGATTCTGGCGGCGAGCTTGGCGAAGTTGCGCAGACCCGGCAGTTGGGTAGTGAGATTGACCAGACCGGGCACGTGGGAAGCGGCTCTCATCCACAAGTCAATATTCGCGAGCGCCAATTCCTTGAGCGGACGCCGATTCGTTTCGTAGTAGTGCGACAGGAATTCCGCCTTGTAGGTCGCGACATCGACGCCCACGGGGCAATCGCTCTTGCAACCTTTGCAGGCGAGGCAGAGATCGAGTGATTCCTTCACGGCTTCACTCTGCCATCCGTCTTTGATGAAATCGCCCTTGGTCATCTCCCAGAGCAGATGGGCGCGTCCACGGGTCGAGTGCTCTTCCTCGCGTGTAACACGGTAACTCGGACACATGACTCCGCCGGAATCGTGGCGGCACTTGCCGACTCCGACGCAGCGCAGTGTGGCTGCGGCCAGGCTGCCGTGGTCGTCGGGAAATTTGAAATGCGTCTCCGGCTGCCAGGGATCATAGCCCGCGCCAAGCCGGAGATTTTCGTCCAGCCGATATGGATTGATGAGCTTGCCCGGATTCATCTTCCAATCGGGATCCCAAAGCGATTTGAATTCGTGGAAGGCTTGCATGAGTTCGGGGCCAAACATTTTGGGAAGAAGTTCGCCGCGAGACTGCCCATCTCCATGTTCACCAGAGATGGAGCCGCCGTAGCGGACCACGAGGTCCGCAGCCTCCTCCATAAACTGGCGAAACTTGCGGATACCTTCGGTCGATTCCAGATCGTAGTCCATGCGCGTGTGCACGCAGGCATGGCCGAAATGCCCATAGAACGAGCCGTCGTAGTGATGGGCTTGCATCAGCTTGCGTAGGTCACGGAGGTAGTCGCCGAGTTTGTCGGGCCCAACCGCGGAATCCTCGAACCCCTCCCAGCGCAGCGGTTCGCCGGGGACGTGCGCCGTCACTCCCAGGCTGGACTCGCGGACGTCCCAGATGCGCCGGGCTTGTTTTTGGTCGGTGAACATGCGCATGTTTGGCGGAGCCGCGGAACGATCGAGCGTCTCCATCAAATTGCGCGCCTGCGCTTCGGCTTCAGCGGCAGTGTCGGCGCCGAATTCGACCATCAGCCAGCCGCAACCTTCGGGCAGCATCGCGATGGCATCGAGATTCACGCCTTTGTGGCGGCTCGCGTTGACCATGATGTCATCGAAGCCTTCGAGGCCGATGGGGCGGTGCTCCATGATCTGCGGGACGTGATCGGCGCAGATGTAGACGTCGGGCCATCCGATAACGAGCAGCACGCGCGCCGGCGGACTCTCGACCAGGCGGCAGGTGGCTTCGAGAATCGTTACGCACGTGCCTTCCGAGCCGACCAGCGCGCGCGCCACATGAAATCCGCTTTCCGGGAGCAGGTGGTTGAGGTTGTATCCAGAGACGCGGCGCGGAATGTTCGGAAACTGCCGGCGCACCTGCTCGCCGTAACGGTCGGCGAGAGACTTGAGGCCAGCGTAGATTTCGGCGCGGCGGCCACCTTCGCGAATCAAGAGGTCGAAGTCGTCGGCGCTGGTTGCGCCAACGTGCAGCCGCTGTCCGCCGTAAGTGAGAATTTCGAGCGCCTCGATGTTGTCGTCAGTTTTGCCGGCCATGATCGAGTGCACGCCGCAGGAGTTGTTGCCAATCATCCCGCCGAGCGTGCAGCGGTCGTGAGTAGCGGGATCGGGAGCGAAAGTAAGATGGTGCTTTTCGGCCTCGGCGCGCAGGCGATCGAGCACGACGCCGGGCTCGACGCGAGCGATGCGTCGTTCAGGATCGATTTCGAGGATGCTCGCCATGTATTTCGAAAAGTCGAGGACAACAGCGGCGTTACAACATTGTCCAGCGAGCGATGTTCCTCCTCCACGTGCAAGCAACGGGGCACGGTGGTCGCGGCACAGGGCAATGGTGGCGAGAACGTCTTCTTTGTCGCGAGGAACTACAACGCCGATCGGCACCTGGCGATAGTTGGAGCCATCGGTTGCGTAGAGGGCGCGGCTGCCCGAGTCGAAGCGAACCTCTCCACGAAGGTAGCGTCGGAGTGAGGCTTCAAGCGCCGAAACATCGACTTGCACGGAATGAGCTGGAGGTGGGGCAATGGTTTGCGGCATAAGGCACAGAACATCTTCGAGGATGCGGGCGTTGTGCGCAAGGGGATTGAAGAGAGTCGGTCACGCGGGCCAGCCGACCGCTTGCCTCCCTGAGCGTTACAACCACTTGTGACGCACGTCACAGCCCAATGAGTCGAAGAGGAGCAACATCAACTTCGCTGCGTACATCCCGATACGGCGGGGGATTTGATGAGCACTGAATTTTGTACCCACTGCAAACAGTCGCACCCGGGCCGGGCCTGTGACTATGACGACCAGGGCGAATGCGCCGAGACAGTTCCGCAACCGGAATCGCCGGCTGCGAACCCCGCCCCGGCAAAGAAGGCTTCCGTCCCGCCCCAGCCGGGTATCGATCGCGCCTGAAACCGGCCGTCTTCCTTTTCCCTTAAGGGTGGTCGGATCCCACTTCCGCCGGGCGCAATCGGACCAAATCCTTTTTCGCGGACAGCGGACAGAAGTTTCGGGGCGGCATAGGTCGTAAGAGAAACTCTTGGATCATCGACTTGATGGGAGTACTATATTCCTGCTAAAAGTGGCTGCAGTCCAGATCGTTTCTCCGCGATTTCGAGTTGTGAAAGACACGATCGCCGGTAACTCATGAAAATCACCGACACCATTGAATCGCTGTTGAAGAGCAAGGGCAATAATCGCGTCTTGTCCGTGACGCCCGATCAGTCCGTCTACGAGGCCATTGAGAAGATGGCGGTGGAGAGCATTGGCGCAGTGCTCGTGATATCCGCGGGCAGGTTGATCGGTATCCTGTCTGAGCGCGACTACGCCCGCAAAGTTTTCCTCAAGGGGCACTCCTCGAAGGAGACGCTTGTGAGCGAGATCATGACCAGCCCCGTGGTCTTCGTTACTCGTCGAAACACGGTGGACGAATGCATGGCCATTATGACCAACCACTGTTTTCGTCATCTTCCCGTCGTCGAGGACGATGTGGTTGTGGGTGTGGTGTCGATTGGCGACCTCGTTCGCTGGATCATCTCCGATCAGGCACAAACCATCCAGGCGTTAGAAGGGTACATTACTGGACGATATCCCGGGTGAGGCCCTATCGTCGGCGCGTGCGGCTCCGGCCAATCCTGCAAATTTTTATCTGTTTCTGGCTTCCTGCCGGAGTATAATTCAGCGCGTCTCATCCGTGTGTGGGGCCGCGGGTGGGTGGTCCGTTTTTTGCGCACGTTGTTAACGCAAACAAGTCCGATTCAGCATATTCAGGAGCCTTGCATGGATACACCGCCCACCGGTACGAAATCTGGGAATCCACAACCTGTTCAGCGCGAAGGTCGCAATACCTGGATTTTCACCTGTTACGCAATTTGTGGGATCGTGTTTTTTGCGATACTTGCTTACTACGCTTCGCTGTATTTTGCCCACTAGTAATTAAGGGCAGGCGTGGTTGAAATCGGACGCCGGAAGAATCCACACGGCGGGCGCACTGAATTGTATCTCCTGTACCATTCCCCAGTGACTTCGACTTCAGAACGAGCTATAGGGGGAGAGAATCGTCGAGATTCTGTTCGTCAGTCTGTTCTAGGTCACGCTTCCTGCCGTAGCGAAAAGCCAGTCCCACGCCCAAGGTCATGACTCCGAGGGGCGGAGCCACCAAGACTACGACGGCTTTGCTGATGGCCTTTTGCCCATCTTTGGAAGCTGCCGAGGCCGAGCTGTAGCACATCGCGCAGCCTTGTGCGACCGCCGGGACCGCCCACAAGCACAGAACCCCAACCAGCATGGCAGCGCTACGGCTTACCGCATGCGTCTTCATACGTTGCGTCTTCATGCGTTGCATCTTCATAGGTTGCATCGAGGGCCTCACCTCACCCCCAACGAGAGAATGCGAAACGCATCCGGAAAGAAGACCATCATCATCGCCAGACAAAACACCAGCGAGCACATGGTAAGCCACTTCATGCTCGACACCTCGTACTTCATGTGCATGAAATAGCCGATGATGAGTGTAGCTTTGACTAACGACAGACCCATCAGGATCGTCAGCATGCGCTTGGGTTCCATGTTCTGATAGCCGAGGTAAACTTCGACGGCCGTCAGAACCAGAAGGGTCCCCCACACCCAGAAGAAGGGAGTAACACTGTGGTGGCGTTGCTCTTCGGCTACGCGTCCTTCAATTGCCAGCTGCGAAGCGTCTTCCATAAGTTTATCTTTCCAATCTCCTCGCCAGTCTCCTAGCCAAACTCCTAGACGATCTTGGTGGACATTATGTAGACGAGGGGGAAGATGAACATCCACACCAGGTCCACAAAGTGCCAATACAGCCCGGCGACCTCGACATCGGCGGCGTCATAAATCTTCGGCTTCAGCCACAAAATCAGCGAGCAGACGAGCGCCGCAATCAGCAGGACGTGAGCTCCGTAGTGGAACGGACTGTAAGCGGGTGTCGCCAGCCACGCCACCAGCCAGAGAATGAAGAGAATCGGGATGAACTTACGCCGCAGCGCGATGACACCGAGATAAACCACTCCCAGCGTGACGTGCAGCATGTGCATTCCCGTCAGCCCGAAAAAAGTTGCCGCGAACTGGGGCACGGTTTTGGATACATTGGCGAATTCAGACGCAACCTCCTGGTGCGGGACTGCCGGGAAAATGGGTATGCGGAGACCCTCGGCGATCAGGTTGCTCCATTCTTTGGCGTGGAGAACGATAAAGCCTATGCCGCATGCCATAGTAGCCAATAGATAGAGGACCCGGCTCTTTTCGTTTCCACGTGCCGCCGCATTCACCGCCAGGACCATGGTGAGCGAACTAGTCAAGAGGAACCCGGTCATGATGGTGGCATTGATGATGCTCGAGGAATGGAACGGCGTCGGCCAATTTGGGGTGGAGATACGTCCATAGCTGTAGGCATACAGCAACGCGCCAAAAGTCAGCGAGTCCGACAGCAGGAACAGCCACATCCCGATTTTTTTCGAATACGTGCCAAACAGCGACGGCTCATAGATTGCCGGGGTGTCGATCTCCGCGACGTTGTGCGGCAAGGCAGCTTCCGCCATGCGTTCGGTCTCCTTGTCTGACTAAAGTCATCTGGCTAGTGTGCGAACTCCAGCAGCGCCAGAATGTAAATCCACAGCAGTGCCATGAAATGCCAATACCAGGCAGTGACATCAACCACAATCCGGCGCGATGCCAAAGGCCGGTGCAACACTACGGCTGTTCCCGCCACCAGCAGGGCCAGGATTCCCCCGAGCAAATGCACGGCGTGCCCGCCAGTGAGCAGGTAAATGAAAGAACTGCTGGGGCCAGTGGCGACGTAGAACCCTCGCGCCGCCAGATCCCTCCAGGCCAGCCATTGTCCACCGAGGAAACACAATCCAAGAATAATGGTCAGTGCCAGCCAGGGAAATTTACTCTCCGTGCCCAGGGATATTCCCGGAATGGACTGCACAGGCTCCAGCGCGACTTGCCGCGCAAGTTGTCGCCGCGCGTACTCCATGGTGATGCTGCTCAACAGCAGCACGCACGTATTGACCAGAAACAGCAGCGTGGGCAGCGGAACGGGGATCCAGTCGTGCACCACGGTGTTGGTGTGCGGGTCGAAGGTCGGCAGCCCTTGGCGCACAATGTAAGCGCTGGTGAAGGCAACGAACAACATCATGATTGGCGTCAGAGCTACAGCCAATCCAAGGCGTGCCCGGCGCAAACGAGCTCCGTAGTCAGGCGAGTCGGGATCGGGCCGCCCGCCGTCTCCGCCACCTGCAACCGGCGGCAGATCGGCGCGGTTTCCCCGGGAAGTTGTGGGGCGGGGCGCCGGAATCGTAGGAGTGAAGCTCGCCATACTTGTTCTAGTAATCTCTCTAGTTACTCGTCTAGATACTCTTCGAGTTAGTGCGCTGCCACGGTTGCCGGGTCAGTTTGCATCACATAGTCGCGCGGCGCTCCCGGCACGCTGTATTCGTATGGACCGTTATGAACTACGGGCGTGTGTCCGCCGAAATTGTCGTGGGGAGGCGGAGTTGCGGTGGTCCACTCCAGCGTCGTTGCCTCCCAGGGATTATCGCTCGCCTTCTGTCCCTTGAACATGCTCCAGAACAGATTGAAGAGAAAGATCAGCTGGGCGGCGACGGTTACGATCGCCGCGTATGTCATAAATGTGTTCAGGCCAACGAGTGGATGCAGATAAGCAAGCTCAGTCAGCTGAGAATAGCGCCGGGGCTGACCCGCCAGCCCCAGATAGTGCATTGGCATGAAGACGCAATAAGTGCCGATCAGCGTAAGGAAGAAATGGATTCGCGCCAGCTTCTCATCCATCATTCGACCGAACATCTTGGGGAACCAGTAGTAAGTTGCGGCGAAGATACCGAAAATGGCGGCTACACCCATGATCAGATGAAAATGGCCCGGCACAAAGGCGGTGTCGTGCAAGGGGATATCCAGCGCCGGCTGCGCCAGAAACGGACCGCTTAATCCGCCGGAAACAAACAACGACACAAAGCCGATCGCAAACAGCATCGGCGACTGGAATCGAATGCGCCCCTTATGAAGCGTCCCCAGCCAGTTAAAGGTCTTGATGGCGGAGGGCACCCCGATCGCCATGGTCATGATCGAAAAGGCAAAAGCCGAGTAAGGACTCATGCCACTCATGAACATATGATGTCCCCACACCATGAACCCGAGCAGGCCGATCGACAGCATGGCATACACCATCGCCTTGTAACCAAAGATCGGCTTGCGGGAAAACGTCGAAAGTATCTGCGAGGCCACGCCCATCCCGGGAAGGATCGCGATGTAGACTTCGGGATGACCGAAGAACCAGAAAAGGTGCTGCCAAAGCAGCGGCGAACCACCCTTATGGCCGGTCATTTGACCGTTAATCGTGCCCAGCGGCAGAAAGAAGCTGGTACCGAGGTTGCGGTCCATGAGCAGAAGAATGCCCGCCGAGAGCAAAACTCCAAAGGCCAGCAAGCCTAGGATGGCGGTGATGAACCACGACCAGCAGGTAAGAGGCATGCGAAACATGCTCATGCCCTTGGCGCGCATGTCGAGCGTAGTGGTAATGAAGTTGAGAGCGCCCATAAGCGACGCGATGCAGAAAATCGCGATGCTGATGATCCAGAGGTCCGCGCCCAGACCCTCACCCGGCCCAGAGGATTGAAGCGCACTCATGGGCGCGTACCCAGTCCAGCCGTGAAGTGGCGCTCCACCCACTACGAAAAACGCTGCCAGCATCACTATGTAAGCAACGAAGGTGGTCCAGAACGAGAGCATGTTCAGGACGGGGAAGGCCATATCGGGTGCGCCGATTTGTATGGGCAAAAAATAGTTGCCAAAGCCGCCTTGGGGCGCCGTAGTCAGCACGAAAAACACCATAATCGTGCCGTGCATAGTGACCAGGCTGAGATAGGTTTCAGGTTTGATCTCGCCGACCAACGGCAGAATCGCCGTCGGCCATATGAGATGGATCCTCATCAGCAGCGAGAGAAACATGCCGACGAAAACCGCGGTGAGCGCGAGGAAGTAATACTGCAGGCCAATCACCTTGTGGTCAAGACTGAAAACCCATTTGCGGATGAAGCCTTGAGGGGCCGCGTGTTGGTGGGATTCCTGGGCAACCATTTATTGTTTCTCCGCCTCTCGAGCTGCCAGCCATTGGTCAAACTCGTCCTGGCTGACGACCTTCAGTATGCCGTGCATTTTGTAGTGACCGAGCCCGCACAGTTCCGCACAAGTGATTTCGAAGCTGCCAGTTTCGATTGGAGTGAAATGCATATGGATCGCCAGGCCAGGCACGGCGTCCTGCTTAAAGCGCATGGCAGGAACAAAAAAACTGTGGATCACATCGTGCGCGCGCAAAATGAGTTCCACTTCACGGTTCACTGGCACTTCCATAATGCCCGTCACGATGTCATCTTTCGACGCCGGATCCGCCGGGTCCAAACCCAAGGCCGCTTCCCCTCCGGCGGACGGGTCCTCCAACTCCGGCCTGGTGGTGCCAAACTTGCCGTCGGGACCGGGATAACGGAAATACCAGGCGAACTGCATGCCTGTGACTTCCACCCGCGTAGCCCCGTCCACCGCCGGGCGAAAACGTTCTGCCGCCCAGATCGGACTCCCAATCAAGTTCAACCCGACGAACAGGATCGCAGTGAGAGTGGTCCAAATGATTTCCAGCGTGAGGTTGCCATGGGAATAGTCGGGGCGGGTAGCGGAAGGCTGGTCGCGATATCTCCAGACGAAGTATCCCAGCGCCAACTGGGCGGCTACGAAAATCACGCCCATGATGATGAACGTCACGGTGAACTGGTGGTCGATGCCGGCGGCTGCAGCGGAAGCTCCGTGGGGGAACCACCAGGTTTTCGCAACGAAGAAATAAGTGCTGGCCAGGGTAATCAGCCAGATGACGCAGAGAATAATCAGCCCCATGTACCCAAGACCCCCTGCCCCACTTGAATAAGTCGGATTTTCTGCTCGTTAGAGAACGCAGAAAACCGATGCGATCGCCGTGAACGAACGGAAGTGTATCACAGCTCGTTGTGATTTATGCAAGCGAGTTCGCGTTCCGTGTTCCCGCGAACTAACGATCGATTTTTTGTTTGGTGTTACACAAACTTCGCGCGCTGGCGCATTGACGAACGCGGCGGTTTGTGAGTAACATCGTTTCCACCTCTCTGGGGATCTGGGGATCGACAGGAATGGCTCGGATTTCGAAACGTGTTGGTGTAGTCCTTTTCCAACTCGGTGGACCTGATTCGCTGGAGGCAGTCGAACCCTTCCTTTACAACCTTTTCTGCGACCCTGACATCATTGACTTCCCGTTTTCCCGGCTTGGCAGGCATGCGCTGGCGAGGCTGATTTCAAAAACGCGCGCGAAAAAAGCAGCCCAGCACTACGCGGGCATCAAGGGGGGTTCCGGCGGTTCTCCCATTCGCCGATTCACCGAGCAGCAGGCCGCTGCTCTCGAAGCACGCCTGATGCGCGACGGTGTCGACGCGCGCTGCGTGGTTGCAATGCGCTACTGGCATCCGTTCACGGCCGAGGCAATTGCTCAGCTTCAGGAGGATGCGGAAGTCGACCAAGTCGTGTTGTTACCTCTCTACCCGCAGTACTCGAGCACGACGACCGGCAGCAGCTTGAACGAGTGGCGACGGCGGTGGACGGGCGCAGTCCCGACTTCCTTGGTCGCGCCTTTTTATCGTAATCCCATATACATCGCCGCCGTAGTGGAGAGGATTGACGAGGCGCTTGCCCATTTTCCCGATCCGCCGGCTGTGCCGCTAGTCTTCAGCGCACACGGTGTCCCGGTGTCGGTGATTGAAAAGGGTGATCCTTACCAGCGGCAAATTGAAGAAACCGTGGCCTTAGTGATGGAGCAAGGAGCGTGGTCGAATCATCATCGCCTGTGCTATCAAAGCAAAGTGGGCGCGAGCCGTTGGCTGGAACCGTCATTGCACCAGACGCTGCGGCAACTGGCCGCGGAGAAGCGGCGCGAGGTATGCATCGTCCCAATTTCATTTGTCTCCGATCACGTCGAGACCCTGGGAGAGATTGATCATCATGCGCGCGAGGAGGCCCGCCTGCTCGGCATCGAGCGCTTTGAGATGACGCGAGGTCTCAATGACTCTCCGAAATTCATTCAGGCTCTCGCTGGGTTGGTGTTGGCGGCAATCGGCGAACTGGACGCGAAGGTAAAGGGTCAGGACAAAGTTCAGGATCAGGAAAGGGAAACGGCGGCTGCTTCCATGGCCGCCGATTGAAGCAAGAGAAACAGATTCAGGAGACAGATTCAGGAGGAGAATGATGGCAGAAAACCCGGATGCGCCCAAAACGCCCCCGGCTGGAAGCGGAGCGTCTACTCCTTATGTTGGTTCCGGTGCGGTGGGCACCTCGAAGGCAGCCGCCTCCGCAGGTGTGGCTGCAGTTGGTCCCGAGGACAATAAGGTCAACCAGCGCCGCCGCCGGCTGGTGTGGGTATCTGTCACAGCTTTTCTAACGGCATGGTTTCTGGCTTTTTTCCGTTTTTTTCTGCCCCGCACTCTTTTCGAACCAGCCACCATCTTCAAGATTGGCTATCCCTCCGATTACGGTTTGGGCGTGGACACGAAATGGCAGCAGAAGTATCGCATCTGGGTCGATCGCAGACCCGATCGCATCTTTGTCATCTACGCTCGTTGTACCCACCTCGGCTGCACGCCTGACTGGAAGGCCAGCGAAAACAAGTTCAAATGTCCTTGCCACGGAAGCGGCTACGATGACGAAGGAATCAATTTCGAGGGGCCTGCACCCCGGCCTATGGACCGCGCCTTCGTGCAACTGGCTCCTGACGGCGAAATCATAGTGGACACTTCCCGGCTCTATCAGTGGCCCAAAGGTCAGCCGAGCGCCTTCAATGATCCGGGAGCGTTTTTGCCGACATAATTCTGACTGAGCTCGCTTGAAGCGCGAACGTCCCATTGGTGGACTCGCCAGATGCGCCACCAGATGTGCCAGAAGAAAAGAGATGAAAAATGGCTGAAGGAAATGGCTCGAACGGAACGAACGACGGGAAGAGCGGAAAGACAACCGGCATTCTGAGTCGAGTGGCCACCGAGGTAAAGGCCGATGTGCAGTCACTCAAGACCGACATGCCGGCCAAAGCCAAAGAACAGGTCGATCTTCTCAAGGACCCGACCAAGACTCAGGTTTTCACCTCCATCTTTCGTCACAAGCACGACGACACCCCGCGCAATCGCGCCTTGGGCGTGCTGTCGAACGTCTTCCTGCATTTGCATCCGGCCAAGATCAACCGCGATGCGGTGCGCTACAGCTTCACCTGGGGCATGGGAGGGATCACGTTTTACCTGTTCATCGTGCTCACCTTCACCGGCGTGCTGCTGATGTTCTATTACCACCCCACCAAAGTGCAGGCATTCCGGGATGTGCTCTACCTCGAGCATGACGTGCCCTTTGGGAAACTGCTGCGCAACATGCATCGGTGGGCGGCACACCTGATGGTGATCACCGTCTGGCTGCATATGTTCCGGGTATTTCTGACCGGCTCGTACAAGAAGCCCCGCGAGTTCAACTGGAATATTGGAGTGCTCCTGCTGGTGTTCACGCTGCTGCTTTCGTTCACCGGATATCTGCTGCCCGATGATCAACTCGGTTTCTGGGCGGTTACGGTCGGCACCAACATGGCTCGCGCTACACCGCTTCTCGGACACGAAGGCCCCTTCGGTCACATGTTGGGCATGACTCCTTATAACGATGTTCGCTTCGGATTGCTGGGCGGCTCGATCGTGGACGCGAACGCGCTGCTGCGATCCTACATCTGGCATTGCATCGGCATTCCCATCGTCGCTTCGGTGCTGATGATCGTGCACTTCTGGCGCGTACGAAAAGATGGCGGCATCTCCGGCCCGGCGGCGGTCGTGCTCGAATCCGAAATCAAGGAGGCGCGCAAATAGTTCGCGCAAATAGTTATGGACTGGAAGCAATTGTGGGACATCGCCTCCGCGCCTGACAACGTGCCCATCGTGGCGCTGATTCCACTGCTCGCCTTCTATATCTATCTGGCATGGAAGCAGGCACACGCCAACGATCAGTTGATTGCGCAACTGGAAGGCGATGCCGCGGCCGCGAAAACCCAATATCGCAAGACCTGGCCCTTTCAGCCGGGATGGCAGAAAGAAATTCACGTGTGGCCGTTTCTGTTGCGGGTGGAGTTTCTGGCAGCCATCATCGTCACCATTATCCTGATGATCTGGTCGATCACCCTGAATGCGCCACTGGAAGAGCCGGCGAACCCGAACTTGACCATGAATCCAGCCAAGGCGCCCTGGTACTTTCTTGGCCTCCAGGAAATGCTGGTGTATTTCGATCCCTGGATTGCAGGGGTCGTGATGCCGACCTTGATCATCATCGGGCTGATGGTGATTCCATACATAGATACGAACCCGCTGGGCAGCGGCTACTACACGTGGAAGCAGCGCAAGTTTGCCATCGGGACGTTCCTCTTCGGCTTTATTGTGCTGTGGGTCTCGATGATCATCATCGGGACTTTCATTCGCGGACCGGGATGGCAATGGTTCTGGCCCGGACAAACCTGGGACCACAACCGTCTCATCTATGAGGTCAACCGCGATTTGCCGGACCTCTTCGGAATTACCGCCAACTGGGCAAAAGCGGTCTTCGGAGCGGTGGTGGTGGGCGGCTTTTACACGCTGGGCGGGTTCGCCCTGCACGGCTTCTTCCGGCGCCGCAACCCAAAGGACTACAAGCGCATGAGCTTCCTGCAGTATTCGATCATGATGTTCTTCGTGCTAACCATGTTCGCCCTGCCGATCAAGATGCTGCTGCGGCTTTTGTTCCATATCAAGTACGTGTGGATCACGCCCTGGTTCAACGTGTAGATGTTCAACGCTTCGGTTGCGCGCAACGCTTAGGAGGAAGTGGTGCCCGAAAAGCCCGTCCCTGAGAATGATCCGCTAGTCCAGAAATCAATGGCGACCTGGTATGTGGTGACGATGGTTATCCTGACCGCGTCGCTATTCTGGGCCCTGTGGGACGAAGACTTCGGACAGCGTCCCTGGAAGGCCTTCCAGCGCGAATGGAAAGACCGCTACTCCACGTTTCTGAAAACGGCTCGGTCCAATTCGGCGCAATCGGAAAAAGAAGTCGAGGGCAACAGCGACTACCAGAAGCTGAAGCAGGATTACGAGCAAGCATTTCAGCAGGCGGCGCCCCGGACGAAGGAGATCAACGATCAACTGCGCGCTTTAAGCGCGAAAATCCTGGCGGTGCAGAACATCTTCACCGATCGCCGCGCCTACGTGAATGCCCTGACCTACGATATCGAGACCACGACCGGCGCATCCTCAAAGCAAAGCAAGCTCAAGGATTTGGAGAAGTACAAGCAGGAGACGGCGGTAGTCGAGTACCCGGACGGCAGCAAGGCGACTTACTCCTACCCGCAACTCGAAGAAACCTACAATGACCTCAAGACGGAACGAGCCCAACTCAGCGCAGAACTGGGAGATTTGATCAAGCCCGTCAGCGACCGAAAAGCCAAGCTCGACGCGTTTGAGTCGGAGAACATGGTGAACCTGACGCCGACGCAGATTCATGGCTTGCAGGACAAGACGGAGGCGTTGGACCCGGCGATCCTGCAGATCAACGTGGCCGAGGCCAATATTGTAGATCGCTGCGAATCCTGCCACATGGGGATCCGCGAGCCCGTCAAGCTGACCGCCGCATCGATGGCGCCAAAAGGGAAACAAATCGACGACTATGCCCGGGCCTTCACCAGCCATCCCGAGCCGGGGCTGCTGAAGATCCATGATCCGGACAAGTTCGGTTGTTCTCCCTGTCACCAGGGCAATGGACGGGCCACGACCAGCGTTGAGAAAGCACACGGGAACTACGAGCATTGGCTCTGGCCCCTGTTCCCGAAACCCAACTTCGAGGCCGGCTGCCAGACCTGCCACGCCGCAGACATGGTGCTGGTAAGCGGCGACGTGGGCTGGACTCTCAGCGAAGGCAAAGACTTGTATCGCCAGCGCGGGTGCGTGGGCTGCCACCGTTTCGAGGGCTACGACAAGGAACCGGAAGACCTGAACTCGATGGCACAACAGATCAAGCAAATGGAGCAGGAGAAGAAGGAGAACCTGAAGGAGTCCGCATACTTGATGAAGCAGGCCGATGCCGCAGAGTCAAACCAGGAAGCCAATCGTCTGAACGACCGGGCCGTGGCGCTCCGGGTCGCGAACAGCAAACTGGATTTGCGGATCGTTCAACTCGACCGAACCACGAAGAGCCTGCTGCAGGACATGAAGAAAGTCGGACCCAACCTGAAGGATGTCCGGTTGAAACTCAACAAGAACTGGATTCCAGTCTGGCTGAAGAAGCCGACCGATTTTCGCCCCACGACCCGGATGCCGAATTTCCGACTCAACGATGAGCAGATTCAGGCGATCTCGGCGTACCTGTGGCAGTCGGCGCTACCCGACGCGCCAGTGACGCACAATCCGGGAAATGCCGGCCGCGGCAAAGAACTGTTCGAAACGCGCGGATGCCTGGGATGCCACTCGATCGGCGAAGGTGATCAGATGCAGGGTGGGACATTTGCCGCCAACCTGACGCGCGAAGGCGAGAAAGCAAACTATGATTACCTGGTGCGTTGGGTGCACAACGCGCGCCAGCGCACGCGCCCCTATTGTCTGTATGAGAAAAAGGATATCGGTCCCGAGGACTATGCGAAGAAGGGTTTGCCCTATGTGTTCGACCTCGAACACAGCAAGTGTCCGAACGACGGCCATGAACTGCAAGTCCAGAACATGACGGTCATGCCCAGCCTGCGGCTGACCGAGCAGGATGCATCCGACGTCGCCTCCTACCTCATCACCCTGAAGAAGAAGGAGCCCAGTTCCTATCCCGATGCTGCTTTCATGGACGATCCCAAGCTGAAAGAAGAAGGGAAGAAGTGGATCCGCCACTTCGGCTGCGCAGGATGTCATGAAATCTCCGGCCTTGAGGATGAGGGAAGGATAGGGACGGAACTGACCTTTGAAGGCAGCAAGCCCATCGAACGCTTGGACTTCGCTCTGCTGACGGAGATGGCGCAACGGGGAGACGGCGAACCTATAAAGGATCCGGACGATCGTGCGCGCCTCCCGGAGGGACCCGCGACCGGACCGTGGTACTCAAGTTTGGGATTCTTCGAGCACAAGCTCGCAGAACCGAATGTGTGGGATCAGGGGAAGATCAAGTCGGAGACTGAAAAACTCCGCATGCCAAACGTGCACCTGACCCCGGAACAAATTCGCGCCCTGACCACCTTCCTGATGGGCAGCCAGGAGAGCGCGCTTCCAGCGTCTTATCAATACCGGCCTCTCGACTACCGCCGTGACATACAGGAAGGCTGGTGGGTGGTCAAGAAGTACAACTGCATGGGCTGCCATCAATTCATTCCCGGCCAGCAATCGGCGCTGATGGGAATGAAGCGCTATCAGGACGTGCAGGAGCAGCTTCCTCCCAAGCTGCTGACGGAAGGCGCACGCGTCAACCCGCAGTGGCTGCTGCGCTTCCTCTCCAATCCGTCGCTAAGTACGTCGCCAAGCGAGACCGATACCGATCGCAACGGCGTGCGCTCTTATCTCCAGGTGCGGATGCCCACTTTCAGCTTCTCTGAGAACGAACTGGGCAAGCTGGTGCGCTTCTTTGCGGCCCTTTCGCGGCAGCCCTTCCCGTATATTCCGGACGCGACGACGACGCTGACGGCGAAGGAAACGGACATGGCACGTGGTTTGTTCTCCAGTACCGCGGCGCCTTGCCTGAAGTGTCACGCGACTGGCGATGCTGCGCATGATCGCAATGCCACTGCACCCAATTTTCTGCTGGCACACGACCGCCTGAAGCCCGACTGGGTTGAACGCTGGCTCATTGATCCACAAGCCATCAGTCCGGGCACGGCGATGCCCTCCGGTTTGTTCAAGCGACTGAACGACCACTGGGTGTTCGCCGGTCCGACGCCGCCCACGTTCGAGGGTTATGATAAGGATCACACTCGGCTGCTCGTCGATTACATTTTCCAGCTCACTCCGGAAGAGCAGCGCCGTGTGGCCGGAGCCATGGGGCGCAGCCAATCCAGCACGAACAAAACTTCTCCCCATGCTTCTTCCAGTACGAGGCCAGTCGGTGGAAGCGCTCGGGGCATCTCGCCCTCCGACGAGAACAAGCAAACGGGGGGAACAGGCGGCGGGCGGTAAAATTAGAATATGCTAAAGCTTTCATCCCAATTTCAGAAAGGTGTAGAGAAATGATGAATCGCAAACACTGGTTAGTTACCCTCGGCCTATGTGCGGTCGTGGGCCTCGTTCTGATGACTGCATGCAGCAAGAAGCCGACGGAAGAACAATCTGCCGCTCCGAGCACCGCCGCTCCGAGCACTATGGCTGCACCGGCTGCGGCACCGATCGATCCGGCGACCGCCGCCAGTGTCAGCGGCACAGTGAGTTTTGACGGCGCCGCTCCCAAGGCGGCAAAAATTGACATGACCCAGGACCCGGCCTGCAAGGGCATGAATATGGCCGAGACCGTGGTAGTGGACGGCGGCAAATTGGACAACGTCTTCGTGTACGTGAAGGAAGGTTTGGGAAACCGGACGTTTGACGTTCCCAAGGACCCCGTGACCATTGATCAAAGTGGCTGCAAATACCATCCTCATGTTTTGGGAGTGATGGCTGGACAGACGCTTAAGATCGTCAACAGTGATCCCACCACTCACAATATCCATCCCACGCCGGCCGACAACCGTGAGTGGAATGAGTCGCAACCCCCGCAGTCAGCGGCTCTGGAGAAGAGCTTCGCCCGTGAGGAAATCATGCTCCCGGTGAAGTGCAACCAGCACCCGTGGATGAAAATGTATGTCAACGTGGTGAAGACTCCGTTCTATGCGGTCACCGGTCCGGACGGCAAATTCGAAATCAAGGGTTTGCCTCCAGGCGACTACACTTTAGCCTTCGTGCAGGAAAAACTGGGTACGCAGGAGCAGAAGGTCACGCTAGCGGCCAAAGACAGCAAGACCGTGGATGCAACGTTCAAGGCGCAATAAGCTGAGTTGGGGCGACCGAGCCGTCCGCCCACGCCATCTGAGCAGGTATAAGGAGGGCTGTTGCTTCCGATGATGCTGGTGATTTCCATAGTCTTGGGCATAGTCCCTCTCTTGGGTATTGCCTGGACCATCGTCACGGGTACGGTCACAACCGTGGATGGCTTGTTCATGAGCTTGATCCTATTGACTCTCTCCGCCGTTTTTTTCTTGAATGCGTTCTGGGAACTGCGTGACCGTGGAGCGCTCGCTTTTCTCGACAAGAAGAAAGTCGCCGCTGCGGTAACGCCGCCCAAAGCCACGCCTAAAGCAACTGCGACCGCAGCTCTCGCAGACAAAAACGCCGAACCCAAAGAGGGCGAGAGCTAGGGTCGCAAAATCAAGCATGGCTGCACAACCCATCCCGCTCGCGCCCGCGGACAAGCCCGCAAACGTCGGGGATAGCCTCGCACCAAAGCCGTCGCGTCCCCGAATGTCCACTCGCAACCGGATTCTATTTTTTCTCACGGCGTGGCTGGTTGTGCTCATGCCGTTCCTGTTCTGGTGGAGCACCTGGTTCGGCCGCGCGCTTACGACCAAAGAAATGAATGAATACCTCAACGACAACAATCATCCGCGGCACATCCAACATGCCATCGTGCAACTCGGCCAGCGCATGAGCCGGCACGATCCAAGCGCGGCACGCTGGTATCCCGATCTGGTGCGGCTCTCCTCCAATCCGCGCGAGGAGGTGCGAAGCACGGATGCCTGGGTGATGGGACAAGACACGGGAGGTCAGGGTTTCCACGAGGCGCTTTTGAGGATGTTGGACGACTATTCGCTCATCGTGCGCGGTAACGCTGCGCTATCCCTGGTCAGCTTCGGCGACAGCTCGGGGAGACCGCAGATTGTTTCGTTATTGCAGCCGGTTATGATTACCGCTCCCACTGCCGGCCGGATTGTGGATACTGCGGCGGTCGGTACGGCGATCCACCAGGGTGGACTCATCGCGAAACTGCAGGACAACGATGGCGAGCAGACCCGCGAATTGCGTTCGCCCATCGCTGGCCGCGTACGCACACTTTCTACGGCGACAGGCGCCACGGTAGTTCCAGGAACTGCGATTGCGACCGTCGAACCAGGGGAAGACCAAGTCTGGGAGGCGCTTCGCGCCTTATATCTGATTGGCCAACTGGAGGACCTGCCCTCGATCCGTCCCTACGAAAGAGAGTTGCCTGAAGTTCCGGAGCGGCTGCGCCAGCAAGCTATTGAGACCGAACAGGCACTCCAGGAGAGAGCCGGAGCCAGCAAGAACTAGTAGCTCATCGGCCCGACTTCTTTTTCCACTTCCGCAATGTCCACCATAACGATTGCGTCCCAGGGGCATCCATCTAGGAAAGCTCCCTCTGGACCCTTGCTGAGGCACTTCTTACATCCTATGCAGAGAAGGGGGTCTACCTCGATGCGGCCGAAGGGTGGATGATCGTCATCCGGTATCCAGAACATGCAATCTTCGACCGGGCAATACTCCACGCAGGCCGGCGATCCCGCGCAACCCGTACAGCACTCGGTGATGACAGCTAGTTCTTTCGGTTTTTTCTTGCGCGGAGTAGTCAGACCCTTCGAGCGCGGCTCTTGTTTCAGCTCGTCAGGCACCATCCCCGGCGCTTTTGCAGCTTCCGACCCGGTTGGCATTGAGCTGAATTATATCGTGGCCTTGGGCTTTTGCAAGGTGCCTTCTGGCCTCATCCGGGCGCCTCAAACGAGCGGCCCGGCGACGTCAGCGCCAGAGGCGCGTAGTGTAATCCGCCATGCTGAGGGCGAGCAGGATGAACAGGAAGAAGATCGCGCTCACAATCACCAGGCCGGTCAGTTTCTCGTGCGTGTACTTCACATGCATGTAGAAGAGCACGACCAGGGTGGCTTTGATGGTTGCGATGGTGAGGGCGACGATAGTATTGAACGGACCGAGGTCGATGAAGGCGGCAGCCACGGTGAGGGTGGTGCCCGCGAGCAAGGCCACCCAGATCGCGAGGCAAGAACCAAGCGAAGAAATGTGTTCGGGAGTTTGTTCGGACGTCGGTTCGGAAGCGGAATTGTGCTCAGACATGGCTATCTCACCTATGCTTTTCTCACCTATGACGGTCGATCAGGTAGAGCAACCCGAATAAGTAAATCCAGACAATATCGACAAAGTGCCAGTACAGGCCAGCGTTTTCGATGGGCGTGTAGTACTTGGGCGTGTATTTGCCCCGCCAGGCCTTGTAGGCAAGGAATCCGAACAGGCCGACGCCGATGATCATGTGCAGAGCGTGCATACCGGTCATCGCAAAGTAGAGCGAGAAGAACATCTCAGCGTGATGGGGGTTGGCATACTGGCGTTCCGCCGCCGGAAACTTCTCCTGCCCGGGAAGCAACTCGTGATAGTTGAAGCTCGGTCCGGGCACGTGATGCTTCTCGAATTTTTCGGCATACTCGTCGGCCTTGATGCCCAGAAAGGCGAGACCCAGCAAGATGGTAGCGAGCAGCCAGAACACGAGCGCCATGCGCTTGCCGAGCTGGACGGCCCGAATAGCTAGCACCACGGTCAAGCTGGAGCAGATGAGTACCACCGTGTTGGTCGTGCCGAGTCTAATGTCCAACTGCTGACTGGCAGAGCCGAAGTCCCCAAAATATTTGTAGCGGTAGACCAGGTAGGCGCAGAACAGGCCGCCGAAGAACATGACTTCCTGGGCGAGGAACAACCACATGCCCAGGCCGGCGGCATTTTTCTGCTGCTCCGCGGTGGCAAAGTGGTGCAGGAGCGCCGGGTTCTCGTGTGCGTGTTCGTCGACCGCCGCTTGACTAGTTTGCAACGGGGACCTCCCTGATCTCCGGAATCTCGTCCATCTCGTCGTAGTTATAGGCTTCCCAGGTCACGACCGGCTGCTCGTCGAAGTTAAAGGTGGGAGGCGGCGAGTGAGTCTGCCACTCCAAGCCGGCGGCGTTCCATGGGTTCGACGGCGCCGGATCGCCGTAGCGCATGGACCACGTGAAATAGATCATGGGCAGCAGGTAGCCTACGGCGAGAATGGTCGCGCCCGCGGTCGAGAGTACGTTCAAGATCTGGAACTCGGGCGGATACATGTGATAGCGCCGCGGCATTCCCATGTAGCCCAGGATGAACTGAGGGAAGAACGTCAGGTTGAATCCGATGAAGACGATGAGCGCGGCGAGTTTACCCCAGCCCTCGGGATACATGCGGCCGGAAATCTTGGGCCACCAGAAGTGCATCCCGCCGAGGTAGGCCATCACCATGCCTCCAACCATGATGTAGTGGAAGTGCGCAATGACGAAATAAGTGTCGTGCACGTGCACGTCCATGCCCAGGCAGGCCAGGAACAGGCCGGTCAATCCTCCGATGGTAAACAAGCCGATGAAGCCGAAAGCGTAGAGCATAGGGGTCTGGTAGGTGATGGACCCCTTGTACATCGTGGCCGTCCAGTTAAACACTTTGATAGCCGAGGGCACAGCTACGAAATAACTTAGCAGCGAGAAGATCAGCGCGGCATAGAGCGAGATGCCGGCCACAAACATATGGTGCGCCCAGACCAGGAACCCGATCACGGCGATGCCGACCACGGCCAGCGTCATCGCCTTGTAGCCAAAAATGCGCTTGCGTGAAAAGCAGCAAACGATTTCGCTGACGATGCCCATGCTGGGAAGAATCATGATGTATACGGCCGGGTGAGAATAAAACCAGAAAAGATGCTGGAACAGGAGTGGGTCTCCGCCCAGCGCGGGATTGAAAACGCCCAGGTGGAATAGACGCTCGAGTGCTACCAGCACAATGGTGATCGCCACAACCGGCGTACCCAGCACTTGAATGATGCTGGTGGCGTAGTGGGCCCAGACAAACAGCGGCAGGCGGTTCCAGGTCATTCCGGGAGCGCGCATGCGGTGGATGGTCACGATGAAGTTCAGTCCGGTGAGGATCGAGGAGAAGCCCGCGACGAAGACGCCGAGGGCGGCGGAGATAACGTTAGTCTTGAGGAACTCGGTACTGAGGGGAGTGTAGAAAGTCCAACCGGTGTCGACGCCGCCATTCAGGATCGTGTAGATCATGAGAATGCCGCCGATGACGTAGAGGTACCAGCTCAGCAGGTTGATGCGCGGGAAGGCTAGATCCTTGGCCCCGATCATGAGGGGGATGAGGAAGTTGCCGAGCACGGCGGGCACGCCGGGGATAACGAAGAAAAAGACCATGACTTGGCCGTGCATGGTGAATAGTTTGTTGTAGGTGTCGGACTGGACCAGGCCGCCCCCCGGGGTCAGCAACTCCAGGCGGATGAGCAGCGCGAAGAAGCCACCAATAAAAAAGAAGAAGGTAATCGACATCAAGTAGAGAAGCGCGATGCGCTTGTGGTCCACCGTCAGGAGCCACGACTTGAGCCCATAACCCGAGTTCAGGTAGGTCTCGCGTTCTCCGGAATCCGATACGACAGCTGTTGCCATTCTTATCACCCGCACTTTTCCACTAAGGTTGAGGAGTAGCCACTCCGTTGGTATTGCCGGGCTGTCCCGACTGCGGCCGGGCCAGCGACTTCACGTAATCGACCAGCGCATTCAGTTGCTCGTCACTGACCTGCCCCTGAAAGGTCGGCATAACGGGTTTGAAGCCCCGGACGATTTTGGCAGCTGGTTCCAGAATCGATTCGCGGACGTAATTCTCATCGGCGATCACAGTGCGGCCATCTTCGAGGAGCACAGACTTGCCGAAGACGCCGGCCAGGTCCGGGCCCCGGCCCTGCGTGTCGGAGCGATGGCAAGTGACACAGCCCAGTTCGGAGAACAGTTTCTCGCCGGTCACGGCCAGCGGCTGGTTGCCGCCGCCGCCGCTCATCCAGGCTTCGTAGTCGCGCGGTTCCATAACTACCACCCAACCGACCATTCCGGAGTGCTGGGTTCCGCAGTACTGGGAGCAGAACAGGTGGTAGGTGCCCGGTTTGGTGGCGTGGAACCAGAGGGTCGTATAGCGGCCCGGCAGCACGTCCTGCTTGAGGCGGAAGGCCGGTACGAAAAAGCTGTGGATCACGTCCTGCGAGGTCATGATCATCTTGACGTCACGGCCGACAGGCACATGGAGTTCGTTGATTTCGCGCTGCCCTCCCTTGTGCTCGAATTTCCACATCCATTGCTTGGCAACGGTGTAGACCTCGTCGGCGTCCTGCGGAGGCGTGCGTTCCTGGAAGTAGATGACCGCGCCCCAGATGAAAAACACCATCATCACGCAGAAGGGGATGATGGACCAGGTCAGTTCCAGTTGGTTGGAACCTTCGATTTGTACGGCGCGCTGTCCCCTGCGTTTGCGGAACCTGACGGCGAAAACCGTCAGTACGGTGAAGATCAGCATGGTCATGATGCCCGAGACCAGCAGCAGAAAAATGTAGAGGGCATCCACGTTTCCCGCGTTCGTGGAAGCGCTCTCCGGCCAAAATGGCAAATGTCCCATGATTACCTAACCTGATTACCTGACCTGCTCCGCTCTGTGAAAGTCGTCGGGACTGCGGCGAATCATCACAAACAAAAGTGCCCCGAGGCACAACATGGTGGCCACGGCCATCAAGCGCAGCACGCGCATAACGGTGGCGCTGTACGTACCTTTCTCGGGATCGTAGTGATAGCAGTACAGCAGCAACTCGTCGACCACGTTACCGATCCGATTCTCGGATGCCTCCACCAGCGCCAGCCTAAGATCCTTGGGCGAATACTCGATGCCGTAGTAGTACTGCGCGATCTTGCCTTGCGGCGTCAGCACCAGGATTGCAGTCGAGTGCGCGAACTCTCCGGTCTTCGGGTCGTATTCATACTGAAATCCAGCTGCCTTCGTGACCGCGTCAATCGCGTTTGGTTCGCCGACCAGGAAATGCCATCCCCGCTCGGCGCCGGGGCGGTTATAGCGCCGCAGAAACTGCTCTTTCTTCTTCGCCGCCGTCTCCGGAGTGTTTTTGGGATCGAAGCTGATGGTGATGACTTCGAATTCTTTCCCGACATCGAACTTCAGCACGCGCAGTGCACTCTCCAGGCCGCTGAGTTCTTCGCCGCACAGCATCGGGCAGCCATAGTAGACGAAGTTGAGGATCAGCGGCTTCTGGCCGAAGTAATCGCCCAACTTCACCTTGTGGCCCAGATCGTCGGTAAATATGAGATCCGGCGGAATCTGCCGGTTCAGGTTCTGCTGAATGCCGACGTTCTTCAATCCCGGCGGACGCACGTTAGGTGCCGGCGACATAATGTAGTTGCCCATGTCCTGGCCCCAGGAGGCTCCCACCAGAAAAGCCAAGCCGAGCCCCAGACCGAGAACGGCCACCGCCATCGAGTTCACGAATTGCCTTGTGCTGCGCACTGCAAACATCCTCTTCTGGCGCGCCGGTTGCCCGGCTCCGGCCAGAGCGGTCATGATCGTTGACCGTCGAGTGGTCAGTTGCCCGAAGCGGCGGCTTTAGTTGTCCGCGCTTTGGGGGTTTGCTTCTTTGCCGCCGCGGAGCTCTGCGCCGCGGAACTTTGTGCCTGTGCCGAAGATGCGCCTTCCGGACGAACCGGCAAGCCGCGCTGCACAATCAACTCCATGGCGCGGTCGATCGGAATCCGCACAGTACCTCTGTCCTTATCCAGCCAGTCGTAGGTGGCAAGCTTCCGGTCCTCGTCCTCGATGAACGAGCGAAGCTCGGTGCGCTCGTTTTCTTCGAGGCGTGGCTGCGGGAAACTTTGTGTGTCCTCATGCGTCACGATGCGGGTATCGGCCTCCGGGGTCGCCATCGGGCTCACGGGAGGCTGGTGCACGCTTTCGTAACTGTCGAGGAAACGGTATATGCCGAACGCGATGAGATAGATGACGAGGCCGAGCAGCGCCAGACCTGCCATAAAATAAAACGGACCGCTCGGGCTCAGATCCTCGTGCTCGAAGCCGTCGTGATTGATCATCGGCTGATTCGGCGGCTGAGTTGGCGTCGGCTGATTCGTGCTCCTGTCTTCACTCATGCGCCGGCTCCAATACGTCCTGCGCAGTCGCGTCGTAAGCGGGAACGAGCGGCTGGGAACTGAGGTTGTGGCAGAAGTAGGCGATCCAGATTCCGCCCATGGCGAAGGGGATCACAAGGTCTGCCAGGGTGACGGTGAAAGTCTCGGAGAAGCTGGGCTCGATGTGCCAGAACAGGTCGATGTAGTGCGCAACGAGCATCCAGGCGGCCAGCCAAACCAGGCGGGTAATGTCGCGCTTGAACGAGCGCGACAGCAGAAGGAAAAACGGCACGAAGAAATGAAAGATAATCAGAAACAAGCCGACGAACTGCCATCCCCCGTGCAGACGACGGAAGTACCAGGTAATCTCTTCCGGCAAATTACCCGCCCAGATGATGAGCCACTGCGAAAATGAGAAGTAGGCCCACACCATGATGAACGTGAGCAGGAACTTGCCGTGATCCTGCACGAAATTGGGCTTCAACAGAACCGACATGGGCCGATAGTTGTAGAGAATGCGTTCGACGACAATCGCAACGCAGAGGGCCGATACCAACTCGCCGGCCACGAACAGCAGGCCATAGATAGTCGAGAACCAACTCGGGTTAAGCGACATGACCCAGTCGATCGCGGCGAACGAGATGGTGAGCGCGTAAAGGATGATGCCTGGGGCGCTTACCATCTTGAAGCGCGCGCTGGTGTCGGCGAAAGGAGGATGGTCGTGCTCGAAAGAAAACTTGCTAAGCAGGTACTGCAGTACGAACCAGATGGCAAAGTAAATCACGGCGCGGATCACGAAGCCGCGGTAGTTCAGGTAATCTCGCAGAATGAACGAATGTTTTTCCAGGTGCTCGCGAATGGCCGGATCGTTGATGGAAGCAAGCGGCATCGCCCACGGATAAAGCCTGGGCACGGCAAAGAGCAGAGGAATGAACAGCACTATCAGCAGCGGCAACGTGCGCATGGAGGCCCCGAGGATACGCCGGATTACCGTCCCCCATCCGCCGCCGGTCATGTGCCGCACCATGATGATAGCCATCGACCCAAGGCATACCCCCAGCCAGTCCATGTATGACAAAAGGTATCCGCGGAAGAAGGCCGTCGGGTTCGTAAAGGCCAGGAAAAGTGCGATCACGGTCGCGACAACCCCGACGGCGAGCGCTCGCGTCTGGATCACCTTGATGATCGGAGGCGTCGAGAGATCGAGCTGAGCTGCGGGTGTCGTGCTCATTTCGTTTCCGCTTTCCCCATTTTCGGGCTTGGCATATTGCTCGGAATGGTCTGCGGCAATGTCGCACCCGAACCCGGTTCCGCGAACTCCGGAGCCTTCGACGGGACGCTCTGCCCCGCCGGGACATCCGCCGCAGTAGCGTTTTGGCTCAACTGCAGCGCCCGGATGTAGGCCGCAATACACCAGCGATCGCGCACCGAGATCTGCGCGGAATAATTCAGCATGATGCCGAATCCGTTGGTCGCTACGTCGAAGAAGTAACCGATCGGAGCCTGCTGCAGCCGCGCGATGTGATAGGAAGGCGGCTTGCGCGCGAATCCGCGCGACGGGATGATACCGTTCCCGTCACCTACGAGCGAGTGGCAGGGCGAGCAGTAAATGTTGTAACGTTCGCGCCCACGCTGCAGCACTTCCCGTGTGACCGGGAACGGCATGTATTCGCCGTCGTTGTTTCCGATCTTGCCGGTATAGAAGTAGTCGTCGACACGCTCGTCCCCGCGCGCCACGGTGCCTTCAACCAGCGGACGCGCCGCCCGCTGGTCGGCAAAGAAATCGCTCTTCGCCAGGGGGTTGTAGCGCGGTTGCACCTGCATATCGAGACGGCAGCCCACGCAGGCCATCACGGCCAGTAACAACGCCAGCGGCGCGAATTTTCGCGCGAATTTCCGAACGAATTGGAGGACTATCGCCATGATTCTAGCTGGGGACCTCCGAAATGGAGCGGGCGTGCAGGCCTTCCATGAACTGCCGCGTGCCGTTCGCGTCGTATTTGGGATCGTCCGCATACACGAACAGGAAAAAACGGTCCTTGCTCGCCAGCACAAAGCGGGGAACGTTGAAGACCGGGTGGTAAGGCATGGGCAGACCATTCAGCGCGAGCATGCCGAATACCGCCGAAATGCCGCCGAACAGAATCGTCAGCTCGAACGTAATGATGATGAACGACGGCCAGGAATGATAGGGACGGCCACCCACGTTGACCGGGTAGCTGACCACCGCCATCCAATACTGCATCAGGTACCCAGTGAGGCCTCCGACAATGGCGCCGATCAGCGTTACCAGCGGCACGTTGTTCTTGTGGAATCCGATCGCCTCGGCCAGTTCTTCCACCGGGAACGGGCTATAGGCGTCGATCCTCCGATAGCCGGCCTCATGCGTGTGCCGGGCCGCGGTGACCAGATCCTGGGCCGAGGCGAACTCCGCCATAATTCCGTAGGTTGGAACGCGCTTCATTCGGCCTTCACCTCCGCCTCTGGCAGCAGTGTGCGCATCTCGAAGATGGAGATCATCGGCAGGATTCGAACGAAGAGGAACATTGCGGTCAGGAACATGCCGATGGTGCCGAAGTAGGTCATCCAGTCCCACCGCGTTGGGTAGTACATCCCCCACGACGACGTAAGGAAGTCACGCGACAGGCTCATCACGATGATGACGAATCGCTCCAGCCACATGCCCACCAGGATGACGAACGAGATCAGGAAGAGCCACACCGGGTTTGTGCGCATCTTACGAAACCAGAGCAACTGCGGAATGAAAATGTTGCAGATCAGCAGCATCCAGTACAAGCCAGCGTACGGGCCGTGCAGACGATTCCACAGCAGAGTCTGGTCGTAACGGTTGCCGCCGTACCAGCCCGTGAAGGCTTCGATGGCATAACCGTAGGCCACGATCCAGCCGGTGGCGAGCATGACCTTGGCGGAATTCTGCAGGTGGCGGTCGGTGATGAAGTCCTCAAGGCCGTAGATCTTGCGGATTGGGATTGCCAGCATCAACACCATGGCGAAACCGGAATAGATTGCGCCCGCGACGAAGTAGGGTGGGAAAATCGTGGTGTGCCAGCCGGGTACAATCGCAACCGCGAAGTCGAAGCTCACCACGGTGTGGACGGAGAGCACGAGCGGAGTGGCAAGGCCGGCCAGCAGCAGGTAAGCCGTCTCGTATCGGGCCCAATGGCGGGCGGAGCCGCGCCATCCCATGGCGAGCAGGCCGTAGCTCATGCGCGCGTATTTGCTTTCGGCGCGGTCGCGCAGCGTGGCCAAATCCGGGATGAGTCCAATGAACCAGAACAGGAGTGAGATCGTGAAATAAGTCGAGACCGCAAACACGTCCCATATCAGCGGGCTGCGGAATTGCGGCCAGTAGTTCATGGTGTTCGGGTAGGGGAACATCCAGTAGTCGAGCCACGGACGACCAGTGTGCACCGCCGGAAAGATGCCTGCGCAAGCCACGGCAAACAGCGTCATGGCCTCGGCGAACCGGTTGATGGAGTTGCGCCAGGATTGCCGCAGCAACAGAAGGATGGCGGAGATCAGCGTGCCCGCATGCCCGATGCCGATCCACCACACAAAGTTGACGATCGCGAAGCCCCAGCCGATGGGGATGTTGATGCCCCAAATGCCTACGCCTTTGATAAACAAATAGCCGAGCGCGTATAGCAACATCATCGTCATCAGGAAGCCCGCTCCGAAGCCGACGACCCACCCGAGCGAGGTCGGCCGCGTCAGCACGATGGAGCTGATCTTGTCGGTGACCGTGGCGAACGTATAACCGGGCTCGATGACCGGCGCCCGCTGGTTCGCAACGTCGCTCGCAGCGTCGTTGGCAACTCCGACTTCGTCCCGATGGTCTGGCATTTCTTGACTTGCTCTCCGGTTACGTTTCCAGTTCTGGGTTGGGGTTGCGAATCTCCGCCAGGTAGGTGGTGCGGGGTCTGGTATTCAGATCCGCCAGCAACCCGTAGTTGCGGTCTTGCGCCTTGAGCTTCGCCACCCGGCTGTTGGGATCGTTGATGTTGCCGAAGACGATCGCGTCCGCCGGACAGGACTGCTGGCAGGCAGTCTGCAGCGAACCGTCTTCGATTTTGAACTCGCGATGCTCGCGAACCGCTGCGGTTTCAGCGTCAATGCGGTGCTCGGCGATACGCTGCACGCAGTACGTGCACTTTTCCATGACGCCGCGGCTGCGCACGCTGACGTCGGGATTGCGCATCAATTTGTACTGCGGAGTCTCCCAATCCTGGAACAGCAGGAAGTTGAAGCGGCGCACCTTGTACGGACAGTTGTTCGAGCAATAGCGCGTGCCGATACAGCGGTTGTAGACCATGTCGTTCAGGCCTTCGCTGCTGTGCACGGTCGCGCCCACTGGACATACCAACTCGCAGGGCGCATTCTCGCACTGCATGCAGGGCACCGGCTGGAAATGGGCCCTGGGAGCGTCACGGTCGCCCTGATAGTAGGCATCGACCCGGATCCAGTGCATGTGCCGGCCTAGGACCACCTGCTCTTTGCCGACCACGGCGATATTGTTCTCCGACTGGCAGGCGACGATACAGTTGTTGCAGCCCACGCAGGCATTGAGATCAATGGTCATTCCCCACGCGTCCGTTGACTTCTTATAGTCATATCCTGGATAGAGCGTGAGAGTCGCCGGTGGCTCGTCCTCTTGGGCGAACTTTGGTTCCTTGCGGTATTCCTCTAGCGTCGCTTCTCTGACCAGCGGACGAGTCGCGCCGTCGCCCGTATCCATGGTCTGGTAGCCTTGGGTCGAAGCCAGTTGATAGTGGTCTCCGGTCTTGGTGAGCTTGCCGCCGGTCGCGATCCAGAGCGCACTCGTTGTCCGAAGAGCGTAGGCGTCGAATCCGGCGCCGGTGCCGGCGCGTCCCGCTTTGCGGCGGCCGTAGCCGAGATGCACGGTGACCGAATGATCGGGATGGCCAGCTTGGATCCAGACCGGACCGGCGACCTTCCGCCCGCCCAATTCCAGCGTGACCACATCCATGGTCTTAATGCCTTCGCGGTCGGCCATCCTCGGGCCAATCAGGACGGCATTGTCCCAAGTCAGTTTCGACATGGGCTTCGGCAACTCCTGGAGCCATCCGTTGTTGGCGAACTGGCCATCGTACACAGAGGGATCGCGGCGCAGATTGACCTCGAGACTGTTCGCGCCGGGGGCAGCGTCGGCGGCAGGCGCGGCAGGGAGTGACTGCAGTTTCAGCGAGACCGCCTTCGGCGCGTAGGCCGAGCCCTCTATGAATCCATCATTGAGTGTTTTGCGCCACCATGCCTCAAACTCCGGACCAGCGTGCTGCTTCTGCCAGTAGGCACGAAGGAGATCGTAGCCCGAGGCATCGGGCACGCCGACTAGAGCCGCTAGCATTTCGTGAGCGCTCTTGCCGGCATAGAGCGGCGCGATCAGCGGTTGAACCAGACTCAGCGCACCGTCATAGGCGCGGCCATCGCTCCAGGCTTCGAGATAGTGCGCCTCGTTGACGCTCCAGTGGCAGAGTTCCGCCGTCTCGTTCCCGTAGAGACCGTGGTAAATGCGTAGGCCGACCTTGGAGTTTTTCAGGCAGTCGCCAAAGCCCAGATCTGCGGGCGCATCGTAAACCGGGTTGCCCCCCATGATAACGAGCAGATCCACATTGCCTGCCCGCATGTCAGAGACCAGGTCGCGGAGAGATTCCGTTTGGTTGACAGGGTTCGCGTTCACCGGGTCGGTGTAGACGACGGTTTTGCCGACATTACCTAGCGTCGCGTTCATGGCGTAAGCGAGCGCGTGCAAAGTCGGTGGTTGGTGATCCCCGGGAATGATCACGCTTGTCCCACGGTGGCCTTCAAGCTCCTTTTGGACCGCGGCCATAAACCGAAACTGATCCTCAGGCAAGCCCACATTACGGCTTCCCAGTTCGCGTAGAGGATGCCCGCCAGCGAGCAGGAGCCTCACGAGCCTCTCGACGTCACCCGCCCTCAGCGGCAACCGGTGATCGGCCTTCGCTCCTGTCGAACTCGGCGTGCTCTCGATAACGTAGAGCCGGCTCATTTCCGCGTCGGGATTGCGCTTCTTCGCGAAATCGCGGACGTAGCGGACATTCCCCGGAAAGCCCGCGGAGAGAAAGTCGGCATCGAGGGAAACGATCACGTCAGCCTTGGACAAGTCGTAGCGCGTCTCGACCGGCTGGCCAAACGCCAGCTTTGCGCCCTCCAGCGCATTGTCACGGTTCACCGGTTCGTAAACATGCCACTTCGCCAGGGGATACATGGCCAGTAAGGCCTGCATCTGATCTTTCAATGTTGGCGAAGAGATAGTCTGCGTGAGAATGCGAATGCCCGCGCCCCTTAATGCCTTCTGCACGGTGAGAGGACCTCGGATCTCCTTCACGAACGCCGCCCAGGAATCCACATCACCGAGGTGAGTAACGGCCTGGGAGCGGTCGGGATCATACATCCCCAGGATCGAGGCCTGCGCGAATATGTCGGTGCCTCCCAGGCTCGCCGGATGCAGGCTGTTGCCTTCAATCTTAGTGGGACGGCCGAGATAGCTCTCGACCAGGAGCGGATTCGCATATCCGCTGAGCGTGAATGCGGTAGCGTAAAACATCGGAACGCCGGGAACGACCTGCTCCGGCTGGCGGACATAAGGGACAATTTCCTGCAGGGGCATCTTGGTGCACCCAGTCATGCCAGCCATGGCGAGCGAAGCGCCCATTAAACGGAGAAACCCACGGCGTGAGACCGAATCGAGCCACTCCGAAGCGCCCTTGGGAAATTCGCGGTGCAGCATGTCCTGGAAGTCTGCCGACCCCGCGAGTTCTTCCAGGCTCCGCCAGTACTCCGGCCCCTTCGTCTGCTTTAGTTGCCGTTGGACAGCGGCCCTGTCCATTTTTTTGGCGGGTTTCTTGCCGTGACAGACGTCTTCGCGTTTTGATTTACTGTCTTCCATCTTCCGGAACTTCCTGGCCAAAAAACTCTGGCTCGTGAACAGAGTGCTGAAAAACTCTGGTTCGCATCAGGGCATCGCTTTAGCGATACCGTAAGTCCTTCGAAATCAGACGCCCCTTTAGGGGCCGAACTAGCGATGACAAGTGTTACAGCTCGTGATGTCCTGCACGGTACGCAGCTGGTATTTCTTCACCAGTGCTAAGCCGAGCGAGACCTGGTCGGTATAGCTCGTGCCGTCGACCTGTACCGGTAACGATGTGGTGGGCTGTTGGTAGCGCATGTTGAATACTTGCTCGCGCGGGCGCAGAAATTTTTCCGGCGCGCGGTGGCAGTTGAGGCACCACTCCATCTGCAGCGATGCCTCCTGATACATGAGCGGCATCTGGTCCACGGGCCCGTGGCAGTCGTTGCAGCCCACGCCCTTGGTAACGTGAACACTGTGGTTGAAATAAACGAAGTCCGGCAGCTGGTTGACGCGTGTCCACTGGAGCGACTCGCCGGTTCGGTAGCTGGCGCGAACCGGCTCCAGCATCTCAGCGTTCGTCCAAATCTGCGAATGGCAGTTCATGCAAGTCTTGGTGGGCGGAATGCCCGCGAAGCTCGACTGCTCCACCGAAGTGTGGCAATAGCGGCAGTCGACGCCAAGTCCGGTCACGTGGTGCTGGTGGCTGAACGGCACCGGCTGCGACTTTCTTACTTCGGCATAGGTAATGTAGGACGAGCGCTGCAGCTGCGCCAGAACCCAGAACAGCGCGACCACGACAAACACGGAGCCGTAGAGCGAGGCCCGGGACATTGCATTGCTGCTGCGTGGAAAAATCTGCATCGAAGATCGCGTCGATTGTTTGCGGGCTCGGCCTGCGCCGCTCCCGGCTAAACCTGATCGTGTGAATTACGTCACCCACCCCTGTGACATACCGAACTTAAACAGGTGAGTATATACACTTGAGAGACTTTTGGAAACATTTTGGACGCAACTTTCTTTGTTCCAATTCGGGAACCCTGATCGGCGCCCAAGCGGTTGAGTTATTCCAGAATCAGGATTGAGTAATCGTCAGCGCAAGTTCATAACGAGCAGCTTCGGCTCTGTCATTTCTTGAATCGCGTCGCGCAAACCTTCGCGGCCAAGTCCGGAATCTTTCACACCGCCGTAGGGCATGTGGTCTATCCGAAACGTGGGAACGTCGCCGGCAATCAGGCCTCCGACTTCGAGTTCGTCGTAAGCCTGAAAGATGAGCTTGGCGTCGCGCGTGAAAAGCCCGGCCTGCAGGCCGTAAGCAGAACTGTTGATCTGTTTCAGCGCCGAGGCGAAATCGTTGTAGGGCTCGACGGTCACAACCGGCGCAAAAATTTCCTGGCAATTCACTTTCATATTGGGCTTGGTGCCGGTAAGCACGGTAGGCTCGAAGAGGGAGCCTTTACGGTTGCCGCCGCAGAGCAGACGCGCACCACCGCGAACCGCCTCCTGCACCCAGTCGGCGGCGCGTATGGCGTCGCTTTCGCGGATGAGTGGGCCCAAGTCGCTCGACTCGTCGAGCGGATCCCCGACTTTCAGTTTTCGGACTCCCGCCAGGAACAACTCGGTGAATTTTCCGTAGATGGAATGCTCGACCAGAATGCGCTGCACTGAAATGCAGGACTGTCCGGCGTATGCAAAGCCTCCGGTGACGCAGCGATCGGCGGCGTATGCGACATCGGTATCGCTGTGGACGATGACGCCCGAATTCCCTCCCAGTTCGAGAACGACTTTTTTCTTCCCCGCGTTGTTCTTGATCGCCCAGCCGACGGCGGCGCTGCCCGTGAAGCTGATGAGCTTGATGCGTTCATCGGTGACCAGCAGACCAGAATCCTCGTTCGAGAGCAACACGGCGTTGAATCCGCCGTCCGGCCATCCCGCCTGCTGGATTACTTCGGCCAGCAGCAGCGAGGTGAGCGGCGTCTCGGGAGCGGGCTTGAGCACCATGGAACAGCCGGCGGCAATGGCCGGGGCAACTTTATGGGCAACCAGGTTCAAGGGAAAATTGAAGGGCGTAATCCCGGCGATGGGGCCGAGGGGGAAACGCTTGACGATACCCCAACGCCCGGCGGTCGACTGCTGCCAATCTAGTGGCAAATATTCGCCGTAGCCGCGAACCGTTTCTTCGGCCGCGATATTGAAGGTGAAGATGGCGCGGTCAACTTCGGAGCGAGCGCTCTTGATCGGCTTGCCCGCTTCCAGCGCAATCGTGCGGGAAAACTCTTCCTTGCGATCGTGAATGCCAGTTGAAATCTGGCGCAGAACTCGTTGCCGTTCGAAGGCGGGCAGTCGCCGGGTGGTTCCAAAGGCCTTGACGGCAGCGGCAATGGCGGCTTCGGCATGTTCGCGGCGTCCCTGATGAACATGCGCGACGAGGGCGCCATCGTAGGGCGCGCGAACGTCGACGATATCACCCTCTTCCAGCCACTTCCCGTCCAGGAAAAAACCGTGGGTTGCAACCGGAGTCACCGTCATCTCGGCCATGACTTGCCTCTTTCGAGCGCGCTCGTGATTCGCAGTCTGATGATTCGATTCCCGACCCGCGTAGAAAGATTATAAACTTCGCGAGAAGCACGTTATTAACAGTGAAAAGGTCTCAGGTGCTGGGTCTCAGGTCTCGGGAAAACCAAAGGCTCAATTTCGTTCCTGAGACCTGACACCTGCGACCTGTTTCATTCGCCGGTTTGCGGTTTGAAGCGGTCGTCGACTTCCACCTGGTATCCGGCCGCCAGGCGATTGGTTTCATTGGCCATGCCGACCACGGACATCAGCTCTTTGAACTGGGCGTCGGTCATGCCTTTATTTATCGCGGAGGCCGTGTGCGAAGCGATGCAATAGTCGCATTGATTTGTGACCGAAACGGCGACGTAAATCATTTCCTTGGTGAGCGGGTCAAGGGCTCCAGGCGCCATGATTTGCTTGATGTCTTCCCAAGTCCGCTTGAGCATGACGGGATCGTGCGCGATCGCTTTCCAGAAATTATTGATCCAGTCGGTTTTGCGCGTGACCATGATGTCGTCGTAAATCGCCCGCACTTCGGGCGTAGCGTCGCCGTATTCGATCAGTCCAAAGATTGACATAGAGTTTCTCCAAAAAGGGTTCAGGTCTCAGGTCGCAGAAGAACCAAACCTGCTCAGGAGGTTCCTTCCTGAGACCGTTAAGACCTAAGACCAAAGACCTAAGACCTGTCACCGTTCCTTACAGCACCGCCGTCTCGTGAATCATCCGCCCTTGCGCAAAGCGCGCGAAGTTCAGCAGAGACGCGTCGATCAAATCGGTCTTGCCAGTCAGAATCAGGTCGCTGAGAATTTTCCCGGTCGCTGGCGAGTGCATCACGCCGTGCCCGCTGAAACCGTTAGCAAAGAAAAAGCCACGAACATCGGGCGACTCACCAAGAATTGGATGATGGTCAGGCGTCATCTCGTATAGCCCGGCCCATGCTCGTTTTGGATTGACCGCAACATTTTCGAAGACGGGCACGCGATCGGCCGCGCGGGTCAGGATCTTTTCGATAAAGCTCGCGTCGAAATCCGTTTTGTAGCCGGGCGTTTCTTCCGGATCATTCCACGCCAGCAGGAATCCGCGGCTCTCCGGGCGAAAGTGGAAGCCCGTTGACATGTCGATAATCATGGGTGCGGAGTGCGGAAATCCGTCAAACGGTTCCGTCGGAACCAACATACGGCGCAACGGCTCGACAGCAAGATCGATGCCAATCATCTTCGCGATCGGAGCCGCCCAGGCTCCCGCACAGTTAACCACCGTGCGCGTCGAAACCCGGTCGCGAGTGGTCAGCACTTCAAAGCTCTTATCGCCGTTGTTGCGCGTGATTCCAGTGACGTCAGCGTTCTTCCACAGCGTGGCACCGTGCTCGCTTGCCCAGGTCATGAAACCAATCATGGCGCTGTAAGGATCGACGAAGCCGTCGGTGGAGCAGAAGCTGCTGCCAACAATGTCATCGCCGCGGAGTTGCGGAAACAGGCCGCGAATTTCGTCGCCGCCGACGAGGCGCACGTTCTTCAATCCCATGGCAATCTGTTTTTCGTAGTTAGCGCGCAGGTAGGCCATGTGCTTTTCATTCGTTGCGCAAAAAAGATAGCCCTGGGGACGGTAATCGCACGGGTAGCCAAGACGCTCTTCGAAGCTCGCATAGAACGGGATCGAGTAAAGCGACATCTGGATGTTGACCGGCGTAGAAAACTGTGCCCGCACCCCGCCCATGCTCTTGCCCGTGGATCCCTTGCCCTGCGCGGTCTCGCGCTCAATCACGAGAACGTTCTTGCAGCCCGCCGCGACGAGGTGGTAGGCAATGCTGGAGCCGACAATCCCTCCACCGATGAGAACGACGTCTGCGGTGTGCATGTCTATTGTTCGCTCTTGTAGTTCGTTAGGAAGTTAGCGCGGCCAGCGCAACCCTGGCCAACACCACGACCGCGAACCATCCAAACACCACAGCGAACGCTGCCCCCCGTTTGACCTTGCTGATGCAAGTGATGCCGATAGCGGTCAGGATCAAGCTCCAAAAGGAGAGGACATCCAACGGCGTTAGCAGGGCGCGGAGCACCGCAGAGCCGTCTGGGCCGATGAAATATCCGGGATTAGTAGCCACGGGATTTTGCAGGTTGAATCCATCGCCGCTGACTCCAGCGAGCAGCGATAGGATTGCCAGCAGCGGCGATAGTACCTGAGGCAGCCTGGTGTAGACAATCAGCGCAAACAGCGTTTTGTATTTCAAATCGGCGCCCGCGACAAACCTCAGAGTTCCCAATAAAACGCCGGCGAAAACGGCGTAGACGGCGAGCCCAATGATGGGAAAGGCGTAGGAGATTATTTTGGTGATAGTAGCTTGTTGCTGCATGACTTTCTGGCGTTGGTCGGCCGGCATGTTATCGATACGCTCGGCTTGCTTCGGTTGCAACTGGATCAGATTGTCCACCACTTTGCGAAAGCCGACTTTCTGATCGACCACGGAGACAAACAGCAGGGAAACAATCGCGATGATCAGGAATGGCGCCCACCAACTGGCGTTTCTTCGCAAGTCGCTAAAGGCCTTGCTCGGCGCAAAAAAAGTGTAGGCAAGCCGCTGTCCTTCAGACAAGGCCGCGGGCTCCTGAGATAGCTGTAGTGGCTGAGATGGCTGCTGCGACGGCGGTGCGGAAGGATTGGTCGCCATATCTTCTCCCTAAACAGGAGGAGATTGTAGTTTCATTCCGGCGCAATGACAACAGGAAGCGATAAGGAAGGATTGCAGAGGTGAGAGGTCAGATTGCAGAAGTAAAATCTATGCCTCACAGCGTGTCGGGTTTCACCTCTGCAATCTCACCTCTGACCTCTGACCTGGAACTACGACGCCGCCATCTCCGGTGTTGCCGCCAGCAGTTTGCGCGTGTAAGCGTGCCGCGGTTGGGCAGTGATCTGCTCCGTGCTTCCGATCTCGACGATCTTGCCGCGATACAGCACCGCGATGCGGGTCGAGAGATAGCGCACGACTGGCATGGAGTGTGAGATGAACAAATAGGTGAGGCCAAAATCACGCTGCAGATGCTGCAGAAGATTCACAATCTGCGCCCCGACGCTGACGTCAAGCGCGGAAACCGGTTCATCGGCGACGATAAACTTCGGCCGCAGGGCAAGTGCCCGGGCAATGCCGATGCGCTGTCGCTGGCCTCCGGAAAACTCGTGCGGGTAACGCGACATCGCGGATTCATCCATCCCCACAGAACGCAAAAGTTCCGCGACGCGCAGGCGGAGAGTATCTCGGCTGAGGTTTTCGTGGATCGTCTTTTCCTGAAGCGCATGCTGATGAAGCGCATTCCGATGAAGCGGCTTCTGATGAAGAATGAGCGGCTCGGCGATCACGTCCTCTACCCGATAGCGCGGGTCAAGCGACCCGAACGGATCCTGAAAAATGATCTGCATATCGCGGCGAAGACGACGCAACTCTGACGCGTTCGCCGTCACGAGATCAATGCCATTGAAAACAACGGCGCCCGAGGTCGGCTCGATGAGACGGAGAATGAGCCGTCCCAGCGTGCTTTTGCCGGAGCCGGATTCGCCCACCAAGCCCAGCGTCTCGCCTTCATCGATATCGAATGAGACATCGTCCACGGCGCGAACCTCGCCAGAGCGGCGGCTGCCGAACGGAGATTCGGCAAGATCGAAGACCTTCGTCAGATTGCGAACCTCAACCAGCGCCACGAATCACGTTCTCCCCACAATCTGTTTTACATCATTCCATCTTCCAGAATATATGGAACGCGCGGCTATCGTATTCACCCCGCGATGTCACCCCGCAATCATCGGCACCGCCGCCAACGCCGCAACCATGCCAATCGTGCGGGCGCGGCTAAAGTGCTCGTGCAAAAAGATGCGAGCCAGTAGAACGGTGACGGCGGGATAAAGCGAACTGATCACGACGGCTTCGTCCAGACGTCCGATTTGAGACGCGCGGATGAAGCCGACGCTGCCAGTGAGATCGAGGATGCCGGCAACTACGGCTATGCCCAGCACGGGAGCAGGCACCGCGCGGAGGTGCCTTCCAAATAGAACGATACTTCCCGTGACCAGCAATGCACCGACGCGCGAGCAGGTGGCGATCCATAACGCAGACGCGCCGCCAGCCTGGTGAGCAGAGAGATAAAAACCAGCAAAGCCAATTCCGGCCAGCACGGCCATGCCCAAGCCTTCGGGACGGCCGACGCCAGCTTTGGTCCGCGAGATTAGCCAGACGCCGATGCCGGCGAGAATAAAACCGAGCAGATGACGATAGCCCGGAAAGCCCTCTCGGGAAGCAGTCACGATGGTGGGAATCGCAGCGCCCAGAACAGCCGCCACAGGCGCGACTAGTCCCATATTTCCGCGGGCCAGTGCACGATAGAACAAGGCCAGAGCCAGACCCCCAAGCAAACCGGCAATCAGCGACCATGCCACGCTGGCCTTTCCCGGAAATGCCGCGCCAGTCGTCAGCGCCAGCGTGCCGAACGCAACCAAGCCGCTGAGGTGCACGATAGCCGTAAACAAGAACGCGTTTGCCCGCCGCGCGCCCACTCCACCCAGAAAATCGCTGGCGCCCCAGACACCAAATGCGGTCAGACTATAGGCAGCAGGAATGTATTGGGCTGCGACGGACATGGAATTTTGAGATTAGCACGCAGTGGGGGAGAAGGGCTGTCTCGTGTGGTGACGGGGCTCTGCCCCGTCCCGGCGGGGCAAAGCCCCGCCACCACACAACTAGACGTTGACCGCCTCCGGCTGCGTTTTCCCCGCCAGCAATTGCCGCAGCACGTACTGCAGAATGCCTCCATTGGCGTAGTAGAGAGCTTCCTGCGGCGTATCAATCCGGACGATCGCTTGAAATTCGGCCGTCTTTCCGCCCTTCACGCGCACGGTAATCTTGCGGCCCGAAGAGAACTTCTCCACCATCTCGCGAATCCCTGTGATCTCGAACACCTCTTCGCCGGTCAACTTCAGCGTATCGGCATTTTCTCCCGGCAGAAACTGCAGGGGCAGAATACCCATGCCTACGAGGTTGGAGCGGTGAATGCGTTCGTAGCTTTCCGCAATCACGGCGCGAACGCCGAGCAGCCGTGGACCCTTGGCCGCCCAGTCGCGTGACGATCCGGAGCCGTATTCTTTGCCCGCAAGAATCACGAGCGGCATTTTTTCCGCATGGTACTTTTCGGACGCCTCGAAGATCGACATCTCGGCGCCGTCAGGTAAGTGGCGGGTGAATCCACCTTCGGTGTTCACCATTTTATTTCGCAAGCGGACGTTGGCGAACGTGCCGCGCACCATCACTTCGTGATTGCCGCGACGCGATCCGTAAGAGTTGAAATCCGCGGGCTGCACGCCATGAGCAATTAGGTACTTGCCCGCCGGGCCATCTTTCTTGATAGAGCCCGCGGGTGAGATATGGTCCGTGGTGACGCTGTCGCCGAGCACGGCCAGCACGCGCGCGCCCTTGATGTCTTCGATGGCCGACGGTTTGAGCGCCATGTCATCGAAGTAGGGAGCCTGCCGAATGTAGGTCGAGTCTTTTTCCCATGCGTAAGTCTCGCCCTTCGGAACCGGCAGCCCGCGCCAGCGTTCGTCGCCCGAATAGACCTCCGCATAGCTCTTCCGAAACATCTCGGACGTAATCGCGCTCGCCATCGCCTGCTCGACTTCCTGCTGCGACGGCCAGATGTCGGCAAGATAAACGGGCTTGCCGTCTTTGCCCTTACCGACGGCGTCTTTGCGCAGATCAACATCGATGCGCCCCGCGAGCGCGAACGCCACCACCAGCGGCGGCGACATCAGGTAATTCGCGCGCACTTCGGAATTGATGCGTCCCTCGAAGTTGCGATTGCCGGAGAGGACCGAAGCGACAACCAGATTTTTCTCGTCAATCTCTCTCGACACCTCAACCGGCAGCGGGCCGGAATTTCCGATGCAGGTGGTGCAACCGTAGCCGACAATATGGAACTTCAGCTTTTCCAGATACGGCATCAGGCCGGCCTTCTCAAGATAGTCGAGCACGACTTTTGATCCGGGAGCAAGCGAAGTTTTGACCGTCGCCGGAACTTCGAGACCGCGTTCCACCGCTTTCTTCGCCAGCAGTCCAGCGGCCAGCATCACCGATGGGTTTGACGTGTTCGTGCAACTCGTAATCGCCGCAATCACCACACTGCCATGCCGCAGCGCATTCCCATTCGTCGAAACGTGTTCGTGGACGTTCGGATCCTCAACCCCAACTGCCGTCGGATTTCCGCCTTCCTGTTCCCAGCGATTAACCTGCTTGCGTGCGACGTCGGCCGGAGCCGCAGCAGCCGCCTTTGTCTTTGGTTTGATCAGCGAAGGCAACGCTTGAGTAAATGATTCCCGTGCCTGCGAGAGCACGACTCGATCCTGCGGCCGCCTCGGCCCAGCAAGACTCGATTCGACGCTGGCAAGATCAAGACTCAACAATTCGGAATATTCGGCTTCCGGCGTCTTCGCGTCGTGAAAAAGTCCCTGCTCGCGCGCGTAGGCTTCAACCAAAGCGATCTGCTCGTCACTGCGCCCGGTGAGTTTCAGGTAGCGCACGCTTTCTTTGTCGATCGGGAAAATGCCGCAGGTGGCGCCGTATTCCGGTGCCATGTTTGCAATCGTCGCGCGATCGGCCAGCGGCAGGTCTTGCAGGCCGGGCCCAAAGTATTCGACAAATTTGCCGACCACGCCGTGCTTGCGCAACATCTCGGTGATCGTAAGAACCAGGTCGGTTGCCGTCGCGCCCTCGCGCAGACGTCCAGTGAGTTTCACGCCGACAACGAACGGGATCAGCATGGACACAGGCTGCCCGAGCATGGCGGCCTCGGCTTCAATGCCGCCCACGCCCCAGCCCAGCACGCCCAGTCCGTTGACCATGGTGGTGTGCGAGTCGGTGCCGACGAGTGTGTCGGGATAGGCGGTGCGTTTCCCGCTTTCGTTATCTTTATGCACAAAAACCACGCGCGCAAGATATTCGAGATTCACCTGGTGGACGATACCGGTGTCTGGCGGCACGATCGCAAGATTGCGGAAGCCGGTCTGTCCCCAGCGCAGAAACGCGTAGCGCTCTTTGTTGCGTTGGAATTCAAGCAGCGCATTCACATCAAACGCGCCGGGCGAGCCAAATTCGTCAACCTGCACCGAGTGGTCGATGACCAGTTCGGCCGGCTGCAGCGGATTGATCAGTTTGGCATCGCCCCCCAGGCGCTTCATAGCGTCGCGCATGGCAGCCAGATCGACCACCGCGGGGACGCCGGTGAAATCCTGCAACAAAACGCGGCTCGGCGTAAAGGCGATTTCTTTTTCCGGCTTCGAATTCCTGTTCCACGCCGCGAGCGCGCGGATTTCATCCTTAGTCACGTTGCGCCCATCTTCGGTGCGCAGCAGGTTCTCCAGCAAAATGCGCAGCGAGAACGGCAAGTGCCGGGTGGAGATGCCCTGCTTGTCGAGAGCGTCGAGCCGATAGAGTTCGTACTCCTTGTTGCCGACCTTGAAACTGGCGCGGGCGCCAAAACTGTTCAATGACATGATGGCCTTCCTTCAAGCTCCG
>JBEKXC010000007.1:0-45362 GCA_049512435.1 Terriglobales bacterium | reverse complement strand
GATCCTTCTGCAAAGCGTCATAAAATCTCCGCAAGAATTCCCGGCCCGATCGGGGGTAGTATTCCCACGCATTCTCGCCGTCCAGAATGATTGGGACCACGGCATCTTGCCCATTGGCAAGAACCGGCTGCGCCGATTCCTTAATCTTATGGATGAGATTATTAGCGGCGTCTTGCGGCGGCATCCCCGAGTATACGAATCCGATCAGGTCGGAAAGCGTGTGGTCGCGAAAGAGCAGATTCATCCGCGTATCGGCATTGGCATTCTCGTAACGATAAATCGTGTACAGCCGGTGCGCCCCGTCGGAATCCAGATGACCATAACCGTCACGCGAGAAATTCGTCCCCAGGCTCCGTCCCAGCACGCCTTCGTCGGTCGCCATCCATTGCACTCCTAGCTGCTGTGCAATGGTCAACACCTCTTCAGAAACGCTGCCCTCCGACGGCCACACCCCTTGCGGCCGCATCCCAAACACTTTCTGGTGCAGATCCAGTCCGCGCTCCAGTTGCTCGCGAGCATCCTCAGGATGGCGATAGCGGTTCTGCGGCAGGGGCAGCCCCGGCGAAGAAACCGCTCCCATCTCCGTGTCGCACACCAGCGGCAGAATGGGATGATAAAAGGCCGAAGTCGAAATCTCAATCAACCCTTTTTTTGCCGCGTCCCTATGTGCCGGCAGAACCCGCCCCAGCAACTCCCGCTCCCGCGTAATCACAAACTGCTGGTCTTCAAGTGTGTAGTTGCGGCCTTTGCGGATCAGTTCCGCCACGTCTTTTTCCGCCAGAAAATACTCGTCGAACCATCCGATCTGCGAGAACACCTGCAAGTCGGTGAGATCCTGCGTCTGAAAATATTTCTCCGCCCGCTCGGGCGAATCCCCCGCCCCGCGAAATCTCTCCCACAGCTCGCGGTAGCGCGGATAGCGCCCGATTACATTCACCGGATTCGCCTGAAACAAATATTGCAGCGCAAACCGCCGCTCCTGCTCCGTCAGGTCTTTCGCCGGCTTCGCCGCAACCTGCAGAAAAGGATCCTGCGCCTCGCCCGAAACATAATCCTGAATCTGCGTGATCAGCGACGGCACCAGATTGAACGTCTGATGCACCTGCGGGAACTCGTCCAGCAGCTTTACCATCCCGTAGTAGTCCTTCAAGGCATGGAGCCGCGTCCAGGGCAGGCGATACTGCCCCGTCATCAGGTCTTTATAGAACGGCTGGTGCTGATGCCACAGCACGACAACTCGCAATTGGGCCATGAGTGCTGTTTCCACTTAATACATCGGCGATCTGTCAGTTTAATTCATTGGTTTGATTCATTGGGCCAATGTTCCAGGGCGCAGTTGGCCGGTGGAGCGCCGGCGTCCTCGCCCGGCCACCGAACTGCCGCGGGCGAGCAGCATTACCGAGCAGCATTACAATGGGTCTCCCATGAAAGCCATCCGCCTGATCATCCTCCTGCTTCCGCTCTGCGTTTGCACTCAGCCCACTCAAAAGGCGGATCTCGTTCGTGCATCTCATAAGGCTCTGGCTGTCATATCCGGTCGCCTTCACATGGAGGGACTCGATCGCCCCGTCAACATTCTCCGCGATCGCTCGGGAATTGCCCACATTTACGCCGAGAACCAGCACGATCTCTTCTTCGCCCAGGGCGTAGTCGCTGCCCAGGATCGCCTCTTCCAAATGGAACTCTGGAAACGCGCCGGACAGGGACGCCTCGCCGAAATTCTCGGTCCTTCCGCGCTCGCCCGCGATGTAAACGCCCGCGCCCTGAGCTATCGCGGCGACATGCAGGCGGAATACGAAAGTTACTCACCCGACACGCAGGCGATTCTCACTGCGTTCACCGACGGCATCAACTCCTATATCGCCAGCCTCACCGCTCCCGGCGGCCCCGGCTTGCCCATCGAATTTCAACTCGCTAGATTTTCGCCCGACCCCTGGCACCCGGAAGACTGTCTAAACCGCATGGCCGCGTTTTCCATGACCGGCAACGCGCTCAGCGAACTCGAACATGCCCAAGCCCTCACCGAACTCGGCGCGGAAAAAGCATCGAAGCTATTCGACTTCGATCCCGCCATCGCGCTCGATCCCGCCCCCGGGCTCGATCTCACCGGACTCTCACCCGAGTTGTTGAGAAATCTCGTCGGCAGCGATCAGCCCATCCAATTCCCTGCGCACTCGCTCGAAGGCAGCAACAACTGGACCATCTCCGGCCAGCTCACCGCCAGCGGGAAGCCGCTTCTGGCCAATGATCCTCATCGTGTCATGGCTCTGCCTTCGTTGCGCTACATGGTTCACTTAGTCGCTCCCGGATGGAACGTCATCGGCGCGGGCGAGCCCGGCCTGCCCGGCGTCGCGCTCGGCCACAACGAACATATCGCCTGGGGATTCACCATCTTCGGCATCGATCAGCAGGATCTCTATGTCGAAGAACTAAACCCCGCCAACCCGCTCGAGTACAAAACAGAAGCAGGATGGAAAAAAATGGAAGTGCGGCGAGAAGTGTTCTTAATCAAGAATGCGACGCCTGCAGAAGTCGATTTGAAATTCACCCGCCACGGCCCTGTGCTCTGGCAGGACGGCAAACGCGCCCTCGCTTTGCGCTGGGTCGGAACCGAGCCCGGGACTGCCGGTTACCTGGCATCCCTGGCCATTGACCGCGCCCAGAATTGGAACCAGTTCGAATCGGCGATGGCGCGTTGGAAGGTTCCTTCCGAGAATCTTGTTTATGCCGATAGCAAGGGCAACATCGGCGAGCACTCCGCCGGACTGGCGCCCCTACGGAACTGGAGTGGTCTGCTGCCCGTGCCCGGAACCGGCAATTACAACTGGACAGGTTTCGTCCCCACCATGGAGTTGCCACACTTTTTCAATCCGCGTGAAGGCTTCGTAGCCACCGCGAATCATAAGATGATTCCGGAACACTATCCTTACAATATCGGCTTCGAATGGAATCCTCCTTATCGCGTCATGCGCATCCGTTCCGTAATCGAGAATGCCAAGCAGCACCACCACCAGCTGACCATCCCCGACATGGAATCTCTGCAGAGCGACGTCACGTCACTACCGGCCATCGATTTTCAGAAACTCCTGCGCACCACACCGCTGAAAGAGAATCCGGCGCTAACGGGCTTTCTGCATTGGGACGGGCGACTCACCCGCGAATCGTCAGACGCGGCTCTCTATGAAGTCTGGTTCCAGGAAATTTGCTTCGCGCTCGGGCAACGCTTCTCAAGAGAACAGGGCGGACGTTACATCGATCTGTCGCCCCTCACGGTGCTGCGTATTCTCGCGAATCCAGACACGAATCCAGACACGAGTCCAGAAAAAGATCTGTTCCGCGACAATCCTCTCGCCGGCCGCAACCAGATGCTGGCAGACACGCTGCAGTCGGCGCGCAATGTGCTCAAGAAGTTTCTAGGCCCCGACCCCTCGCAGTGGTCGTGGGGCAAGCTGCACACCATAAACTTCCGCCACGCGCTCGACCAGCAGCCCGGAGCAAAAGACCTGCTCGACCTTGGTCCCCTATCGCGGCCGGGTGACGAAAACACCGTGAATGCCACGGGCGCTTACGTCGATTCCTGGGAACAGGTTTCGGGCGCCAGCTATCGCGAAATTCTCGACCCGAGCGATTGGGATCAATCGGTCGCCGTCAACGCGCCCGGCCAGAGCGGCCAGCCCGGCAGCCCGCACTACTCTGACCTGATGCCGCTGTGGGACGCCGGCCGTTATTTTCCGCTACTCTATTCCCGGAAGGCGGTGGAAGCTGAAACCACCGACCGGCTGGTGCTCGAACCCCGAAAATGAACTCGAAAATCAAAGCCATCTTCTTCGACGTTGGCAACACGCTGCTCTTCCCCAATCGCGAGCGCATTCACGCGCCGCTCGCCGCACGCGGCATCGTGCCCGATGGCGAGCACCTGCGCGACCTGGAATGCCGAACCAAGAATCAGTTCGATGGAATGATGACCACCAACGGCAGCACCGATCACAGTTTTTGGTGGATGTTCTACTCGCAGTTGCTCTCCGAGATCGGACTCGAAAACGATGATGCCATCCGCGACCAGCTAGTCACCAGCATCCGTAACTCCGCCAACTGGGACACGATTCGTCCCGGCACGGCGGCGCAACTGCATGAGATCGGCGAGCGCTACCGGATCGCAGTCATCTCCAACGCGGATGGCAAAATCGAAGACGTGTTGCAGAGGTGCGGCATAGCCCGTTGCTTCCGCACAATCACCGATTCTGGACTCGTCGGATATGAAAAGCCGCACCCGGAAATCTTTCGCCATGCCCTGAAGAGCATGAATGCCGCGCCCGATGAGAGCCTCTACGTCGGTGACGTCTATTCCGTGGACTATCTCGGCTCCACCGGCGCAGGCATGCAAGCGATCTTAATGGACGCCCCCGGCGCCTACCGCGACAAGGGAGTGCCGCGAGTAGAGTCGCTCGAAGCATTGCAGATCGTGCTGCGCGGATGATTTGGGTTTTTGGTGGAGACGGGGCAAGCCCCCGTCTCTACTGCACCTCAATCACCTGGTGATCGTGGCAATCAGGATGAATCTTCCTATTAAGATTCGCGAGTAACTCCGTCCCATAGCGCGCCACAAAACTCACTCCTGCGACCTCGCGTTCCTGCAGCACCTTATGCGGAAACAGCGCGTCGCTCAAGGCATCCGCGTGCCGCTCGATGACCTCGTTTCGCAGCAGCTCCGCCCTCGACGCACGCCGATGGAGCCGGTTGATTTGATACCACATGCGGGTTCGGGCACGATCCGCCGCCTCGACGAGAGTTAAATCCAGTTTGGAGATCGATTCGCGAACCGCTGCCATCGACTGCTCCGCACTCGCATAGGCTTCCGAAAAGCGGCTCTGCAAATCCGATGGCAGCGAACGAGCGGCAATCGCTTCTCGAACTCTCTCCGGCCCCTGTAGCACCTCACTCAGCCCCAGCTGGTAGCGCGTCAGAATGCGCTCAGACTTAGGTTCGATCAACGTCGCCGAAAAACGAGGAAGGATCGGCGTCACCCGTCCCAGCAGTTTCTCATAGACCACGGCGACCTGCGCGAAGTAAGCGACTTCGGCCGCGCCGCCGGTATAAACAAGCGTAGGCAGCAGATAATCCTGCACCACGGGACGCAAAAGCACATTCGCATTGAACTTCTCCGGAGCCTCTTCAATCCGGCCAAGCAACTCCTTCTGCGAGATCCGCTCCTCGCCGACCGCGAACTCGCCGACGTTGCCGCTGACGCCGTTGCTACCACTATTTCTGCGCCGCACGACAGTACGCGCGCCATTCTTCACCTCAAAAAGCAGCGTCGTCGCCGAAGTCACCTTCACTTGCTGGTGATATCCTGCCACCTCTATAGCCTTGCCTCGCGCCAGCAAAGCCTCATCAAGTTCGGATACCCGTTCAATCGCCGCGCGGCACAGCGGTTTTGCAAGATCGTGAAAATCCTTATCCGCCGGATCCAACAGGATGACGCCCCAATCCGCAAACAGCCGCGCAAACAGCAGGGCAAACGCACTGCCCAGAGTTTCCCCCGGACGATACGCCTGCCGCAGCCAAGTCGCGACCTCGGAATCTCCTAACAGCGTCGCAGCACGCTCGACCACCGGCTCAATTTCCGGCCCAAACTTCACGGCTCCCACAGGCGCATCCGCAACGTGGTTACTTTCAAATGCCCGACTTTCCACCGCGAATGGTTCCGGCAACCCGTGCTCCGAGAGCAACGCTACATGGTTGACCTCGGCCAGATCGTGATCCTCGGTCGCGAGCCAGAAGATCGGGACGCAGTCCACTCCGGCCGCGGTAGCCTCTTCCGCCAACTTGACCGCGGTCAGCGCTTTGAAAATCGAAAACAGCGGCCCGCCAAAGAGACCGACTTGCTGCCCCGTAACCGCCGCCAGCGCTCCTCGCCGAAGCCGCTCAATATTGGCCAGCGTCTTCGGAGAAGCTCCCCACGCGCGATTCTGCCGCTCAAGAATTTCGCTCACCTTGCCGCGCCGCGCGCCGTCGTAAACGACGCGCTGGGCTTCTTCTTTCACCCACTCGGAAAAAATCGGTGAACGCGGATACATCCCGCGAACCGAAGGAGTGTAGGAAAGATAATCAAGAAAGAGACGTGTGCTGTGCGGAATCTGCTGAAACGGCAAACACTGCGCCTTCATCGGCAGCTCTCCGGAGATCGGCGCACGGTCGCGATCCGCATATGTTTCATTGACCCAAACTCAACAACGACCCAAACTCAACTACATCAGATGATGCGGAATCGCTCAGGTTGCAGAGAGTGTTCTGCCCATTCAACGCTTCTCAAACACCACCGCCACTTTGTCTTCATACGCGACCCGCCAATCTTGCGGAAGCTCGCGGAGCAGGTTAGCTAGCGTTGAGTCGGCCGGTAACAGGGCCGTCCGAATCTGCCAGTCTTCCAGCACGCTCTGCCATCCCGGCTCGACCTGCATCAGGATTAAGTACTGCCGAATCCGCTCTGAGCCATAGAGATCGTGACGATCGTCGACTACAACCTTACGATCGGGATACATCACGTAGATGAGATACCCTCCCCAAGCATCAGGTGAGAAAATCGGCCTCCTGACCGGTGGCTCCTCCGCGTTCTCTGTCTGCAGAAAAGTCACCGCCGCAACCGGCATTTTTTTCGGATCAAACTCCGCATGAATCAGCCGCCGCGAGCCAAGCCATCCCCCTTGAAGACAAATCGCGAAGGCCAGAGCCACCGAGACCACCGGCCACAGGTGCCCGCGAAGCTCCATTTCCTGCGCGCTCATGCGATCGGAGAAATTTGCGATTCGAAACGCGCCGTTGCGCACCCATTGCCAGGCGCCCGGCCTATCCGCCAGCGCAACGAAGTTTCCCCACAGGATCGGCCCGGCGATCAGCACCAGCAGCATCGAAGAAACGGGAAGATTGCGCGCCGAATAAAATCCCGCATACGCCGCCAGCAGCACGACCAGCAGGTGGCTGAACCTTAGCTTTTTGTGGTTGCCCGCGAACGCGACCAGCACAAGCAGCAGGATGACCGCAAACGAGCGCTGTGCCCAGCCGTGAAAATCAGGCGAGCGGAATTCATCGATATGGTTCATCAGGTAGCGATCGCCCAGATAGCGATAGATGTGCGCATGCAGCCGCCAGCCAAACGGATTCACCAGCGTGGCCACCGCCGAGGCTGCGAAAGCCGAAGCCATGGCACGAGCCCGCTGCGAGGCGCGAATCGCAGCAAACGCTTCGTTTTTCTGCGCGCGCACGCTCTCGACGAATGCCGCCAACGTGTAGGTACCGAGCAGCGCCATTCCAAATATCCATCCGCCATGCAGATTCACCCAAAGCAACATCGACGCAGGAAAAAACCAGGGAATCCAGCGCGGCTGGCTCGCGTGCTCTCCCCCATCCCAACGTCCGGATTGCTCCCAACGCTCCAGCACAACAAACCAGAGCAGGGAAAAAAGCCAGCTCACAATGTGCGGACGCGCGTAGATATGAATCATCGATGCGGCCTCCGCCAGTAGCATGAGCAGGATCGCCAGCAGCAGACCGGTCCCGCGCCGCAGCAATTGCGAAAGCAGCGTCGCGAAGATCGCGGCCACCAGCAAGGCGCCAAGCCAAACCACTCCATTCAATCCGCAAGCGTGGTCGAGAATCCCGATCAGAATGTCGTACAGCCACTCCCAGGCAAACCAGGGCTGGCCTTGCATGGTGGAGGAAAACGAATCGGTGCGGGGAAGGGAGTGGGTCGCGAGAATCTGCTCGCCGGTGCGGATATGCCATCCAATATCCGCGTCCGCCAGCGGCCGATTCGATAAAGGGCCCACCAGCAGAGACCAGAAAAGAAAAATGAAAATGATGTCGCGGACGGAAGGCAGAAGAAAACGCAGTGCGGACGAACTGGGCTGCGCCGTGGTCATCAAAGTTGAAGAAAAAAACTGTGAAGAAGCAGTGTATGCGGAGGCTGGGCGATGAAGCCAGAGGAATGGTGTGTTATTTGATGCCCAGCCGTTAAAGGTGTGCGTGAGAAAAGTTTCTGTCTAAGCGGCCATTCTCCGAATCTCTATAGTAGATGCCAACGAAACCACAGCCAACCAGCGGCCAGCGAAGACCGCGGGTCGTGATCGTGGGCGCCGGTTTCGCAGGCCTGACCGCCGCCCGCCGCATCGCTCGGCTTCCCGTTCAAGTCACACTCGTCGATCGGAAAAACCACCACACCTTCCAGCCGCTGCTCTACCAGGTGGCAACCGCCGGCCTGTCTCCCGGCGAAATAGCGGCGCCCATTCGTTGGATCCTGAGAGCTCGCTCCAACGTTGAAGTGTTGCTTGAAGAAGTGGTCGATTTCCAGCTCGATCAGAAGAAAGTCATCACCAAGGATCAGGCGCTGGATTATGACTTTCTGATCCTCGCCTCGGGCGCCACCCATGCCTACTTTGGCCATGAGGAGTGGGAGCCTCTGGCGCCCGGTCTGAAGACGATTGAAGACGCCCTGGAGATTCGCCGACGCGTTCTGCTCGCCTTCGAACTGGCCGAGCGGCGGGCCGCCGAGCGCCAGAAAAACGAGCGCCAAGCTGCAAATGACGACACCCAAAGCGGATCTCCCTTGCAGTTTGTGGTCATCGGAGGCGGTCCCACCGGCGTCGAACTTGCGGGAACATTGGCTGAAATTGCGTGCCACGCCATGAACCACCAATTTCGCAATATCGACCCGCGGCAAACCCGCATACTGCTGATCGAAGGTGGTCCCCGAGTTCTGGCAACCTATTCCGAAGAGCTTTCCCGGAAAGCGGAAGCTCAACTGCGACACCTGGGAGTCGAGGTTCGCACCTCCCACGTCGTCACCCGCATTGAGCCCGGTGCAGTTTGGGCGGGCGACCAAAGAATTTCCGCCGCGGTGGTTCTATGGGCCGCGGGCGTTGCCGCTTCACCGCTCGGCCGAAAGTTGGGTGTTCCCATCGACCGCGCTGGCCGCGTGTTCGTCCAGCCCGACCTCAGCATTCCGGGACACCCGGAAGTATTTGTGATCGGCGACCTCGCCGCGCTCAAGGACGAAAACGGCAAGATGCTCCCCGGAGTCGCGCCGGTCGCCATTCAGCAAGGCGACTGGGTTGCGGACACCATCGCGCGCGACCTCGAAAATCAACCGCGACGCACTTTTCGTTATCACGATAAAGGCAGCCTGGCGACGATCGGCCGCGCTTCGGCCGTCGCCCAGTTCGGTAAGCTCGAGTTGTCCGGATATTTCGCCTGGCTGGCATGGCTGTTGGTACACATTCTTTTCTTGATCGGATTCCGCAATCGCCTGATCGTGATGATCCAGTGGGCATGGTCGTATCTCACCTACGAGCGCGGCGCTCGCCTCATCACCGGCAGCAACGATCTGCCCGGCTGGATCCAGCCCCAACCCCAGTCCCAACCCCAGTCTCATCCAAAGTCGAAAGAAAGCGGCTCCTCCGAGCCAGCGATTCCCACAGGCCAGTCGCACCCATGATGCACCTCCCCTGCCGATATAATTAACTTGTCGTGATACGCGCCGCTGTTTTCGTCTTTGTGGCTTCGCTGCTATTCTGCCCCTCGCTTCGCGCCCAGGATGTTCCCGCCTCAGCCCGAACCGAAGTCGGCCGCATCGTAGTCGGACGGACCATGGTCGTGATTCCCTTCGAAAATACTTCCCCGACTCCGGGCCTGGAATGGCTGGGCGAATCCTTTCCCGAGACTTTTCACGAGCAGCTCAATTCACCCGTACTGTACATAGCCAGCCGTGACGAACGTCTGCGGGCGTACGATCGCCAGGGAGTTCCGGCCGGCGTTCATGCGTCGCGCGCCACCCTCTACCGCATCGCCGAGCAAATGGATGTCGATTACGCAATACTCGGCTCCTATCGCTATGACGGCGCGCGCCTGACGGCAACCGCGCAGTTACTCGATATGCGGGCTCAGAAACTTTTGCCCGAAGCCACCGAGTCCGGGCCGCTGGCCGATCTCGGCAACTTGCAATCCGCGTTGTCGTGGGATTTGCTTCACTTGATCCGCGCCGATTTCCCTGTTCCAAAAGACAAGTACATCGCAAGCGTTCCGCCCGTGCGCCTCGACGCCCTCGAAAACTACGTGCGCGGTTTGCTCGCTTCGTCTGCCGAAGAAAAAGTGCAGCACTATCGCGAAGCGACCCGCCTCAATCCGGATTACGCGCAAGCCTGGCTCGGACTGGGCAAGACCTATTACGCCCAGCGCGCCTACGAACCGGCCATCGCGGCCTTGGGTCAAATTCAGCCTTCGTCCGCCGTCGCTCGCGAGGCAAATTTCTATCTCGGTCTCGCCGCCTACGCTCACGGAGACTTCACAAAATCCGAAAGCGCCTTTGAATTTGTCGCCGCGCGCCTGCCCCTGGCCGAGGTCTATAACAACCTTGGAGTAGTCGCCGCCCGCCGTGGCCACAGCCCGAAGACAGCCGCCGACTATTTTGAAAGAGCAATTCAGAACGATCCGAGCGATGCTGACTATCACTTCAACCTGGGAGTGACGCTCACCCAGTCTGGCGATCGCGCCGGCGCCGCCCGCGAACTGCACGCCACGCTCGATCATCGCCCGAACGATGCCGAAGCAAAAATGTTGCTCGACTCCCTGACGCCCGCTGCTGGCAGTGGCGCTATCGTACCGAGCAGCGCAACCTCAAAGTCTTTCACGGAGCGCATCAAGCACAACTACGAAGAAGACGCTTTCCGCCAAATGACCACGCAGATCGGCAGTTGGGCCGAACAGCAATTTGCCCGATCCGATCCCCGCACCCACGCGCGCTTTCATGTCGAACTCGGCAAAGAACTCCTGGCCCACGGATTCACCACCGAAGCCGAGGCTGAATTCCGTCATGCCGCTGCCGTCGATCCCTCGAGCACCGCGCCCCTCACCGCTCTCGCCGAAGATTACGACGCTCGCGGCGACGCCCGCGAAGCCCGAGCCCAAGCCGAGGCCGCCCTCCGCATTCGCGAGTCGGCCGAGGCCTACGTGATTCTGGCCCGCCTCGACTTGAAAGAAAATAGAATGGAAGCAGCCGCCCAGAACATCAATCGGGCGCTGCAACTGGAGCCCGGCAATTCCGCCGGCCAGGATTTGAAACGCACCCTAGCAGCCAAGCTCGCGGAGAAAGCGCAGCCGCTGTCACCGCCATGAAATCAGTTCTCAGTTCTCGGTTCTCAGTTCTCAGTAATACACTGAGGTCGCGCGTTTGGTTCGCCGCAATTACTTCTTTATTTCTCGCCGCCTCCTGCTCCGCCGAAGTCTTGAGAATCGCAATCAACGACGCCATCCAGCCCGTCACCGCCGAATACATTGGCCGCGCCCTCGCCGTCGCAACCACCGACCACGATCAAGCCGTCCTGATCGAGATCAACACTCCCGGAGGCCTTGTCGATTCGACGCGCGAAATCATCGAGAAGATCGTGGCCTCGCCCGTCCCGGTCATCATTTACGTAACGCCCAGCGGCAGCCGCGCCGCATCGGCCGGTTTCTTCATCCTCGAATCCGCCGACGTCGCCGCCATGGCTCCCGGAACCAACACCGGCGCCGCGCATCCCGTAATTCTCGGCGAAAAGATGGACGATGTAATGAAACAGAAAATGGAAAACGACGCCGCAGCCCTGATGCGCTCGGTCGTAGCCAAACGCGGACGCAACGTCGAACTGGCGGAGAGCGCCGTACGCGAATCGAAATCCTTTACCGAACAGGAAGCTTTAGACAAGAAACTGATCGAGTACATCGCTCCCAACGAGCAGGACCTATTCCACCAGCTCAGCGGAAAGAGCTTCAAGCGCTTCAACGGCACAACCGTCACGCTCCACCTGGACGACCAACCCGTGCGCGACTATCGCATGACGCTCAAAGAGCGCATCCTTTCCTACATCATGGATCCGAACGTAACCTTCATCCTGTTAGCCATCGGAGCACTAGCCCTATACGCCGAATTCAACCATCCCGGCGCAGTCATTCCCGGAACCGTAGGCGTAGTCTTCATCCTTCTGGCGGCCTTCGCCTTGAACCTGCTGCCCGTGCGCTTCGCAGCCATAGCCATGATTATAGGAGCCTTCGCGCTCTTCGCCGCCGAAGCCAAATTCGCCAGCCACGGCGTACTAACCACCGGCGGTATCGTCCTATTAACCCTGGGAGGCCTGTTCCTGGTAGACGCGCCCATCCCCGAAATGCGAGTCCACTTAGTAACCGCGCTAGCCGTAAGCATCCCGCTCGGACTGATCACCGCCTTCCTGATGAGCATCGCCGTACGCGCCCGCCGCAACAAGATTGTCACCGGAGAACAAGGCCTAATCGGAGAAATCGGAATCGCCCAAACCCAGCTGGCGCCCGCCGGAAAAGTCTTCGTGCACGGCGAGCTTTGGGACGCCGTCTCCACCATCCCCATCCCCGCCGGAGAACAAATCGTCGTACGGCAGGTCGAGGGACTTACGCTGCGCGTCGATCCCGCAACAGCCTCTAGAACAGTAATAGCGTAAGGCGATACAAGGCGGGTGCCCCACTCATTCGCGTTTTGTGCGAATGAGTGGGTTCGTCACAAACCGACTGAGAGCAGGGTCACAGCCAAACCAAAAACTCTGAGTCTACGATAGCGGGATGACCCAAGGCCTGCATCGCTACTACGGCAATAACCACCTGCATTTCATAACCTGCAGCTGCTACGACCGCGAGCCCCAGCTGGCCACGCCCGAACGCCGCGACCTTCTCCTTGCCATCCTGGAACAAGCGCGCCAGAAGTACCGTTTTGTGGTTCACGGATACGTAATCATGCCGGAGCACTTCCATCTGCTAATAACCGAACCGGAGTTAGGAGATCCGTCGGTGGTAATGAAGGTAGTAAAAGAAAGGTTCACAAGGAAGCTAAGAACCAAAGATAAGAGTAAGGATAAGAGTAAGGGTGCCCCACTCATCGCGCATTTTGCGATGAGTGGGAGCCCTCACCCCCAACCGGTATGGCAGAAGCGCTTCTACGATTTCAACGTGTGGACAGAACAGAAGCACATCGAGAAATTGCGTTACATACATCGTAATCCGGTAAAGCGCGGGTTAGTAGACCGCCCCGAGCAGTGGCAGTGGAGCAGCTTTTGCTCTTATCTCTACCGAGAGATTGGACCGGTGCGGGTGAAATTTCAGGAGTGGCCGATGGAGATCAAGAGGCGTCCGGTCGCGACGTTTGGCGAGGGCGCGAGTGTTCTCCTCACTCGCAGCATCCCACTCATTCGCAAAGAGCGCGAATGAGTGGGGCACCCGCAGCTTCGAGGGCCGTCTTGGTTGACGGGCACACCTCTGTCTTGGCGTATATTTGGGGTCAGCATGACGGAAGATTCGCCGGCCGCAACTAACACGAAGGGCCAACAAACAGAACATGGACTAAGACTGCGTGCTGCTATCGTGCCCGTGCTCACTTTCCGTGGCTGGCATTTTTACCCAGTCGTTTATCGGCCATCAGCAACTACTTCAGGCTAAGAGGGAGACTCGTGTTGCGGCGATGCGCGACTACGCTTCCGCCTGCTATCGCGATGCCGGTTCAACTTCTGATCTTGCAAACCTGCCAATTCATCTTTTGAATCTCGGATTACAACCTGGCCTCAGTGACAAAGAAAGAGTGGAGAAAGCTCGTCAGATGGAGGCAGAATTAACGGAGCGCATGCACAAAACCGCTTCTGACTTGGCCGCGCAGGCCGAGATCGTGAATGCTCTCTTTCAGACGAAAGTTGACCCGATCGGAGTTTTTGTGGAGGATGTGCCTCCCGAGTTCAAGTTCCTGCCCGGAGAAGTTGACCCGAAAAAGCTGCTGGAGAGATTGAAGCAAGAGAAAAACCCAGTTGACGCTCTCTTCAAATATGCGCCGCTTCTGGGGCGACAGGCTCATACCCTTTCGGACTATTGCCGGGATAGCGTTCAAGCTCTGTCGAAAGAGATTGACTGATTAGCCGGGTGCCCAACTCATCGCGCACTTTGCGATGAGTGGGAGGCCGCGAGCGCTCACGCCTCCGCACCCAGGCACCGCACTTTTTCATCACAAATTATCTGTGTGCCCCATCACAGACTCCCAGCCCGCCGTGCGCGATAATAGCGATCTGATCGGAGCAGCCCGACGTGTGCCCGTCTCCGAAGCGACCCCCGAAGCCGCCAAAATCCCATTCTGGGACGCTCTTTGACAATCCAGCGAAGCAAAATCGCCGCTAAGTCATTGGTTCTCAAAGACTTTGGCTATAAGTCCTTGAAACTCAAAGATCTGGCGGGAATTTCTCGCTAACGGCACTAATATAGCTGACTGACTATATAATGATTTGCACCGTGACAGGGTAGCGTGTCAATATTGACACATGGTGAAGTTTACGCCGGTTTTGGGATTGGATGGCCGTCGGGACATGTCAGGCCATCCCATTTCCATTCCTTCTGCGCGGCCAGTTGCTCTACTTCGGAAAGGCCCGGATTCCATTTGGCGAATAGTGGGAAGAGAAATTTACAGGTGGCCCCTTCGCATTTTAGCCAGCCGACGCAGGTCCACCCTGAGTCGCGGGATAGCAATACCATTGGCCCCAGGGGTGGATTCTGACTCTTTCTCGTTAAATTACGATTTTGCACGTGCTTGCAGTGAGCACATACAAAAACAATCGGCTCGACATCCTCGGATGGCTGAATTAGATCTCGAAATGCTTGGGATAGCATTTCAAGAGGGATCGCAATGGGCGCTGCGCAGTCAGGACAATCGAAGGTATAGTGAAGTCCACCACTCATAACGCCGCGAATTATACGCCTAGAAGTGGGCGAAGTATCCCATGTTTGCGATGGTCAACTTCGTAGCTTTTACCTCGACATTGATAATCAGGCGGACATTGTTTTCCTCGGCTTCTGAAGCCGGAGGTTCCAGCAATCTATCGGTAGTGCAACGGAATCCTGTTATCAGTTTGTCATCCTCGGTGAGGCACATTAGCAGGACTTCGTCGTCGGATGGTGACAGGCCGCGAACTTCATTGTCGTCTTGAGGCACCCGCAAAGCATCGAACAGAACCTTAATGCGATTATCAAGATCGCCGCCACCGCAGATGAGCGAACCAGGATTCTCCCTTCTCAGGAAAAGAATGTCGAGATCGCATACGAGATGAAGGTCCGAGCGGATTATGGGGAAACAGACGAACTCGCCGCGCTTGTAGGACTTATTCAGATTGTAGATAGTGCTGGCGGCTGTTTCCGGCCCAAATTGCTCATGCAGCACTTCCCGATTTGTATAGAGACGATCCGATTGGCGATGAAAGATGCGCCGTATGTTGTGCTTGTCAATTCTTCGATTTTCACTCTGACTCGCTGCTTTAAGCGGCCCGTCATAGGTAAGGCGGAAGTTCACTTCATCCCCCAAGCGGAGTGGATAAAGCAAGCCGTGTTGACTTTTGCAGGGCGACATCGCACACTAAACCTGTCGTGCCGCAAAAGCCAAATCGCCCGACCCACTCCGCCAAGAATGTTGAAGGCGACTTCGGCGAATTCACGAATTTTATGCGCCGACTCGTTGCAGTTCCGCACTCCGAAATCAAGGCGAAACTCGACGCTGAGAAGCGGGCGAAGACGCGGAAGCGGAAGGCCGCTTCCCGCGCTTCCCGCGAAAACGATTAGAAGGCCGTTTCTCCCACCTTGCCAGTTACCTCCGCATAGGTTAACCGCTTCCCCGCGATCTGCGATAAAGCTAGGTGGAATCTGTCCGCGTCAGTCAGTGGATTGTCCTTAGTGGCGCGATTGTTGTATCTGAAAATTTGTTCGTCAATGTAACGAGACAAATGGAACGGCTCCACGGCAACGTAGGTTCCGCTCAGGCCGCGCTTGAGCAGGCTCCAGAAGTTTTCCATCCCGTTCACATGCACGCGCCCGCGAACGTAGCTCTCGGATTTGTTGACCACTTCATGCACGAACCGCGAGCGCAGATCGTCGTAGGCGACCGCATCGTCGGTGTAGACCTTGGAGCCGTACTTTACCTGTTTCATTATCTCCGATTGCAGAGTCTCACGCTTGACGTTCGGAACAACCCTGGCGCGCACCTTGCGAAGATCGCGGTCCAAGAGACCCATAACGACAGTCTTTCCAAAAGGACCGCCCTTGGCTTCGTAGCGGACTTTCTTGTCCTTATGCATGTTCTGCTTTTTGCCGCCGATAAAAGTTTCGTCGGTCTCGACTTCGGTATTGGGACCGCCCAGCTTGAACGGGCCATGATCTTCTTTCACGGCGGTGCGAATCCGATGCAGCATGAACCATGCCGACTTCTGAGTTACTCCCAGAGCGCGATGCAGTTCATAGCTGGAGATTCCGTTCTTGCAATTCACGACGAGCCACACGGCGGGCAGCCACTTTTCGAGAGGGATCGGCGAATCCTCGAACACGGTCCCAACCTTGAGCGAGAACTTTTGCTTGGGGTGATCGCCGTAGCAGCGATACAGGCGCGCCTTTTCGAGATAGGAAACCTTCTCGGAATGGCAACGTGGACAGCGGACTACGCTGTCATGCCAGCGCACGAAAACCATGAACTTCCGGCAGTTTTCGTAGTCGCTGAAGAACTGGATAGTGGCTTGGAGTGTTTTCGGTGTTTCCATGCCTGAACTGTAGCAAATTTCTTACAGTCAGTCAAGTATATTATTGCCTCGCTAACCCCATGATTCCACTACCCAGGGGGGAGGGGGGGTACCCCCATACCAGACAGTTAGTAACGTCGGAGTTAACATCGGAAATTGATTCTCGACCCGCATCATCCTAAACACTCCACTCCCCCGTTCCTCACAGCCCGCAGTCGTCCGCGTGCGCTACAATCCGCTCATACTCTGAATTGCGAGTTGCGTGGAGGCATTTATGGATCTCGGGTTTCCAGTGATCACCGTTGCTGTCGTCATCCTCATCATCTACCTGCTGAGTTCCATCAAGATACTGGCCGAGTATGAGCGTGGCGTCATCTTCCGTCTCGGTCGCCTGATTGCGGCCAAGGGACCGGGCGTGATTCTGGTATTCGCTCCGGTCGACCGCATGGTGCGCATTTCGCTGCGGCAGGAGGCGCTTGAAGTTCCGCCGCAGGACATCATCACCCGCGACAACGTCACGCTCAAAGTGAACGCCGTCATTTTTCTGCGCGTGATCGATCCGAACAAGGCGGTGGTCGAAGTCTCGAATTACGCCTACCAGACTTCACAGTTTGCGCAGACTACTTTGCGCTCCGTGCTCGGCGAACAGGAACTCGACGAATTGCTCGCCCACCGCGACAAGATTAATTTGCGCCTGCAGAGCATCCTCGACACGCACACCGCGCCTTGGGGCGTGAAGGTCGCGAACGTCGAAGTCAAGCAGGTGGATATGCCCGAGTCCATGCTGCGGGCCATGGCCAAGCAGGCCGAGGCGGAACGCGAGAAGCGCTCGAAGATCATCCACGCCGAAGGCGAGTTCTCGGCCGCGCAGCGCCTGGTGGATGCTGCACACTTGTTATCTTCTGAGCCGGCGAGTATCCAGTTACGGTATTTGCAGACGCTGACTGAAATCGGGGTCGAGAAAAATACCACCGTCGTGTTCCCGGTTCCGATCGATTTCTATTCCGGTTTGCAGAACTTGCTGGCAGGCGCGAAAACGCCCGCCGCGCCGGCAAAAGACTAGAGGTCAACGATTTTTCCATGGCTACCGCGCAACAGGATACGGAGATCACCCTTGGCACCGGCCGCATGCTGGCCATTTTTTTCGCTTTTGTGCTGGTCTGTGCTTTCTTCTTTGCCATCGGCTTTTCGCTCGGCCGAAGGACCACCATCGCGGCTGCCAGCGGCTGGCCGAGCGCTTCAGTGGCAACTCCGGCGACCGTGGTTCGGCCCTCAGCCGCAAAGAACAACACAGCTCAGCAAACCCCGCAGTCTAACTCTACCGATTTCAGCTTTTACAAAGCGGTAGGCGAGAAGACTGCCGACGCCGCCACGCCGCCGGATACCGCGACCCAAGGTTCCGCATCTCAAGGCTCCGCGACGCAAAGTTCCGCGACGCAAAGTTCAAAGGCGCAATCGGTGCCCGCAACCGCCGTGGCTCCGGCCCCGGAGGCGCCCACAAACGCCGTACCCGCCGCACCTGCGGCACCCGCCAGCGGAGGCTACAGCTCCAGTTACTATGTGCAGGTCGCCGCGGTTAGCCGGCAGGAAGACGCGGAGGCGCTGGTCGAGGCTCTGAAGAAGAAACAGTATCCCGCCTTCAGCGCGAATAACCCTACCGCCGACAAGTTCTATCACGTTCAGGTCGGACCTTATGCCGAGATTAAGGATGCCGAGGCCATGCGCGCCCGCCTCATCAGCGATGGCTACAACCCGATTGTGAAAAAATAATTTGTAATTGGTAATTGGTAATTTGCAATTGAAAAGCACTCGGCATTGGATCGATTTCAAATTACAAATTTGAAATTACAAATTACAAATAATTATGGCCGTTCCCCATCTCGATCGCTTTCTGCACGCCATTGCCGACCCCACTCGCCGCCGCATTCTGCAAGCGCTCAAAGAAAAAGGTGGCTGCTCCCTCGATAAGGAAAACGGACTCTGTGCGGCCGATATTGAGCAGCGTGTGAGGTTGGCGCAGCCCACCGTTTCGCATCACATGCGAATCCTGGAAAAAGCCGGTCTGGTGGAAGCCACGCGAGAAGGGCACTGGCGCTGGTACCGGCGCAACGAAAAGTTGATTGCAGAAATGATACTGAGCTTAAAGCTCCAACTTTAGACGAGGTTGTGAGTTGTCAGTCTTCAGAGCTGACGGTTTTCTGTAACTAGGCTCCGGCGCCCGCGACGAAGGCTTTTTCTTCGCGCTTCGTTACTTCGTTTGTCGTCACGTCTTGCGTCGTCACTTCTTGCGTCGTCATTGTCGTCTTGATTGCAGGTTTCCCTTCTCTCTGGCTCAGGCCACGCACCAGCGAGATAAGGTCCGCCACTTCAAACGGCTTGGCCAGCGACGGCACGCCGTGTTCCTGAAGGAAACTTCGAGTCTCGGCGTCGGTCACAGTGGAAAACGTCAGCAGCAGCCCCTTCTCGAGCCCGGGGCAGTTTTTCGCGATCCACTCATACATTTCTCGCGCGCTACATCCGCCCGGCATGCGCCCATTCATCACGATGACATCGAAAGCGCCGTTACGCAGCCGCTGCTGCGTGTCCTCCACGCTCATGGAGGTGGTAACTTCGGCTCCCGCCCCGACTAACACATCCCGTTCAAACTCCATCACTGCTTCTTCGTCTTCAACCAGCAGCACACGGCCGGCCAGCAGCGACTCGCGCCGCACCGGCGCCACCGGCTCCGGCAGCGCGGGTTTCTCGCTCGCGAGCAAACGGATTGCAATCGTCGCGCCGCCTTCTTCGCGGTTGCGCGCTAGAATCTCCCCGCCATGTTCCTTGACGATGCCATAGCAGATGCTCAATCCCAGGCCGGTTCCCTTGCCCACCGACTTGGTGGTATAGAAGGGATCGAAAATCCGGCTCGGGTCCTTAATTCCCGGACCACTGTCATCGAACTCCACGCACACGTAGGCGTCTTTCTTGAACACGCGCACTTTCAACACACCGCTGCCGTTGTTCTCCACCATGGCATCGAGCGCGTTATTGATAACGTTCAGGAAGACCTGCTCCAACTGATGCGGATCGCCGACGACCGACGGTACGGCTTCGGCAATTTCACGTTCCACCGAGACGTTGTTGACCCTCAAATCGTACTCCCGCAGCGTGAGTGACTCTTCCAGCACCTTGCACAAATCCACTTCTTGTTTTTGCGGCTTGCGCTGGCGCGCAAAAGAAAGCAGATTCTGCACCACCCGGTGCGTCCGCTGGGCTTGCTTGAACAGCTTACGCACGTAGTCGGCTGACTGGGGATCAAGACCCGCACCCTCCAGCAGTTGCGCGTAACCGAGGATCGCGGTCAGCGGATTATTCAATTCATGCGCCACACCAGCAATCAATTGTCCAACCGCCGACATCTTCTCGCTCTGCAGCAGTTGCTCCTGCGTCCGCCGCAAGTCCTCGTAGGCCCGGCAAGTTTCCTCGTAGAGCTGCACCTTTTCGATCGTAGTCGCCAGCTGCCGGCTGATGGCGACCAGCAGATTTTCATCGTTACTCGAATAGTGCCGTTCTTCCTTGCTGGCGATCCCCATGATGCCAATGGGCTTTTCCTTGCCCCAGAGTACGACCCAGATCCAGCAGGGCAATCGGTCGGCACAGGCAAACTCCACCACGGCCGGAGGCAGGTGCGGCACAAAATCCTGCGTCACCACTTCCGCTCTCGAGCGCATCACCAGTTCGCCTAACCCTTCCGGAAAGACAACTTCGGCCATGCGCACGCGCGCCTCGCTGCGCGGACCCCAACCCGCGCGTCGCCGGTAGGTACCCTCCGGTTCCGTTGCCAGATAGACCGAGCCGGTCTCCGCCGCAAACAGCGAAATCACCTGGCGCAGCGTCAGGTTCAGAATTTCATCCAGATCGAATGACTGGGTGGCGATGACGGCCATGGCGTTGAGCGCATTCAACTCACGATTGCGCCGGCGCATCTCGTCTTCCGAGCGCTTCTTCTCCGTGATGTCGAGCACGAAGCCCTGATAGCGCTCAATGCGTCCAATCGAATCGCGCGTCGCAAAACAACTTTGCGCCACCACCAGCAGCGTGCCGTCTTTGCGGCGCACCGTGATCTCAAAGTTGCGCACGTAGTTGTGCGCTTCGATTTCCTTGCGAAAAAGTTCCCGCTCCTCCGGAACCGCATGCAGCATGGCGCCCACGTCGAGCGCCATCAACTCGTCCCGGCTGCTGTAACCGAGCATGGTGACAAAAGCGTCGTTACAGTCGAGCAGATTGCCCTCCGGCGTCGCTACGAAGACGCCTTCCTGCGCCTGCTCAAACAACATGCGGTACTTTTCTTCCGCCATCTGACGTGCGGTCGTATCGTGCACCACATGGATGGTGCCCTTCTGTTGGCTTCCCTGCTCGGCATACGATGAGGTCGATACCACCGACTGCCCGCCGAAACACGGATCCATTCCCTCCGTCACTCCCGAGCCTCGTTCGCAATACGGGCATCCGCTCCAGGCGCGCCTTTGCGGTAGAACCTCTTTACAGAGATTGCCGAGCACATCGGCCGGCGCTTTTTCCAGCCGCTGCAGCAGGGCTTGATTGGTCTTGAGGATGTGGAAGTCCGCGTCGTGCGCCAAAATCAGATCCTGAATCGAATCGAAGGTATTCATCCACTGCCGTTGCGAGCGCAGCACCTGCTCCAGCAATCGCAGATTCTCTGCCGCAATGCCCAGCGCCTGCGCTGCCGTTTCCAGAAATTCCAATTCTTCGCGGGTATGGCGCCGGCTACCCGAGTAGCCGAGCGAGAGCATCCCGATCACCGTCTTCTTGCCCAGGACCGGCAGCAGCACCACATGACGAAGGCCGTGCTTCCTCAGTTGTTCCTGCTCGGGGAGCGGCGTCTGTGAGAGTCTCATCGCGACCGCCCGGTTTTCCTGGAGGATACGGGCCTGCGTCTCATCGCTCCCGCTTTGAGCGATGGCTCGCAGAAATTCCCCCGACAGACCGACATGCTGCGTTGGCTCCAGATGGTCGCCGACCATCAACTGGAACCATGCCGCCTTCGCTTCCGCGATCGCTTTCAGTTTCTCCAGCGCAGACTGCATCATCGGGGCAGGATTCTGGCCGCGCGCAATCGTCGCCGTCAACTCGTTCAGCACCGCCAGCCGGCGGGTGCGCAGCCGGGACTCGTCCAGCACGATCAGCAAGAGGCTTGAACCGAACAGCACTTCCGCCAACAGGTAGCCTTCGCTCGGAATACGACTGGTAAACAGTGGCCAGTTCAGATTCAACGTCAACAGTCCCGCGCTGAACAGCAATGATCCCAGCCCGATACGTCCGAACCGGCAGCGCAGTAGTTCCACCACCGCCCCGGCCGCAACCAGCCGGCACGCTACATCCAGCCCGAAAATTTTCGAATCCACAAAATACACTGAATCCGGAAAATACAGCGGCCTCATTGCCGCAAAAATCATCAGCACCCAGGAAAATGCCGCCAACACCATCAGGCTTCGCCGCGCTTGCGCCAACATCAGCGCCGCCGCCGCGAACAACCCTATCGCCAGCACAAAGTCGGCCTGCGCGAAGGCCGCCATCGACGGTGACGCGGCATATGACTCACCCGCGCCCGTTGCCCAAAGAAACGCTCCATAGGCGACCCAGGCCGCTCCCCAGACCAGCAGACATCGTTCCCGAAAGACCCGGAAGAAGAGCAGACTAACCGCCACCGCGATCAGGGCAGCTGTTTCCCGCGCCGTCAACCAGGGACTGGTCAAAGAGTGGACGGTCGACCAGGGGACCGTCAACGTGCCAACCGAATTCCCAAATAACCAGGCAGGGCCCATAGATAAACGCGCAAACGATAAACGCACAAACGCACAATAGATAAGTGCATGCCGGGCATGCGCACTTTAGATAGGCGCACCAACACCCAAGCTTTTAAATATCACGCTCGGCCTTCATCGTTGCCGGATTTCCGTCTCCAATTGGTTACTTTCGGAACGTGAAGTCGAAGCCTAAAATGAGCGATACATTCACTCAGCGCCATGCCTAACGATCGCATTCTCGTGGTGGACGACGAGGAAACAATCCGCGAGATTGTCTGTTCCATGCTCGAAGGCGCCCATTTCCACACTCGCCAGGCCGCCAATGGCATCGAAGCCCTCTCGATTCTGGAGTCGGGCAACGAATTCGATCTCGTCCTCTCTGACCTGATGATGGCGGAAATGGATGGGATTGCGCTTTTGGAGCGTGCCAAGGAACGTTACCCTGACGTCCCCATTGTCATGGTCACTACGGTCCACGACATTTCGGTCGCGCTGCAGGCGATTCGCAACGGGGCCTACGACTACCTGCCCAAGCCTTTCGAGCGCGAGCAACTGCTGGCCACGGTCCGCCGGGCCCTGGAGAATCGCCGCCTCAAGCGCGAAAACGATGCCTATCGCAACAACCTTGAGGTCCTGGTTGCGGAACGCACCCAGCAATTGAAAACGGCGCTGTCGGACCTGAAGAGGTCGTATGACATGATGCTCGAAGCTTTGGGCTCTGCGCTCGACGCCAAGGACGCCGAGACCGAAGGCCACTCCCGACGCGTGACCGCGTTCACCATGGCCATTGCGAGCAAAATGGGCTTGCCGAAAGAGGAGATCGAGGTGATCGCCCGCGGAGCCTTCCTGCACGACATCGGCAAGATGGCCATTCCCGATGCCATCCTGCTCAAGCCCGGCAAACTCACGGACGACGAGATGGCAATCATGAGGGAGCACTGCTACCGAGGTTATAAGATCATCTCGCGAATCCCGTTTTTGGCTGAGCCCGCCGAGATTGTTTACGCCCACCAGGAGCGCTACGACGGACTCGGCTATCCTCGTGGATTGAAAGGCGACGAGATCCCACTGGGTGCCCGAATTTTCGCAATTGCCGATACGCTGGATGCCATGAGAACCGACCGACCCTACCGTAAGGCTCAGAGCATGGAGGCTGTGCGCGCGGAAATCGTTCTCTGGGCCGGCCGCCAGTTCGATCCTCAGATCGTCCAGGTGTTTCTCGAAATGCCCGACAATATCTGGGAAAACTTACGGAACGACATTGATGGGCAAGGTCCGTCTTTCCCTAAAACGTAACCACGAGCGCAGGTGCTTGTTTGCATCCCGCGCCAGGCATTGTCAAGGTCCGATTCACCTCTTCCAAACGCCAGTCCGCAACTTTTTTTCTTTTCAATCCTTTCGATGGCAACTCGGGAGCCTTGCTGCGTTCTAAGATTAGAGTGGTATAAGGAAAGCTTCAGGTCCGGATTCAGCACTCCGGTCGAAACTGCAGCTTTAACATCCACAAACATCCGATGAAAAGAGACAAACGAAAAGAGACAAACAATGAAAAAGGCCGTTGTCACTCTCAGCGCAATTCTGGTTCTGAGTACTCTCTTGATCGCGCAGACTCCCACACTCAACGCTCTGCCCAACACTGTTTACGTCGGCGCCGAGGGCAAGTTTGAAACCGCGCCCGATACCGCGCTCATCCAGTTCAACATTTCGGCGCAAGCCGACAGCGCCAAAGACGCCTACGACCAGGCCTCCAAACAAGCCGAGGCCACGCGCCAGGTTCTGCGCGCCAACGGAATTGATCCCAAGTCTGCCGAGATCGGCTTCTTCGCTGTAAATCCCCAGTATGACTGGAAAAACCCGAAGCACAAAGTGATCGGCTACCAGGTCACGACCAGTGTCAGCCTGAAGCTCAAGGATTTTTCCAAGATCGGCCCCGTCACCGGGCAACTAGCCGACGCCAGCGTCGGTGAAAGCCAGACGCTCAGCTACAAGCTGGAATCAACCGAAGAGGCCAAGAGCAAAGCCGTGGCCGACGCCTACAAGCGAGCGCGAGCTTCCGCTCAGTCGCTTGCCAATGCCAGCGGACGAACGCTTGGCGAACTCACCTACGCTTCCGTCGACACCTCGGAGAACATTCGCGTGATCGCGCCCTTGCAGCACCGTGCCATGGCCATGGGGACGACGGCAGCCCCCGCCCCGACAGCGGAATTCTCGCCCCAGAACGTGACCGTCACTGCGCACGTGAATGCTATGTTTTTGTTGAAGTAAAGAATTGCTGTTCGAAAGCCGACCGCTCGACAGGCGAGGAACCCCTGGCTCCGCCATCTCGTCGCAAGTCGCGAGTCTAGTTGTCGCGAACTTAGTTTCGAACGGCGACGTCACGCGAGGCAATCCGGCTCGCATCCACCGTCACTTCGCGCTGGATCTCCATTTGGATCGACGTCCCCGCGTCTAGTCTGACGTCGGCGCCCCGCGACAGCATTCCGATTGCCAGGCCAGCGGCTCCTCCAACGCCCGCGCCGATGCCGGCTCCCTTAGCGCCGTTGACTACAGCGCCGAGGACCGCTCCCGTAGTTGCCGTCCCCGCAGCGGTCTCGGCTTTTTTCCCGGCGTCGCTGTCCTGTCGAATCGTCCCTTCCGAATCTTTCATCGACGTCGTCTCGGCCCCAGGCGCGTTCTCGATGGAACCGCCAAGCATCACCGTATAACCGTTGGGGTAAATCATCGAGGTGAAATGGATCAGCACCTCAGCGCGCCCCTTGACGTGCCCACCGCGCTGCACGCGCTCGATCTTTCCCTGGATATAAGTCCCTGCCGGAATCACCACCCGCTCGTTGACCACGAACGGAAAGGCAGTCTCCGCGTATACCGGGTCCCCATCCTTGGCTGTCTTCGTTGAAATCGCCTGCTTCAGCGAGAGTGGAACGGTGGTGCCCGCCGGAATGGCCAGCATGGTCTTACCCGACTCGACCGCTTGCGCGCCCGGATCCGGAGCCAGAGACGTCTGTGCCGCCGCGATTCCCATCAGTAGCAAAACCCAAATAGAAGCAGCCAGCATCTTCATCGAATGACCTACCTTTTGAGGATAGTAAGCAACCTACTTGCATTCTGAGATGCGCCCCCCGTTAGCTGAGAACCAGCTTTTGTACGACGACGGAGGACGGCAGTCCTTACGCAAGGCCTAACCACTGCTTCTCCGCGACCGACTCTCCAGCACATTCCCCATGAACTGGGACTGTAGTTTCTGCGCGCAGCCCTCGCCGCAAACATGCAGCGCGCCTTCCTGGACTGCCAGTTTTTCGTCCCACGGCGCCAGATGCATGACCGGCACATCGTAATCGTCGAACGAACTCCACATGATCCACCAGCGGTCACTGACGCCTTTTAACACCCCGCAATTCGGGCCAGCGCAACGGTAAAACGAACTCGGAATGAAGGGAAGAGTATCGGGCATAGCCAACCTGCGTACCACCGGTAATTGTAGCTGAGGAGTCCTCGTGGGAACATGAATTACCGAGTGGGTTTTGAGATTTGCTTTGAGATTTGCTTCGGGATGTGCGCTGAGGCTCACACGCTCGCTACTTGTACAACAGATACTGTTCTCGAAGGCGCACAAATTCATCCAGCCGCTCCTGCCAGTCCTCGGCAATCCGTCGCGGATCTTCCCCCGTCCCGATCGCATCGAACACCGCCTGATTGACCAGCAGGTCCGCCATCCGCTCCAGTTTGAAGTCGTTCGGATACAACTTATGCAGCGCCGAGGCCAGTTCAATCCCCAATTCCGGCGAATCCAGAGTATTTCGATCCAGAATGATCAGGTTGACGCCCTCGCATCGTTCCCCGGCAAAGTTACCCGATGATGGAGTGAAAACAATCGGCACGAAGCGGACACTCTGAATCGCGCGAGCATTCAAATAAGTGGCAAATTCCTTGCTCTTAATCCAGGGAGCGCCCACGACCTCGAACGGCGTATCCGTGCCCCGCCCCACAGAAACATTCGTGCCTTCAATCATCGCCACTCCCGGATAAAGCGTCGATTCGTTCAAACTCCGTAAATTGGGCGAAGGACTCACCCAGCCAACCCCGGTCGAATCGAACCAGTCCCCACGCTGCCAACCCTCCATCCGAACCACCTCAAGCCGCGCCCCGATATGCCGCTCGCCATTCACCATTTTCCCGAGCTCACCTAGAGTCATCCCGTGGCGCACCGGTTCAGGAAAATAATTCGTAAATTTTTCCTGCCCGATATCCGACACCGGCCCCTGCACAAACGATCCTGTAATCGGATTCGGCCGATCCAGAATGACCACTTCAATCCTAGTCTTGGCCGCCGCTTCCAGAAAATAACCCGTCGTGGCCTCATAGGTATAAAAGCGCGCACCCGCATCCGCCAGATCGATCACCACAGCATCCAACCGCTTCAGCACGTCCATCGGCGGACGCCGCGTCGCGTCGCTCGCTCCATACACGCTGTAGACCGAAATTCCGGTCGCCGCATCTTTCGTGTTCTTGACGTCGGTCGTGTCCAGCGTTCCGGTCATTCCATGTTCCGGACTGAAAATCGCATCCAGCGAAATCCCGGACACATTCGCGAGCACGTCAATCGTCCGGCGTCCCTCTGAGTCGACGCCGGTCTGATTCGTCAGCAGCCCAATGCTTCGCGGAGCCCCACCTTTCGACGGATGTAGCGCCGCAAACTTCGTCTCCTCGAGCACGTCGATTCCCGTCTTCACCGTCCCATTCCGCACCGCCAGCTTTCGCGCCGCGCTCTGCATTTCGTTGTAGCCGGTAATTGTTGCCACCCGCATCTTCTCCGCTTCAGAGGGATCGAGCGCCAGTGCCGCCGCCACAGCGGTCGCGACCTTGGTTCTAAGCGAAACTGCGCTTCCCTTCTCCTTCGGCGGCACCACATTCATATGCACCGCGTTCGTCAGCAGCACGATATAGGTCTTCGTCGCAGGATCGATCCAGAGCGAAGTCCCCGTGAATCCCGTGTGCCCGTAACCGCCTACTGGCAAAAGTTCCCCACGGTTGGTAGAAAGAGGAGAGTCAATGTCCCATCCAAATCCGCGCAGCACCGTCCCATTCACCGGCTGCTGGGGCGCAGTCATCTTGGCAATTGTCGCTGGAGTCAGCACGCCTCGCCCGCCATCGAGCAAAGCCTGCGCAAACAGCGCAAGGTCATCGGCGGTAGAAAATACTCCAGCGTGGCCCGCCACGCCGCCCATGCGGCGAGCCGCGGGATCATGCACCACTCCGCGCAGCAGGTGCTGGTTTTCATCTTCTTCGGTCGGCGCAATCCGCGACTCCCATGATGACGGAGGAACGAATCGGGTCTCCTTCATGCCGAGCGGACCAAAAATATGTTTCGCTGCATACTCATCGAGAGACTCGCCCGCAAGCCGTTCCACCAGCGCTCCCAGCACTACGAAGTCAATATCGCTGTAAACAAACGTCGCACCCGGAGCCCGCTCCGGAGTTTCCTCAAAAGCCATGCGATACGCCGTCTGCTTCCCTTCCCACGGCTTCGAACGATCCAGTTCCGGAGCCAGCCCTGAGTAGTGCACCAGCAACTGCCGGATCGTAATATCCTGCTTGCCGTTCTGCCCAAACTCAGGAAGGTACTTCGCGACCGGATCGTTCATGCGAAACTTTCCCTTCTCCCAAAGCTGCATGATCGCCGTTGTAGTAGCGACGACCTTGGTCAGCGAAGCGCAGTCAAACACGGTGTCGAGCGTCATCGCTTCCGGCCGAGGTTCCAGCGCCCGGCTGCCGTAAGCCTTGCGATATGCCACCCGTCCGTCGTGCCCGACGATAAGGACTGCACCCGGAATCTGCCGTTCGGCGATGGCATCGTTGATGATGGAATCGAGGATGACGGGATCGAGCACAGCGAGGCGGGAATCCAGCGAAATTTGCGAGAACGCGGCGACAGAAAACAGGAAAGCGCAGAACAGCAGATTTTTCGATAGGCGTTTCACGTCTGCTGTGACTTTACATGACGCTGGAGATGCGGCTCAAGGCTGAACGGTACCAACGATGCCCCCGGAGTAACTCCCCGTTTGCCTCGGCCCGCCGCGTTTGCTATAACCCCATCAGTTCACAAAATGCCTTTGAACCTGACGCTGCCGAATCGAGAATCCGGTTTTTCCTTCCTGGTGCGCAATTTCGCCGCGCAGGACGATCGCTTTCGCGGTGCTTTCGGCGTTCTCGAAAAGGCCATCGCCGCCCGCGCCTTCCCCGGATGCTCGCTCGCGGTCGCCTTACACGGAGAGCTCATAGCCCACAAAGCCCTCGGCCGCTTCACCTACGATCCGGCATCGCCCGAAGTCAGTGCCGCGAGCATCCTCGATCTCGCATCGCTCACCAAAGTCGTCGCCACGACCACAATGGCCATGATCCTCTACGAGCGCGGATTGCTGGATCTCGAAGCTCCCGTCAGCGCGATCGTCCCCGAATTCGCTGGTGCGCTCGACAACGATAACAACGACCCTCGCCGACGCGAAGTCACACTGCGCATGCTGCTCGCGCACAGCTCCGGTCTGCCCGCTTACGAAAAGCTTTTCCTGCGCGCCAAGAAGCGGGAAGACCTTCTGCAAGCGGTATTCACCACGCCGCTCACCGCTGCCCCCGGTGCGCGCGCCGAATACAGCGACATTGGCTTTATCATTCTCGGCGTTGTCCTCGAACGCCTCGCCGACGAATCGCTCGCCACGTTCTGCCAACGCGAAATCTTCGGACCGCTCGGCATGACGCACACGACCTTCAATCCCACGCCCGCCTTGAAGGATTCCATCCCGCCAACCGCCGACGATCGCACTTTCCGTCATCGCATCATCCAAGGCGAAGTGCAGGACGAAAACGCCAGCATCCTCGGTGGCGTCGCACCACACGCCGGTCTGTTCTCGACCGCCGAAGATCTAGCTATCTTCGCCCACGCCATGCTCAACGGCGGACACCCCATCTTGCGCTCCACAACTATCGAACTATTTTCGCGACGAGAATCCGCGCCCGAGGGTACTTCACGCGCGCTGGGCTGGGACACGCCGTCTTTGCCATTGCCCTCGCAATCCGGAAAATACTTCTCGCCCGGTTCCTTCGGGCACCTCGGTTACACTGGCACATCGCTGTGGATCGACCCAGACCGCCAACTCTCAGTAACTTTGCTAACTAACCGCACCTGGCCTGACGGCACGAACCAGGCAATCAAGCAGGTACGTCCGACATTTCACGATGCGGTGATGGAAGCCGCTACAATCTAACCATGGATAAGCTGGTAATCCGCGGCGGTAACCCGCTCCTCGGGACGGTCCGAGTCAGCGGCGCGAAGAATGCCGCGCTCCCTTGCATGGCGGCAGCTCTGCTCACCGACGAGCCGGTGATTCTCGAAAACATCCCGCAGGTGCGCGACATCGAGACGACGCGCAAGCTCCTCGCCGCCATGGGCGCCGAGGTCGAACTCGGCTACGGGCGCGCCCATCATCGCACCACGATTTGCGCGCGCACCCTCGCCGCTCCTGAAGCATCGTATGAACTCGTCAAGACCATGCGCGCCTCCACGCTTGTCCTCGGACCGCTAGTTGCCCGCTGTGGCCGTGCCCATGTCTCTCTGCCCGGCGGATGCGCCATCGGTGCTCGCCCCATCGACCTTCACATCAAAGGACTGGAGCGTCTCGGCGCAAAGATCACGCAGGAACACGGCTATGTCGAGGCCGTCACCGATCCGCTCAAAGGCGACCGCCTCCGTGGCGCCGAAGTTGTGTTCGACAAAATTACGGTCACTGGTACCGAGGACATTCTCATGGCCGCGACCCTCGCCGATGGCGAGACCATCATGCAGAACTGCGCCCGTGAACCGGAAGTCGCCGATCTCGCCGCGCTGCTCAACGCCATGGGGGCTAAAATCCAAGGCGCTGGCACGTCTACCATCCGTGTAAAGGGGGTCAGCAAACTCCACGGCGCCCGGCACCGCGTTATCCCCGATCGCATCGAAGCCGGAACGTTCATCATCGCTGGAGCTTTGACCGGCGGCGACATCAACGTTGCCGGATGCGATCCCACGCACCTGACCGCAATCCTGCAGAAGCTAGCGGAAGCCGGCGTGAAGACTGCGGTGAAAGCCGACTCCGTACGCGTCATGGGCGACCAGCCGCTCGTAGCCGTCGACCTGAACACTGAGGAATATCCCGGCTTCCCCACCGATATGCAGGCGCAATACATGGCGCTTGCCACGCAGGCCGCAGGCACTTCAGTCATCACGGAAAATATTTTCGAGAACCGCTTCATGCACGCGCAGGAACTGGTGCGCATGGGCGCCAACATCAAGATCGAAGGCCGTCGTGCCATCGTTCGCGGGGGAACTCCGCTGAGCGCCGCAGCCGTGCTCGCCTCGGACCTGCGCGCCTCTGCCTCGCTCGTGCTTGCCGCCCTGGTCGCTGATGGCGAGACCATCATCGACCGTGTATATCACCTCGACCGCGGCTACGAGAACATCGAAGAAAAACTGAAAGCCGTCGGCGCTGAAATCCGCCGCGTCGGCAACATCTTCCCCAAGCGAGCCGCAGCCCCCGCTCAATCTTGATCCGGGCACGAAAGTAATCTGGAAGAGTAACCCCCAAACGCCGCGATCAGGCTCGCAAGCGCACGTTGATCCACTGGCATTGCTGACCTCGAATTAACGCGCTGCCGGTGACTTTCGTAATTCTCCCTCCCTCGCTAGTGTGTGGGATAACTGACTGGCAGGCCCATATAAGTCCCGGGGATCCCCATTGCATAGCGCTGCCACTCTCAGCCCTCAGCCTCATCGCGCATGCGGCGCGTGCGGCGCCTCCGGAAACACGGTCTGCCATCACCAGCGGTTCATCGTTCCCGACGGCTATCCACTGCCCAGCGAGTACGACGTCGTTGTCTGCCGCCGCTGCGGTTTCGTCTATGCCGACCCTGCCGCAACTCAGAGCGACTACGATCGTTTCTATTGCCAGTGGTCGAAGTATGACGACTCGGCGACCGCAACCGGCAGCGGCGTTTCTCCACACGACGCCGCTCGACTCGCCATCACTGCCTCCGACATTGCCCGTAGCCTGCCTTCGCGTGCGGCTAGCATTCTCGATGCCGGGTGCGCCACGGGCGGCTTGCTCACGGCCCTCCGCAATCACGGATTTTCGGCCGTCGCTGGACTCGATCCCTCGCCGCATTGCGCCGCCGCCTGCCGAGATCGCGGCTTTGAGGCCTACGTGGGATCGATATCGTCCGCCACGGCTCCCACGCACATGCCCAAATTTGATTGCGTCGTGTTCAGCCACGTGCTCGAACATGTTTACGATATTCCCGCTTTCTTCACCGCCGCCCGCCGGTTGCTCGCGCCGGGGGGCTATTTGTATCTCGAAACTCCTGACGCCACTCGTTACAACGACTATCTCTACGCGCCTTTTCAGGAATTCAATACCGAACACATCAACCACTTCTCGGCGCGCGCTCTTGAAAACATCGCCCGCCGCTTCGGCTTCCAGCCCGTGGTGGTTGAACAGAAAGTGATCCAGACGGGACCACACACCCTCTATCCCGCAGTCTTCGGCCTATTCCACGACAATGGCGGAAATGCAGACGAGCACTCGGTCGTTTGCGATCAGGAGTTACCGTCCAGAATCGCGGCCTATATCCGGCAGTCCACTGAGCAGATGGAAAGAATCAATCGCCACTTAGCCAGCCAGCTCACAAACACCCGGAGCGTTTTCCTTTGGGGCGCAGGGCAATTGGCGATGAAGCTGCTCACTCTTCCGTCTCTCGCGCACATCCAAGTCCGCGCCGTGATAGACAACAATCCTGTTCTCAGAGGCAAGACGCTGGCGGGGGCGCCCGTCATTGGTCCGCACGAACTTGGTTCGCACAAAATCGGGCTGCGCGAAATTGCCGGTACCACCGAGCCGATCATTATCGCCACGTTGCTGCACGCCGACGAAATCGGCGCGCAAGTCCGCCGTCTCGGACTCAGCAATCCTGTTATTTCGCTGCTGCCAACTCCGGACTCAGATCCGCACTCGGAGATAAGCCGCGCATGAAGCTTTCCGATTACATCGCCGGCCAACTCGCGGATTGGGGAGTACGCCACATCTTCCTGGTCACCGGCGGCGGCGCCATGCATCTCAACGACTCGATTGGACAGGAGCGGCGCATTCAGTACGTTTGCAATCACCACGAACAAGCTTCCGCCATGGCCGCCGAAGCTTATGCGCGCATCAGCGGACAGCCCGGCGTGGTCAACGTCACCACCGGGCCCGGTGGCATCAACGCCCTCAACGGAGTTTTCGGAGCGTGGACCGATTCCATTCCGATGCTTGTCATCTCTGGCCAGGTCAAACGCGAAACCTGCATGCGCGCCCAGGGCATTACCGGCCTGCGCCAGCTCGGAGATCAGGAGGCCGACATTATCGCCATGGTCGGGAACATCACCAAGTACGCGGTGATGATCGACGATCCTCTCTCCATCCGCTATCACCTCGAGCGCGCCTGGCACCTCGCTCAAAGTGGACGCCCAGGACCTTGCTGGCTCGATATTCCGGTCGACGTACAGGCCGCGGCCATCAATCCCGCCAGTCTTCGTGCTTACGATCCGGCCGAGGATGCGGCAGAAGATGGGCAACCAGACAGCATCACCAACGATTCGTCCCGGCTCAAGTCCCAGTGCCAGGAAGTTATCCGCCGGATTCAGAACGCCAAGCGCCCAGTGATCCTCGCCGGCACCGGCGTTCGCGCGGCGCACGCAGTCGCAGAATTCGACGAACTCTTCCATCGCCTGGGCGTGCCCGTGACCACCGCCTGGACCCATGACCTTATCGCCTCCGACGACCCGTTCTTTTGCGGACGCCAGGGCACCATCGGCGACCGTGCCGGAAACTTCACGGTGCAGAATGCTGACGTTCTGTTGATCCTCGGATCGCGCCTCAACATCCGACAAACCAGTTACAACTGGCAATCATTCGCGCCGCGCGCCTTCAAGATTCAGGTCGATATCGACCCTGCCGAATTCCACAAACCCACCGTCCAGCCGGACATCGGCATCCAGTGTGATCTTAAGCGGTTCCTGCAAGAGCTTCTGCGCCAGTGTCACGCCGAGAACTACCGCCCTGGAGCCCACGCGCCGTGGCTGGTCTGGTGCCGTGAACGCGTCCAACGCTACCCGGTCGTACAGGATCGCCAGCGCCAACCTGGTCCGCCCTTGAATCCTTACTACTTCATCGAACAACTCTCAGCCCGGCTCACGGACGACGAAGTCATAGTCTGCGGCAATGCTACCTCCTGCATCGTGCCTTTCCAGACCATGCGTCTGTGCAAGAACCAGCGTCTTATCTCCAACTCCGGATCCGCCTCTATGGGTTACGACTTGCCCGCCGCCATCGGGGCGGCTTTCGCCCGTCCCGGCAAACGAGTCATCTGTCTTGCCGGAGATGGCAGTATTCAAATGAATATCCAGGAGTTACAAACCGTAGTTCATCATCACTTGCCCCTTAAGATCTTCGTTTTGAATAACTCCGGCTATCTCTCCATGCGGATGACGCAATCCGGGTTCTTTGGCCGCCTCACCGGAGAGAGCGCAGCGAGCGGCGCCTCCCTTCCCGATATGGTCAAGGTGGCCTGCGCCTATGGTATTCCGTCGCTTCGCATCGACCACCAGTCGCAGCTGGAGCATGTGGACCGCGCGCTCACGGCCGATGGGCCAGCATTAATTGACGTTGTAGTCGATCAAAATCAAGAGTTTGAACCGCGATCGCGGGCAAGGCAGTTACCCGATGGGCGTATCGTTTCCCCTAATCTAGAGGACATGTACCCATTCCTGGATGAGACTGAACTAATGGACAATGTGATCAAGGAATAAGGACATTACCATACTAACAAACCGCGCCCGCGCGCCGGTACGACACGAAGACTGGACAGACAAGTAACATCATGACTGGCAACGATATATTCGACGAGTTATTCGTGCTGGAGTTGGCCAATAACCACTTGGGCGACCTGCAGCGAGGTCTGAAGATCATCAGCAACTATGCACAGGTCGTGCGCTTTAATAACGTGCGCGCCGCCATCAAACTGCAATTGCGCGATCTCGACAGCTTCATACACCGGGACTTTCGCCACCGTGACGATATCCGCTACATCAGGAAAACTCTCGACACGCGTCTCCAGCCGGAGGATTACGCCGCACTGGTGCAAGCCATCCGCGAAGCCAGCTGTATTCCGATGGCAACTCCGTTCGACGAGAGTTCCGTTGATTTCTGCTGCGAACTTGGCATCCCCATCCTTAAGATCGCCAGTTCGGACTGCAATGACTGGATTCTGATCGAGAAGATCGCGAAAGCGAAGAAACCGACTATCGTTTCTACGGGCGGCTCTTCGCCCAAGGACATCGACGACCTGGTCACGTTTTTCAACAACCGTCATATTCCCCTAGCCATTAACCACTGCGTCTCGATTTATCCTTCCGAAGACTCGGAGATTGAGCTTAATCAGATCGACTTTCTCCGCCGGCGTTATCCCAATCACATCATAGGATTGTCATCGCACGAACACCGCGACTGGACTTCGTCCATGCTCATGGCCTATGCCAAGGGCGCGCGAACCTTCGAACGTCACGTCGACATCCAGACCGAGGGCATGACCGTTTCTCCATACTGCTCCGTACCGGAACAGGTTGACACCTGGTTCAAAGCCTTCCATCGCGCTAAGCGCATGTGCGGAGCTCCGGGAACACAAAAGCGTCTGCCTCCGCAAAAGGAAATCGCCTATCTCGACGCGCTCGTCCGCGGCGTCTATGCCAGACGCGATCTTCCCGTAGGCCACGTTCTGCAGGACGCCGATGTTTATCTGGCCATTCCGCTGCAGCAGGGACAGATCTCGTGCCGCGAACTCATGCGGGGCGAAGTGATCCGGAAAGCGGTGCCCAAAGATCAGCCCATTATGATCGACGCCATTGACAGTCCTTATGCCAACATTCCGTCGCTCACCGAACTGATCTATCACCGCGGTCTTCCGCCCCAACCGGTTGCGCACGCGGCCAAAGCGGGTGGTGGCAAGTGAGCGCCCCGCACAAAATGAAAACCATCAGTGTAGTCACACCCTGCTTTAACGAGGAAGGCAATGTCCGCGAAGTGTATGAACGTGTGCGCGACCTGATGTTAAGCCTCGGAAAGTACCGCTACGAGCACGTCTTCATCGACAACGCGTCTCGCGACACCACCTTCGCCGTTCTCAGCGAAATCGCCGCCACCGACTCCAATGTCAAGGTGATCCGCAACGCGCGTAACTTTGGGCATGTGCGCTCGCCCATGCACGCGCTGCTACAAACCCGCGGCGACGCCGTCATTGCCCTCATGTCCGATCTGCAAGATCCACCGGAAGTGCTGGCTCAACTGATCGAACAATGGGAAAAGGGAGTTCCCATCGTCATTGCCGTCAAGCATCAAAGCCGCGAATCCGCGCCGATGTTTCTGGTTCGGAAAATGTTCTATCGACTGGTCAACCACCTTTCCGACGACATCGAGACTTACGAAAACTTCACCGGCTTTGGGCTCTATGACCGCCAAGTGATTGACCTCGTCCGCCAGTTTGGCGATCCCTACCCTTACTTCCGCGGCATGATCGCTGAAATTGGCCTCCCCCACGCCGAAGTTGAGTATGAGCAGCAGCGCCGCAAGAGCGGTAAGTCCAAAAACAACTTCTATACCCTCTACGATCTCGCCATGCTCGGCATCACCAAGCTTTCCAAGGTCCCGCTTCGCATGGTCACGTTTTCGGGTTTTGCGGGATCGCTCCTCTCCTTGCTAGGAGGCACGGCTTATTTTGCCTACAAACTGCTGTTCTGGCATGAGTTCACGCTGGGCATTGCGCCCATTGCCATCGGAATGTTTTTTCTGGGATCGCTGCAGCTGCTCTTCATGGGCATTATCGGCGAGTACATCGGGAACATCCACACGCAGGTGCACAACCGTCCGTTAGTAGTCGAGCGCGAAAGATTGAATTTCCAGTACGAACCCGGCGAACCACTGCCCCGCAGAGCTCTCGCGTCGGGTGCGGCTGCCGGCCGCTGAAGGACGAAGGACCTAGGTATGTCCAAATACTGTCCTTGATCTTAATACCAACGAATGCAAGCGAAACATTTGCCAGACTCGATGAGCTTCCTTCCACAAAGTACTATGATCGGCGCCCAGCCCGACCTCCACCGGGGCTCGAGCCCATTAGTCACTATGCGGCTCTTGCGGGCACTCGCAGAGGTCGCCGATGCCCACGGCTGGATCGCCTTCGCGGCAATCTCCCTTGTCTGCGGCTGGAGCCGCCTTAGCGGATTCGCTTCGCGGCATCTCGGCCACGATGAGTTATATACCTTTTACATCGCGCAAGCGTCCACGCTAAAACAGTTACTCGTACTAACTCGTACGGTCGATCTCCATCCTCCACTGTCTTATCTTCTAGTCCGCACCTCCTTCGCGCTTTTCGGAGTTAGCTCATGGTCATGCCGGCTGCCCTCTGTGCTCGCCTTTCTCTTCACTGGCGTGCTCGTGTTTTGGTTAGCGAAGCGTATCCTGTCCCCCCTCTACGGAATCGTTGGCACTCTATTTCTTTGGTGCGCCACGTTTACTTACCAGGCGGATGAAGCGCGGCCCTATTCTTTGATGCTCTTCTTTACCACTCTCATGCTCGCGAGCTGGTACCAGGCGACCGCAGTTGACGACCTTTCTGTTATCCCCTCCGAGCGGCGCCTGGCGCTGTTGACCTTGACCATTGGCGGAGTCGGACTGCTGCTTTCGCACGTTCTCGCTGTCCTTCCTTATGCTGCGTTCTTTGCTGCGGAGCTCGTCCGGCTATCCATTCGCCGCAAATCCGATTGGGCGCTCTGGATTGCTCTTAGCGTCCCGGCCATTTCTGGCCTGACATATCTGCCGCTCATCCACACGCGCTCCGGTGTTTTGTTTGCCGACGACTACCATGCGACACCGGTGCGGATATTCAATTCCTATTGGGAACCCCTCCGATTCGTGGCAATTCCTTTGATGTTAGTTGTGCTGGTCGTCTGCTTATGGCCTGTGTGGCACAAACCCGCTTCGCAAGGGCAATCGCAAAGAACTCCTTCGCTACCGCCACCGGCAACACTCCAGCCCTTTGGATTTCTGTTCCTTTGTTTTTCATTGGTTCCGCTCGCTATTGGTATCGTTTTCGCGCATACCGGCACTGCATTCTTCGATCGATATGGAACTGTATTTATCATTCCCATCGTTTTTGTTCCAGTACTCGTACTCGGTTTCGGTACGCAGCGCAACCAGATAGCAGGAGTGACGGTTGCGATCGCGCTAAGTGCCGTGTTCTTCTTCAACAGTTCAGGCAAATCCTGGATGATTGAACAACTCGGCAATTTTGCTCCACCAAGAGTTGCTCGATACGTGCTCAACGCGCTTGCACTGCCCGCACTCATCACCGAGCCAATGAGGCCGCGGGTCCCACCTTACTTGCAACAAGCTCTTGAAAACGCTCCCGATGTGTCCGATCTCGACACGATCGAGACCGATCTTCCTCTGGTCGCAAACACCGGTTTGACATTCCTCGAGATCGATCAGCAGGGAGACGCCAAACTCACAAAGCGCCTGTACCTCCTCGACGATAAGCGGGCTGCCGCCGCCATTGCGCACGATACCGTGTTTAAGGATTACGACCGGCTGAAGGAATCCTTCCCCATCCGCGGCAAGGTCGAGCCGTATTGCGCTTTTATCAGCGAGCATCCGCGCTTTCTGGCGATAGGCGCCTACAACCACCCTCAGGGATGGCTCCTCAAGAAACTTGATATGGACGGAGCGGACCTCCGCATCATCGGCAGCTATCACGGCGTCAGCGAAGAAGCCCAACTGTACGAAGTCACAATCTCGAAGACCGCTTGCCCAGCGCAGCCCTGATCGAACTATTGGCTGCAACCCTTGAGGGCTTTTCAGAGTAAGGCACGATCAGGACAGCATCATCCGATTCAGAACGTGTTAGCTGGTGGGATGGCGCAGGAAATGATCTACCGGCGCCAGAATACGTGGAATATTCCCACCATACGGCTCTCGGGAAACTTCCGCGTGACTTCTGCTCTTACCTCGGGACCCATCCTGGCAGTGGGAAAAAATGGAGCTTCATTGATCACTACTAACTTGAGATCGTCCGATCTCAGCGCCTTCAATACTTCTTCGGCTGAAGCGTTGCCATCGTCGCGGGTTACATTCTTCAGTCCGGAAAGAAAATACAGCTCTGGACAATCGTTGCCCGCATACATCAATCCGTTAGGCGAGTGCTGTTGCAGAAAATGAATCAAGTCTGCAAAATTCGCGGCATACTCGATTCGTAGTCCCCCAGCTCGCTCCAAATGCAATTCATCCATCTGCCCTACGTGGTGGGTCAATTCATAGATGTGATCCGGAACCAGTCTAACCACGCCAAACAGCAGATAAAATCCTGCCACCGCGGCCAGCACATACGTTCCCGGTTGCTGTTTGGCGGTCGCAACAATTGCCACCGCGGCTAGCAACGTCAGCGGCGCTGCATAACAAAGATAAATGGGCGCAGCGAACGGATACTGTACCAAGCCACAGATTGCCGCGAGCGAGATCAGCACCATCACCCGCTGCCGCTGCAGCTTAGTTAGGCCGCCCCACTTCCCTGCCCATAGCACAACCACCGCGCCCAGAAACACGACCAGCGGAGTGAGCGTCGCAACCGAATACCACACTCCCGAAACGATCTCCGTCGACGTCGCAGCCTTCACCAGCATCACCGTTAACCCCAGGCCGACCGCCGCACTCACAACCTTTCCCTGAAAATCGCGCCAGTACATCGCCGCCGCCACCAATCCCGCCAGCGCCAGCGCGTATATGCTTTTTTCGATCCCGACGGGACGAATCACTGCCAGCCCGACCGAGCGCTCGATTATGCTCGAGGTGACGCCCGAAAAGAACTGGACGAGCGCTCCCGACCTTGCGTAGGGCGCCAGAAAAGCAATCACCGGGCTCAGCACTCCGCCGACAAACGGAATCACCAGCCGCGACAGGGCGCTGAATCGCTCGCCCGTTGCCGCCTCCCGCACATTCCGTTCACCGAGCAGGATCAGCACCACCAGCATTGCTGAAGGCAGCACGAAATGGTAGAACTCGCCCATCCCCAGTCGCGTGTGGAAAACGTAAACTACCGTGGCCAAAAACAGCAGCACTGCACTTGTGCTGCATATGCGATATGGAACCGCGCTCTTCCATGTTCCGGTCGATTCATGATCGTGCGGTTCATCATTCTGCACGTCGCTCTGTGCACTGCTCTGCACGTCGCTCTGTTCCAGAAACGCCAGAAACAGCAACGCCCCCGCAATGTAATAGGCCCCAATTACTTTGATCAGAATTGACACCCCGCCGCAAACGCCCGCCGCAAACAACCACCGCGCCCTGCGGACATCCAGGTATCGCAGCAGCGCCGCTGCGCCAAACGTGGCAAAGAACAGGTTGTACCAGGACGGCATAGCCGCCGGATAATTCGGATAACTCCAAGCCACCGCCACCAGCGCGATCAGGCCGGCCGCGACCGCGGATGTAAAGCGCAGAGCAATGTAGTAGATAGCAGGAACCCATGCCAGAAAAAATAGAAACGCGCAGATTCGCAACGACATCAGGCTTACGCCAAAAACGCGAAACGCCAACGCGTGGATCACCCCCAGCCCACCCGTGTAGATCTCCGCAAAATCGCGATGCGGAAGCTGCCCCTGCATCACTCGCAGCGCGCCCTGGCTCAGAATGCCGTCATCAGCCGGAACCCAACCGCTGCCAATGTGGGCCCCAACATAAACCGCAGTGATCGCAAAAACCGCACCCAGCACCAGCAAGCGAATCACCCACCCCTGAGCGGCGGTCACAACCGCCACTTCACTCTCGCTGGCCTCCAATGCCTCGGCGCCCTGTTCGTGAACCTGTATTTCAACGCTCAGCATTGGACTCAGCTTTTCACGCAACGGCGGCTCAATTTGCATCCCTGACCTCGCGGAAGCCTTCTCTGTTTCCATCTTCACTTCGCCTCCAGCGCCGTCAGCCGCAGCTTCGCTTCCCTGCTGTCCTGGTTCAGTTGCAACGCCCGCTGATACTCTGCCCGCGCAGCCGGCACATTCCCGCTGTTTTCAAACGACACCGCCAGCCAATAGTGATAGTCCCAAAACTTTGGATCCATCGCCGCCGCCTGCAGCAGGTAAGGTTGTGCCTCCGCGTTTCGTCCATCCTGTAACAGCGCGCGTCCCAGAAAATGCTTAGGAGCTGCCTGTTCCGGCACTAACTGCACGGCGCGCGACAGCAATTGTTCTGCGTCCCGGTATTGACCGTCTAATAAGTGAATATTGCCGCAGTTGTAGAGCGCCGAATATAGATTTGGTTCCTTCTCCAGGACTTCCGAGCAAAGCGCCAAAGCGCGCTCATAGTCGCCCATTTGTCCATACAGCCCCGCGAGTCCCGCCATGCCCACTTCCGACTTGGCGTAATCCGGATTCACACGATCCAGCCACACCCGGCCCTCCTCAAATCGACCGGCGTGGATATATGCTTCCGCCAACGCCAGCGGCCCATAGCCGTACTCCGGATGATCTTTCACCACCGACTGCGCCAGTTGAATCGCGAGATCATGTGCGCCCCGCTGGCTGTACTCTTTGGCTAGCCCCGCCAATGCATATGGATTCCCCGGATACAGCGATTGCCCGCGCACCAGCAGCACAAAGTCGTTTCCCCAGTACACCTGCTGTGCCAGTGATGCGCCGACATATGCAATGCACAACACGATGACCGCGCATCCTTGCACTGCCTGCGCATTCCATCTCCTGAAGGACGGCAATCGCCGCAGGCCCATCGCCGCAAGAATCGCAAATCCGATCGACGGCAAATACATGTAACGATCGCGCACGAAATCGCCATTGCCAAAGTTTCGCAAATACAACGCCGGTGCTAAACCAACCATCAGCCACAATCCCGCAAACGCAACGGTGGAGGCCCCTTCGCGCCGATTCCAATACCACAACCCAACCAGCGCCGCTCCCAGCACTAACAGAGGCACCACGACCTGACTAAGGATTGCGCCGGTAACATAGTTCGTAACATCGCTCGTAACATAGGGAGTGTAGTAAAGCCCCGTCATACCCACCGGAACCAGCAACTGTCGCAGATAAGTGGACAGCACCAGCGGCAAAGTTCGCGCGACGTCCATCATCCCGTGATCGGGATCAAACTGCCCGGTTGTATGCAGCAGAGCGTGCTTTCGCAACAGCGCATAAGCCAATGTCACCACCGCGTACGGAGTCGCCTCCAGCGCCGCCGCAAGAATTCTCCGCCCCGGCGATGCTTTTTCTCTTCCCGGATGCAACCACGCGTAGATTCCCACCAGCGCCGGAAATATTACAGCCATTTCCTTCGTAAGCAGGGCGCATGCCAGCAGCGCCAGCGACGCGATCCACCACGCCACTCTCTTCTTGCTTTCGGGATTGCGCTCCAGATCACGCCCGTTGAGAAACCCCGCAAAGGCCAGCGCGGCAAACATGGTCACCATCGTGTCCGATGCTGCGGAAATCCATGTGACCGGCTCAATGTGAATCGGATGCAAAGCAAAAATCAGCGTCGCCAACGCCGCCGTCCAGTATTCCAAGCCCAGCCGCCGCACCAGCCAAAACACTGAGACAACCGCTCCCACGTGCAACAGAACCGCGGCCAGGTGCCATCCCCACGGCCGCAATCCGAACAATGAGTAATTCAACATCGACCACGCCACAAACAGCGGCCGGTAATACACCTGGTGCCGCGCCACGTGATACCACAAGTCGCTCGTGAACGCCCGTGGTAAGTTACTCCATGTCCGGATGATCGGATTGTTCACGATCTGCGGCCAGTCATCCCATACAAATTCAAAAGACAGAGAGCCACTGTAAAGTACGAAAGTAACCAGTCCAAGCATCGGCAGAAGAATACCTGGCCGCCGCAGATACTTAGCCAACAGTTCCGCTGTGCCAGCTTCCGGATGCCCTGGGCTCTCGTTCATGCGGTTATTCCCTGAGTCGATCACTCTCAATCAGCCCATACTAGCCTTCCCTGTCGCTAGCCGCATGTTACTCAGGTTACCTGCGTGTGCCACTTATTCCCGCATTTCGCCCTGTTGTTTATGCGACGATCGTCTTATGGGGTCTGTCACCGGAGCCAAACCCGCCAAGGCGCTGTGCCCGGTTCTGTGCGTCGATCTCGACGGCACTTTGATCCGAGGTAACGTCCTTTGGGAGTGTTTCCTCGACCTGCTCAAGACCCGCCCCGTCCTGCTGCTGCTGCTCCCGTTCTGGTTATTTTCGGGACGAGCGTTCCTCAAACGCCAACTCGCCGCCCGGGTCCACCTCAATCCCGCCCGTCTTCCCTATCGGCAGCAGGTCCTTGATCTTCTCCGGCAGGAAAAGGCCAACGGCCGCCGCATCGTGTTAACAACGGCCGCCGACCGCGAGCTTGCGCAAGCGATTTCCAGTTATCTCGGCCTCTTCGACGAAGTGCACGCCAGTGACGGCCAGTTGAACCTCAAGGGAGCGAACAAAGCGGCGTTTCTGGCAAAACAATACGCCCAGACCGGCTTCGAATATGTGGGCGACTCCGTCGCCGATGTGGAAGTCTGGCGCCGCGCCAGCGCAGCTTACGTGGTCGGCTCCGAAGCCCGCGCCAAGCAAGCCGCTGCAGTAACCACGCTCAAAGTCACGATCCTTGAACCGCGAGCAACATTTCGCGGATGGTTGCGCACGTGGTTCAGCGCCCTTCGCGGCCACCACTGGGCAAAGAACCTCCTACTCTTCTTACCCCTCGCTCTCTCCCACAACCTGACGGTCACGCCCATTCTCCGCACACTCGCTGGCTTCGCCCTCTACGGCTTTTCCGCCTCCGGACTTTACATTCTCAACGACCTCCTCGATCTCCACTCCGATCGCGAACACCCCTGGAAAAAAGAGCGTCCCTTCGCCACCGGCGAAATCTTAATCCCCGAAGGGCTGCTCGCCGCGTTTATCTTGATCGGCTCGGCACTCGGCCTGGGCTTCCTGCTCGACGTCCAGTTTGGGCTTGTACTGTTCGGATACGCCGCTCTTACGATGTTGTATTCGCTCTATCTCAAGAAGATCGCCTTGCTCGACGTCTTCGTTCTCTCCAGCTTCTACAGCTTCCGCATTCTCGCCGGGGCCATGATTTCCGCGACGCCGCTCTCGCAGTGGTTCCTCGCGTTCTCGATGTTTCTTTTTCTTAGTCTCGCGATGGCGAAACGATACTCAGAGTTACTTAATGCGAGCGACTTAGTTAGGACTGGTAATTCCGGACGTGGCTATCATATGGGCGACCGGGAGCTGCTGCTCTCACTTGGCGTCGGCAGCAGTTTTTCGGCAGTCGTTATCTTCAGCCTTTACGTTCACAGTCCGGATGTACGTTTGCTCTATTCCTCGCCGGAGTTTCTGTTCTTGCTTTGCCCCATCGTTCTCTATTGGCTAAGCCGGACATGGCTCCTAGCGCATCGCGGGGAATTGAAGGAAGATCCGGTAACTCTAGCCATCCGGGATCCAGTCAGTTACGGAGTGGCGCTGGCGTCAGCAATCGTAATTGCCGCGAGCATGATCCATGTGAATTGGTAAAGTAACAGATTCGGAGGCGACGCTATTATATGTTAGTCAACGGTTATTAGGCACACTTACTATGTCTGGTCAATCATCCGCAGCCGCGGCTTTACGCAAACAATCCGCTGCAGCGCCGCCTATCAGGCGAATTCTCTCTTGGGGCCGCTACCCGAAGACCGTGCATCATTACGTCCACAAACCCGCATGGAGCGACCAAATACCGGAACTTCTCAAGGCTGCCTCGCCCGGTTCTTTGCTTCCTTATGGCCTCGGCCGCAGCTACGGCGATTCCTGTCTCAACGCCGACCGCGAACTGATCGACTGTTCCCGTCTCAACCGTATCCTCGGTTTCGACGAATCCACCGGCATGCTTCGCTGCGAAGGCGGCGTGAGCCTCGCCGACATCATCGACGTTTTTCTTCCCAAAGGATGGTTCCTTCCCGTCACGCCCGGCACCCGCTTCGTCACTGTAGGTGGAGCCATCGCCAATGACGTGCACGGTAAGAACCATCATTGCGCTGGAACCTTCGGTGCTCACGTCCGCCAAATCGGACTGCATCGCTCGGACGACGGTCTGGTGCTCTGCAGTTCCAATTCCAGTTCCAACGACAATTCCAACCTGCTCCGCGCCACCATCGGCGGTCTCGGCTTGACCGGCGTAATCGCTTGGGCAGACATTCAACTTAAACGCGTGGCTGGTCCCTGGATCGATGCCGAACTCGTTCCCTTCCAGTCCCTCAACTCATTTCTGGATCTTAGCCGCGAAAGCAATGACCGCTTCGAATATACCGTGGCATGGCTCGACTGTTTTGCCGGAAAGAATACTCGTGGCATCTTCTTTCGCGGCAACCATGCCGCCGATCGCGGCAAGGAATTCCATCCCAAGCACGGCCTGAAACTGCCCTTTGCATTGCCGGCCTGGATGCTCAACCACTACTCCGTAAGAGCCTTCAATACTGCCTACTACAAGATTCACGTGGCCAGGAAGAGTGCAGCCGTCGTACCTTACGACTCGTTCTTTTACCCCCTCGATTCCATCCCGCAATGGAACCTGCTCTACGGCAGACAGGGCTTTCTGCAATATCAGTGCGTAATCCCGGAAACACACCTCGACGCTTTCGAGGAGCTACTCGATCGCATCGCCCGCTCCGGCATGGGCTCATTTTTGGGCGTGTTGAAACAATTCGGCTCTGCGCCACCGGCCGGCATGCTCTCCTTCCCGCGCCCGGGGCTCACCATCGCGCTTGACTTCGCCATGCGAGGCGAGCGCACGCTTCAACTTATGCAGTCGCTGGATGAAATTGTCCAGCAAAG
>JBEKXC010000006.1:0-45439 GCA_049512435.1 Terriglobales bacterium | reverse complement strand
GGGACAGCCGCACTCGCCGCAATTGACAAAGAGCTGGATCAGCTGAAGGCGCAGCTGGCGGACCTGAGTTCTCACTACACCGATAAACATCCCGACGTCCGCAAGACCAAAGAGCAGATTGCCCGGACCGAAAAGATGCGCGAACGGATCGTGGCAGAAATGAATAGTCCAGCGAATGCTTCCAGTCCGGAGCCGGCTGCGGTTGCACCACTCGATCCGAAAACCGCACCGATGTTGGAGCTGGAAAGTCAGCTCAAAGCCAATCGCCTCGAAATCGCGAACCGGGAAGCGGAAATCAAAGACGAGCAAAGCAAGATCAACCAATATCAGGGACGGCTCAATATGGCCCCGGTGATGGAACAGCAGTTCGCGGACATCACGCGCGACTATGATCAGTCGAAGACCGACTACGAGTCGCTGCTGGCCAAGAAGAACCAGTCGGAAATGTCGACTGACCTGGAGAAAACACAACAAGGCGAGCACTTCCGGATGTTGGACCCGCCGAATCTTCCGGTGCGGCCTTATAAGCCGAACCGCCTGATGCTGTGCGGCGCGGGATTAGCATTCGGCCTTGTGCTCGGCGGAGGTTTCGCTTTCGGCCAGGAAAAGCTGAGCGGCAAGATCTATAGTGAGCGCGAGATCAAGAAACTCGTTCCCTTCGATGTGATCGCGGAAATTCCACCCATCGAAAGTTTGGAGGAACAGTCGTCCCATCAGCGCGGCGTCTGGATCGCGGGCGCAGCGGCCGTCGTGATCGTGGGATTCATCCTGTTAGGATCGGCAGTAACGTATTTGTACGGCTAGAAATACTCGACTGAAAATCATGTACAAGAGCTTCTACAATCTGCAGCGAAACCCATTCGAGATTACGCCGGACCCGTCCTTCTTGTTTCCCACGACGCGGCACAACGAAGCTCTCGCTTCGTTGTACTACGGAGTGACGGCGCACCGCGGATTTGTGGTTTTGACGGGCGAGGTGGGCACCGGGAAGACGCTCATCCTGCGCTCACTGCTTGGATTACTGCAGCGCCGCGATGTGGCCTTCGCGCTAATTTTCAATCCCACGCTTTCACCTCTCGAATTCATGCGCTATATCGCCGGCGATTTCGGATTGCCGGTTGCGGGCAAGGCCAAGGACGAGTTGATCCATGTCCTGAACGGCTTCCTCCTGCAAAGACATCAGAAGGGATTGTCGACGATATTGGTGGTGGACGAAGCGCACCACCTGTCGCCGGAAATACTCGAAGAGATACGGCTCTTGACCAACCTGGAAACGTCCCAGCAGAAGTTGCTCCAGATCGTGCTGGCGGGTCAGCCGGAACTTGATCAGAAACTCGATTCCCATGACCTGCGGCAGCTCAAGCAGCGGATCGCGCTGCGCTGCCATCTTGACCCATTGACCCCAAATGAAACCAGGGAGTACATGCGCCGCCGCCTCCAGATTGCGGGAGCGACGGGAGCAGTCCAGATTTTTTCCGGACCCGCGATCGAGGCTGTTTTCATTCACTCGCGGGGAATTCCGAGACTGATCAACACGATCTGCGAAAACGCGCTGCTCTCGGGCTACGCCCAGCACGCAGCCACGATTACATCTGAGATCATCGACGGCGTCGCGCGAGATTTGCGGCTCGGTGTGGTGGCGGTTGACCCGAAAAACAATGCCGCCGCCCAGCTATCGAAAGAACAGGAGCAAAGCGAACTCCTACAGGCGATGAAGACCCTGCTGGACGTGCGGGATCGCATGCACGAAGCCGAAGCGAAGCGCCGACTGCAGTAAGAGCGGGTTTCTTCTTATATGAGCTATATCTATGAAGCGTTGCAACGAGCGGAGGCCGAGCGGTCGGGTGGCGGCGTGCCGAAAGACGCCGATTCGGTCGCCGATCTGCTGCAAAAGGTTGAGCAGGAAATCGAGCGCAAGCAATCGCTCTCCGAATTGCCATCGGCTGAATTGCCGCCGGCGAACATAGAGCCTGCGAAGACAGGTTCGTTCACCTCCGCGAAAGCGCTCTTGCCGGTACCGGCGGCATATGGACGGTTGGTATGTTTGACGGATCAGGGCGGCTTGGCGGCGGAGAAGTTTCGCGTCCTTGGTTTGAAGCTGCGACATCTGCGTGAACGCCGCAGGCTCAAACGCATCGTGATCACCAGCAGTATTCCGCAGGAAGGCAAGAGTCTGATCGCGTCCAACCTGGCGCTCAATCAATCCCGAAGCAAAGTTCTCAACACCGTGCTGATCGATGGCGACCTGCGGCGGCCGGAGTTAGGCAGGCGTTTCGGCTTTGGGCGAAACCTGGCGGGACTCAGCGAGGTTCTTCGCGGAGAGCGCCAGCTATCCGAGGTTGTCTATAAGCTCGAGGGCACCGGCCTCTGGTTCATTCCCGCGGGCGTGACTCCCGAGAATCCAATTGAGGTCATGCAGTCGGGCCGGCTTCAGCAGCTACTGGAACAACTCGAAACGTTCTTCGATTGGGTGATCATCGACACTCCTCCTGTCTTTCCTTTGGCGGATACGCCACTCTGGATGAAGTTGGCGGATGGAGTGCTGCTTGTAACTCGCGAAGGTGTGTGCGAAAAGAAGCAGCTCGAGCGAACGGTAGAGATACTCGACCGTGCCACAATGCTGGGTGTGATTGTGAACAGCTGTGACAGCAATGAGCAGAAGTACTACTATGCCCGATACGGACCGGCGGCAAATGGTGATGAGTCTTCTTCACCTGAAGCCAAAACTGAATCTCCGTTTTAACTTACCTTAAGCTCAAAAACTCCCCCTTCAACTCAATCTGTATTGAAGCTACGGCAGTCCTATTGCTCCCGTAGCGTGCGAGGAGATGCACCGTGTCAGCCACATCGTCAGCCACATCGACAACATCACGATCTGCTAGCAGAGTGTCCCAACCGCAGACCAGCTTGGCCCTCAAGGAAGTCCTCAAGGAAGAGATCTTCCGGCGGATGATCTCGCTGGAACGGAAACGCAGCGAGCGTACGCAGCGTCCATTTGTGCTGTTGCTCATGGACACGGGGACTACTCGGCCGACGGAGAAGAATGGCCGGATTCTGCTCGACATTCTCTCCGCACTTCAGACTGCAACGCGCGAAACCGACGTGATGGGCTGGTATGAGACGAATTCTGCCGTGGGCGTGATGTTTACGGAGATCACGCTGGAGAACAACCTCATCCTCAGTACCCTCCTTGCCCGGATCAGCGATGTCCTTCGCGGCCGGCTGACGAGCGAACAGTTCAGCCAGATCAAGTTCTCGTTCCATCTGTTTCCGGAGGAGTGGGATCACAACACTCCGGAACGCCAGAGCAATCCCACGCTCTATCCCGACCTCCACCAGCGTGACGGAGCCAACCGACTGGGCCGGGCGCTGAAGCGGGCGATGGACATTGCTGGAAGCATACTGCTGCTCACCGTTTTGTCGCCCGTGTTTCTCGTGATTGCAGCTGCCATCAAGCTTTCCTCGCAAGGGCCGATTCTGTTCCGTCAACAGCGCATTGGGGAACACGGAACTGCATTTACCTTCCTGAAGTTCCGGTCGATGTATGTCAATAACGATGCCAGCCAACACAAAGAATATGTTCACAAACTGATTGCGGGCCGGGCGGCAAAACAAACGAATGGGGCCGGCGAAGCCATCTTCAAGCTCACCAAAGATCCTCGGATCACCCCAGTGGGGAATTTCTTGCGACGCACGAGTCTCGATGAATTACCTCAATTCTTCAATGTGCTGCGAGGCGACATGTCATTGGTCGGGCCACGCCCACCAGTACCTTATGAGGTCGAGGCTTACGCCACCTGGCACCGCCGCCGCTTGCTCGAAGCCAAGCCGGGAATTACCGGGCTCTGGCAGGTTGAGGGGCGAAGTCGCGTGGGATTTGACGATATGGTTCGACTCGATCTGCGCTATGCGCGCAGCTGTTCTCCTTGGCTCGACCTGAAGATTTTGTTGCAGACTCCAAAGGCAGTGATCGCCGGCAACGGCGCCTGCTAGTTAAGTTCTCAGTTCCCAGTTCTCAGTTCTCAGTGAAAACCGGATCGGCCTTGGCTTCTTCTGAGAACCGAGAACTGAGAATTTTTTCATCAGGGGAATTCTCATGATTAAGTTTGGAGTTATCGGCTACGGGTATTGGGGACCGAATATTGTTCGCAATCTGCGCGCCCTGGAAGGCTGCCAGGTGGTCGGAATCTGCGATCAGACTCCCGCGGCCCGCAAGCGCATACAGGCGGCCCATCCGGGGATTCCGGTTCATAGCGACTCCCAGGAACTGATAGAGTCGCCCGACATTGATGCCATCGCGGTGATCACGCCGGTGTGGACGCACTATGAACTGGCCAAGGCGGCGCTCGAAAACGGCAAGCATGTGTTCGTGGAGAAGCCGTTCACGAGTAACACCAAGCAAGCGGAAGAACTGATCAACCTCGCGGAACAGAAAAACCTCCAGATCATGGTGGATCATACGTTCCTGTTTACCGGCGCGGTCCGCAAAATACAGAAACTGCTTCGGGAGGGGATGCTCGGCAAGCTTTACTACTACGATTCGACGCGCGTGAATCTCGGGCTCTTTCAGCACGATTGCAACGTGATTTGGGATCTCGCGCCGCACGACCTTTCGATCATGAACCACTTGCTGCACAAGGACGCGGAAGCGATTTCGGCCACGGGGCAGGCCCACCTCAACAGTCATGAAGACATCGCGTTCATCACCGCATATTTTCCGGATAATGTAATTGCGCACATCAACGTGAACTGGATTTCTCCGGTCAAAGTTCGAACCACGCTGATTGGCGGCGAAAAGAAAATGCTGGTCTGGAACGATCTTGAAGCCGACGAGAAGCTGAAGATTTACGACAAGGGCGTAGACGTGAAGAGCCAGGAAGGTGTCTACAACCTGCTGGTTAGCTATCGCTCGGGCGACATGTGGGCGCCGCAGGTCGAGCAGTTGGAAGCTCTCCACGTGGAACTGCAATACTTCGTGGAATGCATCAAGAGAAACGAAACTCCATTCAACGGCGGCTGCGCGGGGCTGAAAGTGGTCCGCATGCTGGAAGCTGCCAGTAAATCGCTCGGCAAGCGTGGCGAACTCGTCTACCTCTGATCGTCACGGCACACCAACCGCCGATCCGGATTCATGACCCCAGAACCCCTCCTGTGAAACCAACTGCCTTAGTTGTAACGACGACGAATTGGGTAGCTACGGCCCGCCTGGCTGTGGCTCTTGCCAATGCCGGCTTCAGAGTGGAAGCACTTTGTCCTCGTCGGCACACGGTGGGTCGGACTCAGGCTGCGAGCCGCACACATATTTACGAGGGCTTGGCGCCTCTGCGATCGTTGGCCCATGCAATCGCGGTCGCGAAGCCTGACCTCGTTTTGCCTGGGGATGACCTTGCGACCTGGCACTTGCACGAACTGTATCGCCGACGAAAGCTGTATTCAGGCCATTCGGCAGCACTCGAATCGTCGCTCGGAATTCTGATCGAGCGCTCGCTGGGGTCGCCCGAATCCTTCCCGATCGTGCACTCGAGAACCGCATTCATGGAACTCGCACGGGAAGAGGGAATCCGGGTTCCCGGAACCCAGATTGTCAAGACGCACGAAGCTCTTAAGAATTGGGTCGCGCGTTCCGGTCTTCCAATTGTGCTCAAGGCCGATGGCACTTCGGGAGGCGAGGGTGTACGGATGGTGCGCACGATGGCAGAGGCGCAGTGCGCATTTCGGAAGCTGCAGTCCCCGCCCGTCTTAGCAAGAGCGCTCAAGCGAGCCTTGGTCGACCAGGATCGGACTTTGCTTTGGCCATCGCTATTGCGGCATCGGTCCACAGTGAATGCGCAGGCCTTTGTGGAGGGGCATGAAGCAACCAGCACCGTCGCTTGCTGGAAGGGCACTGTCTTGGCGAGTCTGCATTTTGAAGTGCTTCGCAAGGGCAATGCCACCGGACACGCGACGGTGGTGCGCTTGATTGAAAACTCTGAAATCTCAACCGCCGTCGAAAGAGTTGTTCGCCGGATGGGATTATCTGGCTTGTGCGGATTTGATTTCATGTTGGAGGCAAGTACCGGAAACGCGTACCTCATTGAAATCAACCCTCGATCGACTCAAGTGGGCCACCTCACGCTGGGCGAGGGGCGCGATCTTCCCGCGGCTTTATATGGCGCGATATCGGGACATCCCACTCGAGTGGCGCCGACCGTCACCGAGCACGACACCATCGCGCTTTTTCCGCACGAGTGGGCAAGAGACCCCCAGAGCGAATTCCTGCGAACGGGATATCACGATGTTCCCTGGGACACGCCAGAGTTAGTTCACGCCTGCATCCGCCGAAGCCGAAAGCAGAGTGCGTGGTATTCGCGCGGTGACGCGAATCGCCAGCGGGCGGCGGTTCCAGCGGTAAAGGCTCCGGCCGAAAGCAGTGCCGCGGCGAGGATCGCAGCCGGATGAGAAGGCCACTCCAGGTGATGAAGTTCGGCGGTACGTCGGTAGGGGATGCGTCCTGCATCGAGAGAGTCGTCGGAATTATTCGAAGTGCTTCGCGTGAATGCGACCTCGCAGTCGTCGTATCCGCGATGGGTGGAGTGACCAACCGACTCATAGAGGCCGCGAACCAATCAAGAGCGGGAAATGAAACCGCCGTTGCCGAGACTTTCGCTCGGTTGAAGAAGCAGCACAACGAGGTCGTCACCGCTTTGATCCACTCGGCCGAAGAGCGGCGGCGCCTGCAGAGCAAGCTTCACGACCTGTTTACCGAGGGTGAGGGTCTTTGCCAGGGGACAATCCTCTTGCGCGAGTTGACGCCGAGAACTCTCGACGCGATTTCCGCACTCGGCGAACGCCTCTGTGCGCCGCTAGTCGCGGCTGCGTTATCAGAAATCGGAGTCGCCAGCGAGGCGATGGATGCGACCGAACTGGTCGTGACCGATTCCTATCATGGCGGAGCCGAGCCGTGGATTGACCTGACCCGCACGCGCTGCCAGGCCCGTATAGCTCCGTTCTTGCAAAGAGGCATCGTGCCGGTGGTGACTGGCTTCATCGGTGCAAGCGAAGAAGGTGTACTTACTACGCTCGGTCGCGGTGGGTCCGATTATTCGGCAACCATACTCGGCGCGGCTCTCGATGCCGACGAAGTCGTTATCTGGAGCGACGTGCCGGGTCTCTTGACCGCCGATCCAAGGTTGGTGGCGGAAGCCTGTACGATCGCGGAGATCTCCTATCGCGAGGCCGCCGAGTTGGCTTATTTCGGGGCGAAGGTTCTCCACCCGAAAACGCTTCGCCCAGTAATGCAAAGCGGCATTCCGATTTGGATCAAGAACACGTTTGCTCCAGACGAGCCCGGTACAAAGATTACCCCCGCGGGTCCACTGAACGCGGAAGGAGTCAAGGCGCTTACTGCCGTCCGCGATGCCGCACTGATCACGGTTACGGGACCGATTACTCAAGCCGGCACGCAAGGCGTTCCCGACGCGTTGGCACGTACGGTTGCAACGGCGGAAGCGGTTCGAGCCGATGTGCTTTTAATCTCACAATCTTCTTCGCATAACGACATCTGCCTGGTGGTTGCATCTCCGCTTGCCAAGCGCACTGTCGAAGCGCTGAGGCAGGAATTCTCGCCAGACTTAATGCACGAAAAGGTAGAACACACCGTCTTCGATTCCGCAGTCTCTGTCATCACGCTGGTTGGTCAGAACCTGCAAACAGTGTCCGGGACGGTGGCGCGCACATTCTCCGCGCTCCGGCAAGAAGATGTAAACATCATCGCGACCGCGCAGGGACCCTCGGACTGCAGCGTGTCTTTTGTAGTGGGGCAAGCGGACATGGAAATCGGTCTCGCCAGTATCCATCGAGAGCTTGAACTGGGCAGTCTGCAGTCGAACCGTGGACCTACGAATAGCGTTGCCGTCACAGCCGTGGTCAGGCCCTCAGCGATCTGGAAATACCAGTCCGAGCCGGCCAGTGCGGATTGAGGAGTGCAAGCTCTCTTTATGGACACTTATGTATGCATCGCAGCAGACGTAAAGCTTGGACAAGATGTAAAGCTCTCCAAGTTCATCAACCTCTATGGATGTGAGATCGGCGACGAAACTAAAATCGGTGCTTTTGTCGAGATCCAGAAGAATGCGACGGTAGGCAAGCGCTGCAAGATCTCAAGCCACACTTTCATCTGCGAAGGTGTGGCGATTGAAGACAACGTCTTCATTGGCCATGGCGTGATGTTTATCAATGACCTGTATCCGCGCGCGACTACTGCCACAGGTGGTTTGCAGACCGAAGCCGATTGGCATGTGGAACGGACGGTGGTGAAAAAGGGAGCCTCGATTGGCTCCGGCGCGACCATCCTCGCCAATACCTGCATCGGAGAGAACGCCATTGTCGGAGCGGGCGCCGTGGTCACCAAAGATGTTCCGGCCAACACCATTGTGGCTGGTAATCCAGCCAGAATTCTTCGTCAAATTGAAACGGAGGTAGCGCAGTGAGTCATCCGCAAACGAATCATTCACAGAATATTCCTTTTCTTGATCTAGTCACACCGCACCTAGAACTGGACCAGGAGTTGACCGCGGTTTTTCAGCAGGTAATCCGTACCGCCGGCTTCATTGGCGGCCCGATGGTGGAGAATTTTGAAAAGGAGTTTGCCGCGTTCTGCCACACCGAACGGGCGGTAGCAGTCAATAGCGGAACGGACGCTCTCCGTTTCGCGCTGATGGCAGCCGGGGTGAAACCGGGCGATGTGGTGGCAACGGTTCCGCACACGTTCATCGCGACGACCGAGGCCATCTCGCAGGCAGGAGCGCTGCCCGAGTTCGTCGACATCGACGAGGACACCTACAACCTGGATCCTGCCAAACTGCATGCCTACCTCGAAACCCGGTGCACGCAGAAGGACGGCCAGCTCATCAGTAAGCGCAGCGGGCGTCCGGTAGCGGCCATTGTCCCAGTCCATCTCTACGGTCAAATGGCCGACATGGATGCAATTCTGGAACTGGCCAGGCAGTATCAGTTGGTGGTGGTAGAAGACGCGTGCCAGGCGCACGGAGCCGAATATTTCTCGCGCAAACAGAATCGGTGGTTTCGTGCAGGTTCGATGGGACGAGCGGGCGCTTTCAGCTTTTATCCCGGGAAGAATCTGGGAGCGTGTGGGGAAGGTGGCGCGATCACCACGAATGATGCGCGGCTGGCGGATACCTGCAAAATGATCCGGGATCACGGCCAAGCGAAAAAGTACTACCACGACATCGAGGGATACAACGGCCGTCTCGATTCGATTCAGACTGGAATCCTGAGCGTGAAATTGAAGCACCTGGCCGGGTGGAACACAAGCCGACGGGAAAGGGCGGAGGAGTACAACCGTCTGCTGGCGGCTTCAGAGGCGGGAGTCCAGACGCCGTATGAACCCTCCTGGTCGCGTGCCGTCTATCACCTGTATGTCATTCGGACCGAGGATCGCGAAGGCCTGATGGCGCATCTAGGGAAGGCCGGCATCGGCTCCGGAATTCACTATCCGATTCCGTTGCACCGTCAGCGGGCCTACGAAGCGCTGGGCTACAAAACAGGAGACTTCCCGGTGTGCGAAAAGATCGCCGGCGAAATCGTTTCCTTGCCGATGTTCCCGCACTTGACCGGACAGCAACAGGCCCGTGTCGTTCGGGAGATCGCGGCCTTCAACTCCAAGTTCAGTCGCGAGCACTCCGAAACCGATGCTACTGCGTTGGCAGCGACTGGCCGCACCGCCTAGACCACTTTTATTTCAACTCTTCGACAAATTCCGAGATAAGGAACAACAGAAATGAAGCTCTCAGTCATTGGTGCGGGTTATGTGGGTCTCACAACCGCGGCTTGTTTGGCGCAAGTCGGTCACGATGTGTTCTGCAGTGAAAGTGACGCCGAAAAACTCTCTAAACTGCAGAATGGAGTGATGCCACTTTTTGAGCCGCATCTCGAGGACGTTATAGAGAGCGTTCGAAAGGTTGGCCGGTTGCGTTTCGGGTCGACGGAAGAGGCAATTGCCTGGGGAGAAGCGATCTTCATTTGTGTCGGAACGCCGCCACTGCCCAATGGTGACGCCGACCTCTCCGCCATAGAAGGAGTCGCGCGAGCAATCGCGAAGCGCGCTTCGGGGTATCGGTTGGTGATCGAAAAGAGCACGGTGCCGGTCCAGACCGGCGGACAGCTACAGAAACATCTCTCCGTCCACAGCAAAAACGGTTTGAGCTATGACGTTGCTTCGAATCCTGAATTTCTGCGCGAAGGTTCCTCGGTCGAAGATTTTCTTCATCCCGACCGAATCGTAATCGGAGTCGACTCGCCGCGAGCCGAAGACCTCCTGCGCCAAATCTACGAACCGATCATTCAGCAAAAGTTCACTTGCCCCATACATTTGGATTGCCCGAAACGGAGGGAGCCGATCTTCCTGGCTACGGATACCAATTCCGCTGAGCTTATCAAGCATGCCTCCAATTCTTTCCTGGCAATGAAAATATCCTTCATCAACATGGTCGCGAATCTATGCGAAGCAGTCGGGGCAGACGTAGCTGAGGTAGCCAAAGGAATGGGGCTGGACCCGCGAATTGGTCCGGCGTTCTTGAACCCCGGGATCGGCTTCGGAGGGTTCTGCTTCCCGAAGGATGTGCAGGCGTTTATCAGAATTGCGGAGAAATCCGGGTGTGACTTCTCCTTGCTGAAGGAAGTCGAGAAAATCAATCAAAACCGAGTCGGGCGCTTTATCGAAAAGCTTCGCGCGGAACTTTGGGTTTTGCGGGGCAAAAAGGTTGCCGTATGGGGTCTTGCCTTCAAGCCCAACACTGATGATGTGCGGTTTGCACCGTCAATCACGCTAGTCAAATCGCTGCTTGAGGAAGGGGCAATCGTCAGCGCCTACGACCCCGAGGCGATGGAAAAAGCGAGGATCGAGATTCCGAGCATCAACTACTGCGCCGATCCCTACCAAGCAGCGCAAGGTGCGGAGGCGATACTGATCGTCACGGAATGGGATGAATTTCTCCACCTAGATTGGCATCGCCTCGGAATGGCGGTCGAGCGATCGCTCATTCTCGATGGCCGAAACATGCTGGATGCGTCGGAAATAAAGAGTCACGGATTTCACTACTTTAGTGTGGGGCGGCCGCCGGTGCTGCCCGCGCAAAGTGTTTGTGCAGCCAGCGAGGTTGCCTCACTCGTGGATGCAGAGCGCCGGTCATAGACAAGTCCGGTCAGTAAGCGGCTCGCGGAGCAAACGGCAACAGGGGCTTCGCGGCTGGTTACTGTCGAGGGTCAGGCAAATGTCACCAACTCAAGTGGCAACAAAAACTGAAGCGGAGCAGAGCGCGCCTCAATGGAAAGTCCAAGGCAGCGCGGGGGGCGAATCTCGATCCAACCGGAAGGTATGGATCGACCTGGAGAATTCCCCTCACATCCCATTTTTCCGACCCATCATCAAGGAACTGGAAGAGCGGGGCTGTGAAGTGGTACTCACCGCCAGGGACTGCTTTCAGGTGTGTGAACTCGCAGACCTGGCAGGCTTGAAGTACAGAAAGATCGGTCATCACTACGGAAAGCATCGCATCGCCAAGATTGCGGGGTTGGGCATTCGGGTGATGCAGATGACGCCGTATATTCTCCGGGAGAAGCCAGCGATTAGCGTATCGCACGGTTCCCGTTCCTCATTGGTGCTGTCCGCTATGCTGGGGATTCCGAGCATTAACATTGCGGACTACGAATATGCCGATCACCGGCTGACAACGTGGATAGGTGCCAGGCAAGGGAAGTGGATGTTGACGCCCGAAGTCATCCCGTCTGACATTTTTGTGAAGCACGGGATGCTAAAGGACCACATATTGCACTATCCGGGAATCAAAGAGGATGTTTACACCCCTTTTTTCCAGCCCGACCCTTCGTTGAAAGATACTCTCGGTCTCCAGCCAGCCGACATTGTGGTCACGATTCGCCCGCCGGCTACAGAGGCGCACTATCACAATCCCGAGAGCGAAAAGCTATTGCTGGCGGTGTTCCAGTTGTTGGGCGAGCATCCTGAGGTGAAGACGGTCTTGCTGCCTCGCACCCACAGGCAGGAAGCGGAACTGCGTCAGGCAAGACCGGACCTGTTTGCCGCCGGGAGAATTATGGTGCCCAAACACGCTGTCGATGGCCTTGACCTGATCTGGTACTCGGATCTGGTGATCAGCGGCGGAGGAACGATGAACCGCGAAGCTGCGGCCTTGGGAATCCCAGTTTACAGTTTATTCCGCGGGACGATGGGCGCAGTCGACAACCATCTGGCGAAGACAGGCAAGTTGGTGCTTTTGGAGAGCGAACAAGACGTGCGCGAGAAGCTCAAGCTCGTGCCCCGCAGCAAAACGCTGGCCTCCCGACCAAGACAACGGGAGACGCTGGAAGCAGTGGTTAACCATATCAGTGCGGTTCTGGCAAAGAAAGGCTAAGGAATGCGAGCGGATTCCACATTCACCGGGCAGCTTACCAGTCAGATCGCAGCGGGAATTGATCCCGCTTTCTCGATGGATGTAGAGAGCGCCGCACGGAAGTTGCTGGCTTATTGTCGCGAAAACGATTGGGCTGGCTACGATCCTTATGACGCCTTAAACAGCAGGATCTTCATGGCGTTGCCGGCTCTTCAGTCCCGGATCCCAAGGCTCGTTCTCACGCAGCTTTTGAAACGTAGTCCGATCAACGTTCGAGGTTTGTTGCAGATTCCGAAGACGCAAAACCCAAAAGGGATCGCGCTCTTTTTGTCGGCCTTGTTGAAGGCTCCCGAACTCGGCACGGGCGAATCTGAAGACCCCGTCGCTTTGCTGACGGAAACACTCGTGGCTCTTCGATCATCCAACACACCGTACTGGTGTTGGGGCTATAGTTTTCCCTGGCAGACCCGCTCCATAGTCGTTCCCCGCGGGACGCCAAACTTAGTGTGCACCACGTTCGTAGCCGGGGCGCTTCTGGACCTTTATGAGCAGCGCCGGGCACCGGAGCACCTGAGGATGGCAGTTAGCGCGGCGGAGTATGTTCTAAACGAACTCTATTGGAGCGATGGTGGTGTTGTTGCGGGCTTCGGGTATCCCTTACCATCGGTTAGGAGTCAAGTCCACAACGCGAATTTCCTCGCTGCCGCATTGCTCTGCCGCGTGTACAAGCACACCGGGAATGAAAGGTTCCTTGGTCCGGCGCTGCGCGCCGCACGCTACTCGGCCTCAAAGCAGCACTCTGATGGCTCTTGGCCGTACGGCGAAGGGGCATCACAACAATGGATTGACAACTTTCATACGGGGTACAACCTGTGCGCGTTGCGTTCGATTTCCTCGGATGCCGGCACAACCGAGTTCGAATCGGTCATTCGAAACGGATTCGAGTTCTACCGGGCCCATTTCTTTCGACCGGACGGTGCAGCCAAATACTTTCACAACCGCGCCTATCCTCTAGACATCCACTGCGTAGCACAGAGCATCATTACCCTACTCACCTTCAAAGATCTTGATCCAGACAACGTGCGATTGGCATCCTCGGTGTTCCGATGGGCGATGAGGCACATGTGGGACGATCGAGGGTTCTTCTATTATCGGGTGCTCCGCTTTGGAACCGTCCGTACGTCGTACATGAGGTGGTCTCAAGCCTGGATGCTTCTGTCGCTGTCTGAACTCATGCGTCCGTCGGATGTCTCCGCGAAGTCTTCAGTGGGCCAAGACGAAAGAGGCCTCGTCAAAGTATGCTGACTCTCCCTACCTACGTCCTTATTACTCCGGCAAGAAATGAGGCTGAGTTCATCGAGCTCACGCTCAAGTCCGTAATATCGCAAACGGTCCATCCTCTTAAATGGATCATAGTCAGCGATGGCTCAACCGATGGTACTGACGACCTCGTGAAAAAGTACGCATCGGACAACCCATGGATAGAATTGGTGCGAATGCCCGAGCGTAAAGAGCGGCATTTTGCCGGAAAAGTTCACGCCTTCAATGCCGGCTCCGCCAAAGTAGCCGACTTGCCATATGAGGTTATCGGCAACCTGGATGCAGATACGTCGTTTGACAAGGATTATTTTTCTTATCTGCTACAGAGGCTCGCCGAGGATCCAAAGTTGGGAGTAGTGGGTGGGCAGCTTTTGGATACTGCCTCGGATCAAAGCGGAAATACAGGTTTGGAGTATGTGTCTGGTCCGTGCCAGGTGTTTCGACGCGAGTGCTTTGAAGCGATTGGCGGCTACCAGCCTATGAAGTCCGGAGGAGTGGATCTGGTGGCGGTGCTCAGCGCGCGCATGAAGGGCTGGGGAGTCAGAGCATTTACGGAGAAAGTCTGTCTTCACCACCGCCAGATGAACGGAGCCCAAATGAGCGGACTTCGCGAAAGACTGCACCGGGGTCGTATGGATTACCTGCTCGGCAGCCATCCCTTGTGGGAGGTCTTTCGGAGCGTTTATCAGATGAAGAATAAGCCCTATGTGATTGGCGGCATCCTGATTTTCGCCGCCTACTTCTGGCGCCAGCTCTTCGGGGTTGAACGAACTATGCCAGAGGATCTGATTGCGTTTCGTCGAAAAGATCAGATGGAACGATTGAAGCAAGTGTTCCACCGCATCATGCCGTTTGGAAGTCGGTCGGCAGACGAGGCAAGAACAGCCTAGGGACGCGGTCTGCAATCTACATATGTATTCGACTTCCAGTACCGAACTTATCGATGGCCAGGGCGCCATGGCTTTGGAGCTCCCACCTTCTCGACCGATCAAGAAGGTACTGCTGCTCGATGGATACTCCTCGCGTACTCTTGCCTGCGTTCGATCGTGGGGAAGAATGGGTGTGGAGTTTGTAGTCGGTGGTGAGACTCGATGGGACATGAGTCTGTTCTCACGGTATTCAAAGCAAAAGTGCGTCTATACCAGTCCCAAACGGGATATCTCGAGATTCATTTCGGATGTTAATTCTCACTGCCGTCAATTTAATGCGGATCACGTGTTTCCCACTTCCGAGGCCGCGATTATGGCCTGCAGTGAGCACGAAAATGAGTTGGCCAGCATTCCTATCATTCCGCGCCGGCACGAAATCGGGACGATTTTTAGCAAAATCAATACATTGAGTATGGCGCAATCGCTCGGTATCCTGATACCGGAGACGGTGCATCTCACCAGCAAAGACTCTGGGGTTCTGGATACCATTGCTATAAAGTTTCCCGTAGTCGTCAAGTCCGAAACTAGCGAGGTGATGCTCGGGGGTAGGGCTGCGACCAGCGGGAAGACCTTCTATGCTTTTAGTAAGGCTGAGCTAGAGAAGGAGTGCAAGTCACGTCTGGCAAAGGGGCAGTCGGTCCTGTTGCAGGAGTTTATTGACGGTTATGGTGTCGGTGTCTCGGGATTATTCGCGGAAGGCCAGCCGGTTGCGCTCATCGGACACCGGCGAATCCGAGAGAGTAATCCGATGGGCGGGCCGAGCGCTGTGGCTGAAACCATAGAGATCGAACCCCGGTTGTTCGAGGCGACAACCGCTCTCATGGACAGGATTGGGTTTACCGGGCCCGCTATGGTTGAGTACAAAGTTGATCGCCGAAATGGCCGCCCCTATCTCATGGAGGTTAACGGCAGGTTGTGGGGATCAATATTGCTCGCCTCGGCCGCCGGACTCGATCTGCCGTATCTCTACTGGAAGATGTTGAATGGGATGGAGATTCGCGACGAGGAGAAACGATGCCAAGTCGGAATTAGAGGTCGGAACCTGGTCGGCGACACGAAGTGCCTGATCGTCTGCCTGAAAGGCAAGCCAAAGAATTGGCCGGGCGAAATGGAAAGCCGTGGATCTGCAATCAAGTCCTATTGCGGGTCCTTTTTTGACCCGCGAACCAAGGAGCTGATTCTTACCGCCGACGACCCCATGCCATTTCTCGCCAGACTCGTTCAGCCTAATTCTTAAAGAGTTGATTGTCCGAGCTTTGTCCTAAACATTCGCCATAGACACTCGCCATGCCAGACTTCATTCAGGGTACATTCCACTTTCATTCGACTTACTCCCACGACGGCAGGAGTACTTTGCCAGAGATCGCGTCTTCCCTGAGTGCACGCGGCCTTTCGTTTTGCGTCATGACCGAGCACTTCGAGGATTTTGACGCGTTGAAGTTCGATCGCTACGTTCAGGAGTTAAAAGACGTTTCCGCGAGCAGCGGCTTTCTGTTTATTCCCGGCATTGAAGTACATCTGTCTGGGCTCGATACCATCATCTTTCCCGTACGAAAGTACGAGGAGATCGCGCGGTTCGAAGCCGAGGGAAAAGACAGTCAGCCGCCCATGTTCAAGGTATTGGCGCATCCTTCTAAGTACCGGTTTCAAGATGTCATGAGGCATCTGACGAAATACCAGCTCAATGGCATTGAACTATGGAATCAGCAGGCCGATGGCAGTTATATTCCACCGATCGACTTTCTTGAATTGCTGAAAAGTCAGGCCCAGCGAAATCATTTTCGATACTTCTTCGGCTGCGACCTGCATAGCGCCAATTTGACGGTCGCCAACGTTCTTTCTGTTCCCTCGCCGAACGAGCGGACAGCGGAGGCCATAGCCAAAGCCTTAATCGAAGGAGACTTTGTTTCGCGCAATTGCCCGACAGGTATTGAGTATCGCAACGGTTCCGGGAAAACTGATTTTGACGCTTGGCTGCAGACGCTTCGCAGGAAGTCTTATTCCCGCGGCAAGATTCTGCGCAGTGTGCGCCATTTTCTGAGGTCCCTTTACCGGATGCTTCCGCGAGATACTCAACACTCGCTGAATGATTTCAAGAATTTTGTCAGAAACAAGGTGTGAGAGGCGCGGGAAGCTTGGCATGGTTGAATGCATTTTCACGTTGGACTATGAGATTTATGGCAATGGCACCGGCGCGCTACAAGACTTGGTGTATGAACCCGCCGAGCGACTTAGGGACATATTCAGCAAGTGGAACGCACGTTTTGTCAATTTCGTCGAAATTGCAGAATTCGAAAAGATAGATGCGTACGGTACTGACCCCGCAATTGACCTGGTCAAAAGACAGATCAAGGAGTTTCATCGAGATGGTTATGAGATCGGGTTGCATCTTCATCCACAGTGGTGCAGCGCCAGTTACAAAAATGGCCAGTGGATTCTCAATGCCAGCGAATACAATCTGTGCACCTTGCCACGAAAGAGAATTGCCCAGATCATCGAGCATTCTCTCCATTACATGCGGCACGTTGTCGATCAGTCGACTTTCACGCCGCTCTCGTTCCGCGCTGGCAATTGGTTGTTCCAGCCAACCGAGACCGCGGCGGGCGTCTTAGCTGAGAACGGTATCAAGATTGACTCTTCGGTGTTTAAGGGCGGAGTGCAGCACAATCACGGTTTGGACTATCGGCCCGCCCAGAGAAATGGGTATTACTGGGGGTTCAGCAACGACGTCAACCAAGCAGATCCAACTGGTGGATGGATCGAGGTGCCCATCCACACAGAACTGGTTCCGTTCTGGAGAATGACGACCTCCAAGCGTATGAGCTTTGGCAACAGCTATAGCCTCAGCAATCAGCGCGCTCGGCAAAAGGCCAATCGCGCCCTCGACTTTCTGCGTTTTCGCTATCCCATGAAGCTTGATTTTTGTCGGATGACGCTGAGCGAATTGACACGGGTCATGAATAAAGTCATGGTCGAAGACCGCGAGGATCCGGATTCCTATAGGCCAGTGGTTGCCATTGGGCACACGAAAGACTTAACCGACCCCCAAACTGTAGATGACTTCCTTTCGTTCTTGCAGGCAAATAGAGTCCCCGTGTCCACTTTCGAGAATGCATATCCCAAACTGGTTAAAACCAGCTTGTTAAAAGAAGAGAACCGGCCTACTCACTGTGCCGTTGGTAGTTAGTGCACCGCGGCGTCTATCTCGAGCCGCGTCCAGGACAACGACTAATCGCTAATCGGTTTCCACCCGAACGAGTAAAACGATTACGGAGATGAAGACATGCACATTGCGCAACGCACTATAACTGTTATGCGGGGGCTTCTCAAAAGGTACGGCCCATCCAGGATCAAGATGATACTTTGGGATCAGGAATTCTCTGGGACTCATTGGGATTTCATCGATAACACGGCTGGCGACTGCGTGTACCCCCATCTCGAAAGACACCTCAAGAATGGAAGCATCCTGGATCTCGGATGCGGCCCGGGCAACACTGCGAATGAATTGGCCGCGAACGCATACACGTGCTACGTCGGTGTGGACATATCCCAGGCAGCTCTTGCCAAGGCGACGAAGCGAACCAAAGAAAACGGCCGAACCGGCAAAAATACTTTTGCGTGCTCGGATTTCCTAAGCTACCGGCCAACCCAGCAGTTCGACGTGATCCTCTTCCGCGAATCCATGTACCACGTCCCGCTCGGAGACGTCAAGACGACATTGGACCAGTACTCTAAGTATCTTAAAGAGGACGGGGTGTTCATCGTGAGGATGAACACTTCGGATGGTAAGGGCCGTCCTAAACATCGACTGACAGCGGCCGTTGGCATCATGGAGGCCGAATTCGAAGTCGTGGAGAAGAATCAATATGCCGACTTGGGACCGACGGTACTTGTCTTTCGGCCATGGCGGGCAGTGGCGGAGACGTTGGATCTCCCGTCTGGAAACCAAACAGCGAAACTGGTATCGCAGTAAACATACTCGGCATCTTGCTTCTGGAGATTTAATTTCATGTCTTTGTCAGTTCCGGCTCTCAGCGACGAAACGACGACGGCCCGCAGGATCGAAGTCAGTGTTAAAGGCAAGTGGACCACGGTTCCCGCACTGGCTGTAGCGGGTAAAGACATAATTGTCAAAGGAAAGTGGATCAGGAAAGCTGTTGTCGAGGCGGAGGAGTGGCTGGAGACCGAAGTTGAAGATCCGGAGTTATGCGTCAAGCTATTGAAAGCGCAAAAGTCACGAGCGCTGCGCGCCGATATTTTTACTTTTGTACAGAAGCTGCCTGCGACTTCTCCCAAGTACAACTACCCAATGGAGGAGCACAGTGTTGCCGCCGTCCGTATCACCACTTTCAAGGAGTGGTGGGAGAATTTGCCGCAGGAAACCCGCAAGAACGTGCGCCGATCACAAAAGCGCGATGTGATCGTGGAAGTCAGGAGTTTCGACGACGACTTAATCAGAGGAATTGTAGAGGTAAATAATGATTCACCAGTGCGGCAGAAAGTGCCGTTTTCTCACTATGGGAAGACGTTTGAGCAGGTAAAGAAAGATCAGTCGTCTTTCCGGGAGCGCAGTGATTTTATTTGCGCGTATCTGGGGCAGGAATTGATCGGATTTCTGAAAATCGTATACCGAGGCCAAGTCGCTTCCATACTACAGATTCTTCCGCGAGCCAGTCATCATGACAAGAGGCCTGCCAACGCGCTGGTTGCCAAGGCGGTTGAACTTTGCGAAGCCAAGGGAATTTCATACCTCACGTATGGCATGTTCAATTACGGTAACAAACGGGATAGTCCGCTCCGGGACTTCAAGATTCGAAATGGGTTTGAAGAGATAGTGGTGCCGAAATTCTATGTTCCCTTGACGATGTGGGGGTGGCTTTGCGTGAAAATGAAGCTGCACCGTGGACTCTTGGGGATCCTGCCTCATGGCGTAATCACTGCTGTCGTGCAAGCGCGAGCAAGATGGTACGATTTTAAGATGAGCCGGTGTAGCTCAATGACAGAGCGGCCGACCTGTAATCGGCAGATGGAGCGTTCAATTCCTCCCGCCGGCTCCAAGACCTAACCCGCTGCGAAGCAGTTTCTCGAGCAGCTACTCTCCGGGCGATTGATCGACGCTGTCGCCCAGTGCGATGTTATCCACATCCTTGATACCTGTAGTGAGTCATAAGTGGAGCCAAATTCCTAAATGCCCGGCATCTTTGGTCTTATAACAAAAAAGCCCCGTGAATGGGCCGAACCGCAGTTGCTGCGGATGCTCAAGGTCCTCCGCCACGAGTCTTTCTATACGGCGGGAACCTGGAGCAATCAGTCTTCCGGTGTTTACGCCGGGTGGACAGCCCGCGAGAATTCTTTCTCGGACGGAATGCCTGTCGAAAATGAGCTGGGCGACATTGCTCTCGTCTTTTCTGGAGAGGAATACCCGGAGCTCGCCACGGCTCGGCATCTCAAGGAGCGAGGCCACGAGTTTAGGATGGACGGACCTTCCTATCTGGTCCATCTCTACGAGGAGGATTCTTCCTTTCCCAAGGGTCTGAATGGACGATTTCAGGGGCTCGTGTCCGAGAAGACCAGCGGCAAGACGACGCTGTTCAACGACCGCTACGGGATGCATCGTCTCTATTACCACGAGTCGAAAGATGCGTTTTACTTCGCGGTGGAGGCCAAGGCGATCTTAGAGGTTTGCCCCGAACTTCGGCGGCCGGACGCGCGGGGACTGGGCGAGTTCGTTGCTTGTGGATGCGTGTTGGAGAACCGGACCCTGTTCCAGGGCATCCACGTGCTACCCCCTGCGTCAACTTGGACCTTTAGGGCTGGCTCAGTCGAGAGCAAGAAAACCTACTTTGAGCCGCAAGAGTGGGAGAACCAAGAGCCCCTCGATCCGGAATCCTATCACCAAAATCTCCGGACTGTCTTTTCGCAGAACCTGCCCCGCTATCTCAACGGTCGGGAACGGATCGGGGTGTCTCTAACCGGTGGGCTGGATACTCGGACGGTGATGGCTTGGCAGAGATTCCCCTCCGGATCGCTGCCTTGCTATACCTATGGGGAAGCAGGTCGGGATTGTCGTGACGTCGTCGTGGCGCGGCAGGTCGCTCGAGAGTGTCAACAATCCCATCAGGTCATTTCCATAGGAAACGAGTTTCTGGCACGCTTTCCCTACTACGCTGAGCGTAGCATGTATCTGACCGATGCCTGCGTTGACGTCACCCGCGCCCCCGATTTGTATCTTAGCGAGAGGGCTCGTGAGATCGCTCCGGTAAGAATGACGGGGCTCTATGGGGACGAAGTGCTCCGCCCCCAGGCTCGAGCGTTCAAACCCGTGGATCCCGTTCCGGGCCCGTTCAATCCGGATTTTCTCTCCTACGTTGGTGCGGCTCGCCAGACTTACGGGGAAATCATTCAATGCAATCCAACCTCTTTTTCTGCTTTTCGACAGGCACCCTGGCACCACTACGGGATTCTGTCGCTGGAGCAAACACAACTGGCGGTGCGCACCCCATTTCTCGACAATGACTTCGTCCGAACGGCCTTTCGCGCGCCGCAGTCGGCAACCGCGAACAACGACCTCCGCGTACGTTTAATTGGCGACGGCAGCACAGCTCTGCAACGGATTCCAACGGATCGCGGCTTCGCCGGCAACTCGGGTCCGCATGCCTGGGCACTACGGAATTTCCTCGAGTTCACGTTCAAGGCCGAATATGCCTATGACTACGGCATGCCCCAATGGCTAGCCGGGCTCGATCATTTCTTTTCGCGATTGAAATTGGAGCGTCTCTTTCTCGGTCGACATAAGTTGTACCATTACCGGGTTTGGTACCGCGACATTCTGGCCAGCTATGTCCAGGAAATGTTGCTTGATTCGCGCACGTTGGCGCGTCCTTATCTGGAGCGGAAGGGCGTCGAGGCCATTGTCCGCGGCCATCTCAAGGGTGACCGCAACTACACAACCGAGATTCACCGGCTTCTTTCCCTGGAGCTCCTGCACCGGCTTTTCCTGGATGCCAGATGACCATGTCGAGTCAGCGCGAATCCAGCGCCGAAACAGCATAAGATGAGTTTCTTACTCGCCAGCATTGTCTGCATCGTTGGAATTGCGGGCCTCTTCTACCTTGATCGCGACAAGTCTCTCAGGACTTCCAAGGCCCTATGGTTGCCCGTCATCTGGCTCTGGATTGTCGGATCAAGGCCTGTCTCCGCGTGGCTGACGATATGGCTAGGTGCTCGTCCCCAGCCATTAGGGGGCGAAGGCCTCGACGCGCAGCTCGACGGCAGCCCCACCGACGCCCTGGTATTCTTCGTTATTCTGGCGGTGGGGACTGTGGTCCTTTTCCGCCGGAAGACCCGGACAACTGCCTTACTCAAGGCGAGCCTCCCCGTCCTCCTTTACTTCGTCTATTGTCTTGTAAGTGTTTTCTGGTCGCCTTATCCCGGAGTAGCCTTCAAGCGCTGGATCAAAGCGATCGGCGACCTGGTGATGGTTCTTGTGGTTGTGACGGAGGCTGACCCGATCGCAGCCTTCCGCCGTCTCTTTTCCCGCGTGGGCTTCATCCTATTACCCACTTCCGTCCTGTTCATCCGGTACTCGGAATTGGGGCGCGGATACGACCCGGATGGCAACTATATGAATACTGGGGTGACGACCAATAAGAATACGCTCGGCGTCATCACGTTCGTCGTCTCGCTGGGGACACTGTGGACCGTCCGAATGCTCCTCCGTTCCAGGCGCCAGCCCCACCGCGGCCGGCGGTTGCTGGCTCAATGTATCCTGCTTGCTTTTGGAGTAGCACTTTTGGCGATGGCTAACTCGGCCACTTCGGTCGCGTGTTTTGGCCTCGGTACGTTGCTGATCCTCGCGACCGGCTTGTCTTCAATCAGACATCGCCCCAACGCTGTGCATTCGCTGGTGTTGACGATCCTGCTTGTAGGCGGGCTCACCATGTTTCTTGGCGGCGAAGGCAGAGTCCTGCATGCACTGGGGAGACAAACGAACCTTACCGGGCGTACGGACATCTGGAAAGCCGTGATTCCTCTGGTGCCGAACCGACTGATCGGTGCAGGGTTTGAGAGCTTCTGGATCGGGCCCAGCATGGAGAAACTGTGGCTGAGCCTTTCGAACTGGATGGGCATCGAACATCTCAACGAGGCGCACAACGGCTACATCGAGGTTTACCTGAACCTGGGCTGGGTGGGCGTCTGCCTGATGGCGTGGATTCTGATCAGCGGCTATCGGCAAGCCGTGTCCGCGTTTCGGCGCAATTCCGACCTCGGCAGCCTTCTTCTGGCCTATGTAGCTACTGCCGCAATTTACAACGTAACCGAGGCCGGCTTCAGAATGCTAGCCCCGATATGGATCTTCCTACTCCTGGCCGTGGTGGCTGCGGGCGGTACTGCCGCCGGTCTCGTACGCAGCGGCGCGTCGCGGCTCGCTGGGGCTCGGAAGAACCGATTCGCCAGCCGCGGACTCGCCTTGACTCCGCAGGAAGAGACTATTGCAACCGCTGGCTCCAGTCTTCAGTTTGGAACTCGTAAGGTTTGGAATTCGTAATCCCAATTCTTCATGGCTGACAAGTCCCGTTCCGTAGGTCGCAAACTGCTCTCAGGTTCCGTGCTGCGCGTCACCAACCTGGCCGGAGCCGCCGTGGCGTCCTTCTTCCTGATGCCGTTTATCGTGCATCACCTTGGGGATCGTATCTACGGGTTCTGGTCCTTTACAGCCGTATTCGTCGGCTACTACAACCTGTTGGACTTCGGACTCTCGAGTGCGGTATCGCAGTACATATGCATAGCGATTGGGCGCAAGGATCAAGCGGAGTGCCGGGTGGTCTTCAACACAGCCTTGCGCCTGCAGTTGCTGGTGGGCGGCGTCGCATTGTTCGCGACCGCTGTAATTGCGGCGGCGACTCCGTGGTTCTGCTATAACCCGGCGGATGTCCACGTATTCCGGAAAGTCATAATTATCCTGGGTATCAACGCCGCGCTCGGCTTTCCCGCGAGGGTCTATTGGGCCGTCTTGGAGGCACAGTTACGATTCGATGTTCAGTCCTGGCTGGCAAATCTCGGACTGGTCTTGCGCACGGCACTGATTGTTTGGGCGATCTTGGCCGGCGGTGGACTGCTGGCGCTGGCGTGGGTGACGCTATTTGCCACGCTGCCGGTAACGGCGCTTCAGGTATGGTTTGCCAGACGCGAGGCCCCGTGGGCGCGAATTGAAAGTAAGTCGGTCGAGTCGAAAGTCGCGAAGAGCTTTTTTTCCTACAGCGTCTATACTTTCGTCGCCTACCTGGCCGACATTGTGCGCTTTCAACTCGACACCGTTGTCATCTCGGCGATGATTGGCTTGGCCGCCGTAACCCATTACAAAGTCGCCGGCGTGCTGGCGCAATACTATCTTCAGATCATCGTTGTCTCGGTGGGTATGCTTCTGCCGGTTCTCAGCCGACTTCACGGCGCCGGGGATCGATCTGGCATTGAAGAAGTATTCTTCTTCGGGACGAAGCTTTCGTGTTGCATCTCGGTTTTCATCTGTCTCGCTCTCATCGCTTGGGGGAAGCCTTTTATCGCTCGCTGGATGGGCACGAAATATGAAGACGGATATTTGCCCCTCGTGTTGTTATCGGTCGCCATCCTGCTTGACGTCTGCCAGAAATCGTCGGCCGATTTGCTGTATGCCACCTTCAAGCACCGATTCTATGCCTGGATCAACTGCGGGGAGGCTATTCTCAACCTGGCATTCAGCCTGGCGCTTGCCCAGCCCTTTGGAATTGCCGGCGTAGCCATGGGCACATTGATCGGGGCGTTTCTGGTTCGCATTGCGTTTCAGCCCTGGTGGGTGTGCAAAGTGAGTGGTCTCCACTACGTCGACTATATGAAATTTCTTGGTGGCAATCTGCTGCGGTGCGCCTGCGTGGCGGGCGCGGCGATTGCAATTGTGGCGTGGGGCATAAAGCCGAACTATTTCTGGTTGGTGGCTTCGGCGATTTGCGCCACAGGAATATATGCGGCCGGATCCTGGCTGGTCGTGTTCAATCGACGCGAGCGGGAGCAGTTGCTGGGTGCAGTGCGCGGTAAGAAGAACCGGAAAAATATGGAACTGGTGACCGTCGCTGCGGCAGCCCAGTAAAGAGGAAAGTAAAGAGAAAGAGAAGGAAGATTTGTGACCGTTTCCGCCGTGATCCCGACCTACAATCGACGCGCGCAGGTGTTGCGTGCGCTTGACAGCGTACTCGCGCAGACGGTATCCGTAGACGAAATCATCGTCGTGGACGACGGTTCCACCGACGGCACGGCGGAGGCGATTCGCAGCCGTTACGGATCGAGTGTTGCCGTTTTCAGCCAGGGAAATGCAGGTGTTTCTGCGGCGCGGAACCGGGGCCTGCGCGAAGCCAAGGGCGAGTGGGTGGCATTCCTCGATAGCGACGACTCCTGGTTCCCCAACAAGATCGAGTGCCAGATCGAGGCTCTGGCGACTCTCGGCAATGAGTTCGGGTTGTGCTTTACGGACTGCGTCTACGAGGGCAACCCGGACATGAAACTTTCCGTATTTGAGGAAGCTGGTTTGAATGACACGCCCAGGCTGGGCTCGCTGGACGATCCCGCCAAGTACGTGCTGGCCAGTCGAGAGCCCTTCTGGACGCAGAGCCTCCTGGTCCGGCGCTCCCTGCTGGCGGAGCCCAGTTGGTTTGACGAAGCCCTGACAGTCCGTGAAGACACGGATGTGCTATTCCGTTTGAGCTTCAAAACACGATTTTGTTTTGTTGCGGAACCGCTCGTACGCATCGATCGGGCTCCGTCACGGGACGGACTCTGCAACCTGTACATCACCGGAGACCCTCGAGTGTTTGACAGTCTGGAGCGGTTGTACACGAAGTGGCTGGCGCTGCCCGAGGTGGCGGGAACTCAATACGAGGGACTCATTCGCGGCGCACTCCGCGCATTCCGCTACGACTCTGCCGAGGACAAAATTCATCGCCTCAGGATGGGTCCGGCGCTCGGCGAGATCGGCAGGATAAGTGCCATGGGGGAGAGTTACATGTCGGTGTTCGCCAACCTGTTGTGCCGCAAGCTCGCTAAAATGCGGCGCCGTCACGATGCCTCGCGCCCAGGTGGCGAGCGGAAGCCGGGCGACGCGGGTTCGATTCGGCCGAACTTTGAACGAATCTAAGGTGTTCTGCCCGGACGCCTCGGCCGAGGAGAAGGGATCCACAGCTCCCACAGCTATCATGGAATCAATAGTGTCTACGCTCGCTGAAGACATCGGCACCCGCGGTGCGTGCGTCACGCCGCGAGCTGAACTCGATGCCGCACTGCTTACCGGAGGATTTGACCGGCCGTATGCGTACGGCTTGGCGATGGCCCTTATCTCCAAGAACGTTCGCCTCGATGTCATAGGCAGTGACGAAGTGGACAGTCCCGAGATGCATGCCAGTCCCAATCTCAGTTTTCTTAATTTGTGGCCAGCACGACCAAGGAAACCTACGCGGGCAGAAAGGATGTCGCGAGTCCTGCGGCACTATGCGCGTCTCCTGCGATACACGGCGATCGCAAAGCCTGGAGTGTTTCATATCCTCTGGAACAGTAAGGTCCAGTTCTTCGATCGGACTATGCTGATGCTGTACTACAAGTTGTTGGGAAAGAAGGTTGCACTTACTGTACACAATGTGAATCAAGCGAGAAGGGACTCGAACGACTCGCTGCTCAATCGCCTCACGCTAAGAATTCAGTATCGACTCGCCGATCACATGTTCGTTCATACCAAGAAGATGAAGAATGAGCTGGTCGAGGATTTCGACGTTCCGGAAAAAGCGGTCACGGTCATCCGCCATCCAATTAACAATGCTTTTCCGGACACAGATCTAACTCCGGTCGAAGCCAAGCGCCGGCTGGGCATCGCGGACGATGAGAAGGCGATCTTGTTTTTCGGCAGAATCAAGCCTTATAAGGGTCTTGAACACCTGCTGTCTGCCTTTCAACAGCTTGTGGGCGGCGATGCGAACTACCGGCTTATCATTGCCGGCGAGCTGCAAAAAGGGAATGAGAAGTACATGGACGAAGTCCAACGGATGGTAACTCGCGAGATTGATCGAGGACAGATTATCCTGAAGATCCAGTTCATCCCGGACGAGGAGATGGAAGTGTATCTCAAAGCCGCGGACGTTCTGGTACTCCCTTATAACGAGATCTTTCAGAGCGGTGTGCTTTTCCTGGGGTATAGCTTCGGCTTGCCCGTGATCGCAACCGACGTGGGCTCGTTCCGGGAGGAAATTGTCGAAGGCAGCACGGGTTATCTATGCCGCCCTGCTGATCCAGCGGACTTAGCCAGGACGATTGCGACTTATTTCGCTAGTGATCTGTATCGCAACTTGCGTATACGGCGGCAGGAGATAAAAGACTATGCCGACGTGCATCATTCATGGGATGCGGTCGCCGAGTTGACTCGGAACGTGTATGCGGAATTGTTAAGGAGGCGTCCAGCATGAAACCTTTGGTATCGATTCTCATCCCCGCGTACAACGCAGAGGAGTGGCTGTCTGACACACTCCGGTCGGCACTCGCGCAAACATGGGACCGGAAGGAAATCATTGTCGTTGACGACGGTTCGAAGGATCAGACACTGGCCGTGGCGCGAAAGTTTGAATCGGACTGTGTAAAGGTCTTTACGCAAGCAAATCAAGGTGCTGCCGCGGCGAGAAACAAAGCTTTCTCTCTAAGCTGTGGAGACTACATACAATGGCTGGATGCCGACGATCTCATCGCTCCCGACAAGATCACGCGACAGATGGAGGCACTGGACGATTCTTCGAACAAGTTGACTCTTCTGTCGGGGAGTTGGGGGCGGTTTCTGCATCGACCTCATCGAGCGAGTTTCGTTCCAACTGCGTTGTGGAGTGATCTGTCCAAAGCTGAATGGCTAATACGCAAGATGGGACAGAACCTTTACATGCAAACCGCGTCGTGGCTCGTGAGTCGTGAGTTGACCGAAGCCGCCGGTCCCTGGGACACAAGGTTGCTGGGAGACGACGATGGCGAATATTTCTGCCGCGTCCTCTTGGCCAGCGAAGGTGTGCGATTTGTTCCGGAAGCGAAAGTTTACTATCGGGCGTCCGGCTCCAGCAGCCTGAGCTACATCGGGAATTCCGACAGAAAGCGCGATGCGCAGTGGTGCTCGATGAAGCTGCATATTGGCTATCTCCGGTCATTGGAAGACAGCGAAAGATCGCGTGCCGCGTGTGTGAAATTCCTGCAGAACTGGATGGTTTTCTTCTATCCGGAACGGCTGGATATTTTTGAGCAAGCGCAGGCGATGGCCAAAGAGTTGGGAGGACAAGTTGAAGTCCCGCGCTTTTCCTGGAAGTACTCCTGGATCAAGGCGCTATTTGGGTGGCCTCTTGCCCGGCGTGCTCAACTGTTCCTGCCAAATGTCAGGTGGTCGCTTGTAAGGTTCTGGGACAAAACGCTGTTTCGGATCGAAACCCGTGGGCTGGCGGACAGTTTCGGAGCATGAGACCCGTGCCCGCTCCACCCTTATGTCGTTTGACCCGCGGGCCGATGGGGCTTAAGGCTCATTTTCTAAAGCAAAGAGCCCAATGGCTTGTAGCGGCACTGGCAGCCCCGGCAGACGATGTTTCGGGCATTGGCAGCCCACAGCCGTTCCTCGCACGGTGTGTTCCACGATCCAAGGTCCACCGCTCGCCCGGTAGACCAAGGACCAAAAGGCGCGTGGACGCAGCCTTTTAACCGGCCCCGGGTGTACTTCCGTGTCTGACGGCAGGTGCCTCCGTTGTTTAGACTGTGCTAGTAGGGACAAGCACGTTGTCGCCGGAGGCCAGAGGTAAATGAGCCGCAGAGAGTTGCTTCGATTCCCCTTGATCTCGATGTTGCTTCTTCTCTCCACATTTTCCAGCGCTCAACTTTGGACCGGCATTATTGCCCCTTCCCGGGCAATCGACTGGTCGCAGGCGGGCGCAGTGCCTGGGTCTCCCGGCACGCTGCCTGACGCCAATTGGACGCAGTGCGGATCGACCATCGCGCCTTACAATGGAACCACCAGCGCGATCAATACCCAGATCAACGGGTGCGGCGCGAACACGTATGTGTTGCTCGGGTCGGGTACATTCAACCTAGCCGGCACGATCATCCTCAAGAATCAGGTTGTAGTGCGCGGCGCCGGCGCAAATGCCACCTTTCTTGTCTTTACCGCTGAGGGGTCTTGTAACGGACTATATTCTCAGTTCTGTCTTGCGGGCAGCGGTAGTTACCCAAACGGTGGTGAACAGAACACAGCGACTTGGACAGCAGGATTTTCGCAAGGCGCGACTTCGATTACGTTGTCGAATTCGCTTAACATTGTCGCCGGCTCGACCTTCATTAACCTCGATCAGCAAAACGAAGCGACTGATACGGGCAATAACTGGAATTGTGTAACCGCGAGTGGATGCGGGGGATATGCAGGCAACAGCGGTTTTGCGCGCACCGATTACACCTGTGCGCCCAGTGTGAGTCCCAATGTCGGCTTATGTAACCAGGAACAGAATGTTCTGGTGACGGCTTGCTCTCCAGCCTGCAACAAATCCGGATCAACAGTTCTGACGATTAATCCCGGCCTCTACATGCCCAACTGGAAGAGCAGCCAGAGCACGGGAGCGTGGTGGGCCACGACCAACGCTTATTCCATGGGAGTCGAGGATCTTTCGGCGGATTTGTCCAACACGACGGCCGGCACATCGACTGCGCTTATCATGAATTGCTATGAATGTTGGATTAGTGGAGTCCGTTCGATTGACGCGGCCCGAAACCATTTTTGGATTTACACGTCGAACCACACCACAATCCAAGGCAATTACATATACCAGAGCACAAGCCACGGTTCGGTCAGTTATGGAATCGAAATTGATGACAGCTCTGATAACCTTGTATTGAATAATATCTGTTCACAAGTGACGGACAGTTGTCCGAACTCGAACGGCGGCGGAGCCGGGAACGTCGCGGCCTACAACCTCGCGCTTGATGACATCTATGGAAGCAACGGTTGGATGCAAGGCAGCGATTATGACCATGCTGGTGGCAACGACTTCTGGCTGCGAGAGGGTCAATCCAGCATAGGATTCATCTCGGACGACATTCACGGAACCCACTTCTTCACTACCATGTTCCGCAACTACTTCCGGGGTTGGCAGAATTTGTGCAACGGCGTGGCGTGCAACGCCCAGACGGTAGCGATCAACCTGTTGGCCGCCAGCCGATACTTCAACGTTATCGGCAACGTGCTAGGGCAGGCTGGATATCACACCGGGTATTCATGCGAAGCTCCCAGCACCAGTTGCAACCAGAACTTGAGCGTTTATCGGTTGGGATACTCAGACAACAACGCTGCAACTGGTTACTGTACGAACCAGCCAACTTGCAGTACGCACGGGAACTACGACCCCTTGACGATTACTTCCTTTATGCGCTGGGGCAACTACGACACGGTGAATGCCGCAGTGCGCTTCGTAAGCTCAGAAGTCCCGTCTTCGTTCGCGGATACTACGGGCAATCCGAGCCTTTTTGTGAATCCGGTTCCCGCCAGCAATAACCTGCCGAACTCGTTTGCTCTCTCCGGCACGGTAGCTACGACGGCAAGCTCCCCTTGCGGCTCCGGGGTTCCATTCAACTACAACCCTACCCGTGGGACGTGCGAGCCCTTCCCATACGATGGGCCTGACGTGTCGAACGGGGACTTGGGAAACTGCGCCAGCGGTACCTACCAAGGCAGCGTGTGCAGGGTCGGCAGCAATCAGTGCGGAGGTGGTGCCACTTGTTCTCAGGCAATGGGTGGACATGCTAACCTTAATCCGGCTCATAGCTGTTTTCTCGACGTTATGGGTGGTCTTCCGGACGGCAGCGGCAGCGTGCTTACCTATAACCGGGCAAGTTGCTATGCGAACGATCCGTCAGGTAATCCTCCTCCTCCCGCCCCGACGGGCCTTGCCGCGGTTGTTCACTGAGTACTGAGTGAAGGTAAGCGCCGAGCCCACATCTATCTATTGGCGATAAGTTGGAGTAACGTCGCGGCAGGATGTGACGCTGCCACTCCAGCGAAATTTACTGATCTATAACGATACTGCGATCGCTAGTGACGGAGTGCCAATCCTTGCATAACGTTTCAGCATGTTGTCGAGGTGATGGTGAAGATACAAAAGCTGTCCTGCTGGTCGGCGGTCTAGGGACGCGCTTACGGGCTTTAATTCCTTCGACGCCCAAAGCCCTGGCTCCAGTCGGAGATCGCCCGTTTCTGGAATTGCTTGTGCGGCAGTTGCAGGGTCAAGGGATCCGACGTCTGGTGATGTGCTCAGGGTATCTCGCTGACCAGATCGAAAGCGAGTTCGGCGATGGCCGGAATTTGGGTGTCACGATTGAGTACTCTAAAGAACTAGAGCCGCTCGGTACGGCGGGTGCTATCAAACTCGCTGAGAGATACCTTCAAAGCGTCTCCGAGTTCTTGGTAATGAACGGTGACTCCTTCTTAGAGATTGACTTGCATCAGCTAATTCAGTTCCATCGCGCCCACGGCGGACTAGCGACAATGGCGGTCGTCTCGGTTGAGAATGCCGGCCGCTACGGAACGGTACGTACGGATTCCAGCAATAGAATCACAGATTTCGATGAGAAGACTGGGAAGGATTCTCCCGGTCTTATTAACGCGGGCGTCTATGTTTTCAGCCGTGCACTTTTGGAACATATTTCCGCGGGACAGGTCAGCCTGGAGAAGGACGTCTTTCCAAAGCTCCTCGATCAGGGGATGTATGCACTGGAACAGAAGGGCGTGTTCATCGATATAGGAACTCCGGTGGACTATGCGCGTGCCCAGCACCTGTTCGAAGTCCTTTATCAAGCGACCACCCCGGCGCCAAGGTCTTGAGTCTTACCAAGCAAGAATGTTGATTCAGTCGATTTTCTTCGCGATCAAGGGAGAGTAGATGGAAACCGCAGGTCATTTCGACCAGCACGTCAGGAGATCAATCGAGGCGTCCATTTCGGTAAAGGAATGCCTGCTGAGGGATGCCAATTTGGTTTCTACGGTGAGTAGGGTTACCGAACTCCTGATCGATGCCCTCGGAACTGGGAACAAAGTGCTCTTGTTTGGAAACGGCGGTAGCGCCGCGGACGTACAGCACATCGCCGCAGAATTCGTTGGACGGTTTGCGTTTGATCGTCCAGCTCTGCCCGCTCTGGCGCTGTCGGTGAATACATCGTGCGTCACAGCTATCGGCAATGACTACGGTTTTGATCGGGTGTTTTCGCGGCAGATTGAAGCCCTGGCTCGTCGTGGTGACGTTGCCATTGGTATCTCGACTAGCGGCCAGTCACCAAACGTACTCCAAGCGATGTCGACCGCTAAGAAGGTGGGGTTGCACACGGTTGGGTTGGCAGGTTCTACGGGAGGAGCGTTGGCAGATGTGGTGGACTACTGCATTTGCGCGCCGTCGACCGAGACTCCCCGGATACAGGAATGTCACATACTGATCGGGCACATCATTTCAGAACTGGTAGAACAGACGATATTTCATGAAGAAGGCTGCCTTTCTCGATCGCGACGGAGTGATCAACCGAAAAGCTCCTGAAGGCCAATATGTGACGCGGTGGGAGGAGATGAAATTTCTCCCTGGCGCATGTGAAGCCATTCGCTTGCTCAACAACGCTGGATTCCTCGTTGTCGTAGTTAGCAATCAGCGCTGCGTCGCCAAAGGGCTCATTACCACTGAGGAGTTGGACTCTCTGCATGCACAGATGCGTAATGAGTTTGCTGCTGCTGGTGCAACCATCGATGCGATCTATTACTGTCCGCACGAGATCCAGCCACCGTGCAGCTGCCGCAAACCCCGAGCCGGGCTGCTGTTGGATGCTGCGCGGAGACATAATGTCGATCTGGCTGGGTCATGGATGATTGGAGATTCGGGGCGCGATGTGCAGGCTGGCAGGAGCGCGGGATGCCGCACAGTTCGATTGATAGGGGATGGCAAGTCCATTGCTGGCGACGCTGATGTGGTCGCATCTTCGCTCCTCGACGCGGCTCACAAAATTCTGCAAGTCGACGCGGCTCTCCCGACCACCGCTGTCGATTTCGAATGAGAGGAATTATCCGGCGATTTCGCAAGACCTTCGCTCCCCAACTGCACCGTCATTCGGACCAAGAGTCCCGCGCGATGGAAGATTTCGCTGATTTCGATTTCAGGGAAGGCTTAAAGATATGGTGATCACTAGCACTCCACTTCGCATTTCATTCTTCGGCGGCGGCACTGATTATCCCGTGTGGTATCGTGAACACGGTGGCGCAGTGTTGTCGACGACTATTGACAAGTCCTGCTTCATTACTTGCCGCTGGCTGCCGCCTTTTTTTGAGTACCACAGCCGTATCTCTTACACAAAAGTCGAGAATGTAAACACAAACACCTCCATCCAACATCCCTCAGTCCGCGCTTGCCTGCAATACCTTGGTATCAGCGAAGGTGTGGAAGTTCATCATATTGCCGACCTACCTGCACGGACCGGGTTAGGCACAAGTTCAGCGTTTACGGTTGGACTTCTCCATGGTCTCTACGCCCTTAGGGATCAGATGCGGGACAAGCATTCGCTTGCGCTCGAAGCGATAAAGGTAGAGCAGGAGATTTTGAAGGAAGCAGTTGGAGCGCAAGACCAAGTTAGTGCGGCCTATGGGGGGTTTAACCGTATTAATTTTGGCACCGATGGGTCAGTTGACGTAAACCGGATTCTAACATCGGGAGACAGGGTGGCGGAGTTAGAAGGTAACTTAGCGCTCTATTTCACAGGGTTCTCGCGAATAGCTTCGGAAATTGCACAAGAACAGCTGCGGCAGACGCCTCATAGAACGCAAGAATTAAATACAATGCGCGACCTTGTCGATGAGGCTGAGGCGATTATCACGGATCCGAACCGTCCAATAGGCGATTTCGGTCGTTTGTTGCACGAGAGTTGGAGCATAAAGAGGACCTTGACGCAAAGAATCACGAACCCGGCAATCGACGAAATTTATGAAGCAGGGCTCAGCGCGGGAGCGTTGGGAGGGAAGCTTCTGGGCGCAGGCGGCGGTGGTTTTATGCTCTTTTTCGTACCGCCGGAACGGCGAGAAGCGTTGCGAATGCGACTGAAGAATCTGCTGTGCATTCCATTCAAGTTTTCAAACAGGGGCAGTCACGTAGTTGTATACGAACCGGAAAAATTGTATGACCAGTCGCTGGCGAGTGAACGGAATGTAATCTATGGCCAGGAGGGCGAGAACAAATATGTCAGCGAGGTCTCAACGTAAAGAGGTCAGAGGCGTGGCCGTCTCGATCAATCCCGCAATCATCGCCGTGGGCGGATTTGAACACTTTCGGGCCTTCGTCGGCAAGGCTAGGTGCATCTTGGCCTCGCCTATTCGGGTACACCCGCCGGTGTTGTTGACTTGCGGGTTCGGAATGTGCGATACGTTCTGTCAGCGCGTTTTGCCCCGCTGCTGGACTACCAAATTGCTAGGAACAGGAGAAAAGGCCCTGAACGCGGCCCTATGCCTTTTAGGGCGGAGTGGTCGCGTCGAGCGCATGGGGCGAAGCGTCCAATGAACGACTCTTTTCTGGACTATTTCAAGTGTCCAGAGCGTTACGTCTCGCTGTCGTCGACAGGGCCCCTTTCGGCAGCAAAGGGCTTCTTCCGTTTGGGTCCCGACAACATCTATTATGGCCGAGTCTGTCGGCGCAACGGCTTTCCCGACGGGGCGGTCGGAGACGTTTTACACGAGGTTAAGGTCGAGCAAGGCACGGTGTACCTGCCCTTTGACGTCGACGAAGTAGTGGATAACCTACGCTGTGAGTTGTATCCATTGTCAGCGCGAAATGAAGAGTCTAGGGTGCACGCAGCTCTTTCGGCCATGTATTACTGTGTCCGGCCACTGCTACCGGTAGGAATCAGGAAGCACCTTCAGAGGGCTCATCTCAGAGGCTGGGACCAAATCTCCTTCCCGCATTGGCCAGTTGATCGGAGCGTTGACGATCTGTGTGAGTTCTTGATGCTTCTTACACTCGAAGCGCAAAGGCTAGAGAGAATTCCCTTTATTTGGTTCTGGCCCGACGGCGCTCCAAGTTCTGCAATCATGACCCATGATGTTGAAACGACCATAGGACGCGACTTCTGCGGCGTGCTGATGGATATGGATGACGCTTATGGTATCAAGGCATCTTTCCAGGTCGTACCGGAACGGAGATACGAGGTTACCCCTGCTTTCTTAGAATCAATAACGAGGCGTGGTTTCGAGGTAGCTGTGCAGGATCTCAACCATGACGGGCGATTGTACAAGAATCGCCGGCAGTTTATGGAACGCGTTGCCAAGATTAATTACTACGGACGCCAATGGGGAGTGGATGGTTTTCGTGCAGCCGTGCTATACCGCCGGCAAGATTGGTTTGGTGAGTTAGACTTTTCCTATGATATGTCGGTTCCTAACGTGGCACACCTCGATCCACAGCGAGGTGGATGTTGTACTGTAATGCCATATTCTGTCGGTAAGTTGCTTGAGATTCCGGTAACTATGACGCAAGACTATACATTATTTCACATACTTAATGACTACAAAGCCGATCTTTGGAAAACCCAGACTGAGCTCATTATGGAAAAGCACGGTCTACTCAGTTTTATTATTCATCCCGATTATGTCACTACTGGTCGTGAGAGGAAGGTCTACGAAGCGCTGCTTTGCAGTTTAGCCGAGTTGCGACGAGACAGGGGCGTCTGGATCGCGACTCCGGGTGACGTGAACCGGTGGTGGAGACAACGGGCAGAGATGAGGATTGTGGAGGACCATGAAGGAGTACGAATCGAAGGGGCAGGTAGCGAAAGAGCGCGCGTGGCCTACGCAAGTGCCGTAGATGGTCGTCTTGCCGTTACCGTCGAGCAAGCCGTTGCTCACCAACGGGTGTGACAGCGTGTCGCAGGCGGCGAATGCCAGAGTTGCCTTCCCACACAGTGATGCAAACCAGCGTGTGTACAATGAGGGGGTGGAAAGGTCAGATGGCCGCGTGGTGCGCGGACGACGGACAGTGCGCGTTTTGATGATAATCGAGAACTGTCCCTATCTAAGGGACCCGCGGGTATGCCGGGAAGCAAGAACGCTAGTGGGCGCCGGATACAAAGTTGCGGTAATTGCTCCGAAAGGCGGCAGCGAGGTTCGCGGGCGCGAAACAGTAGACTGCGTGAGCGTGTATCGCTTCTCGAAGCTGGCATCCAGTTCAACCGTGGCTGGACACATTTTAGAATATTTCTTCGCGATGCTCTCGATTGGAATGATGAGCATCTATGTGTTGATCCGTGAAGGATTCGACATTATCCACGTCGCAAATCCACCGGATAGTCTTATTCTCATTGCGTCTGCCTACAAGTGCTTAGGGAAATCGGTCATCTATGATCAGCACGATGTGTGTCCCGAGCTCTACGCTGTCAAGTTTGGCGATGCGGACGATTTCATTGCAAGAATTCTGCGTGCGTTAGAACGGCTTTCGTACAAGCTCGCGGACAGCGTTATCGTTACAAACGAGTCGTACAAACTCCTTGCGATGAGTCGAGGTGGATTACCTGAGTCAAGCATCACAGTCGTAAGAAACGGGCCAGACCTGGAGAACACGATAAACCGCGAGATCGACTTCCAACTCCGCGAAAAGTCCCCTAACATTTTCACCTTCGGCGGTATCATCGAGGCCCAAGATGGGATCGAGTACTTGATTCGAGCCTTACATGCCTTGCGTTACAAGCTAGGGCGGGACGACTTTGTATGCGTAGTTATGGGCGCAGGGCATGCCCTGCAAGGCGCCATGGATCTAATGCGCAGTCTGCAACTGGACGGCAATGTCTGGTTTACGGGTTGGATCACCGATCGCCAAGTGTACATGAGGTACTTAGCTACCTCCGACATATGCATTTCTCCGGAACCGTCCAATTCGTACAACGATCAGTCAACGTTCGTGAAGGTCATGGAGTACATGGCCGCCGGCAAGCCGATTGTCGCTTTTGATCTTTTGGAGACAAGGTTTAGTGCCCAAGAGTCCGCTCTCTATGCCAGATGCAACGATGAACAGGAGTTTGCCCTCAAGATAGCCAGTCTGATGGACGATCCTGCGTTAAGATGCGCCATGGGACAGACGGGCCAGACGCTTATCCGTGAGAAGCTTGCCTGGCAATATTCTGTGCCGAGTCTGCTGAAGGTCTATCAGCACCTAGCCAGTCGCTACTCTTCTTTCGTAGTCCAGACGAGGGAAAGTGATGGTTCGACTGCTGTTTGAGCTGTCGGTCGATGCGGTATTGAAGAGATAGCTTTGCAAGATGAATGACGTGGCGCGCAAAAGGTGAATTTGGGAATTGAAATGGTGACAAATGCTTCCGCTGTAGGCCTTCCGATTCCGATGAGGACAGAGCCTTCTGCGAAGGTTGTCTACGAAATCAACCCGCTGAGTGACACGCGGTGGGAAGCATTCGTCAATCACCATCCTCGAGCTTCGGTGTTCCACAGCACAAACTGGCTCAGAGCGCTGCAGACAACGTACCAGTACGATCCACTTGTGGTCACGACTTGTCCTCCGGACGCCGCCCTTACAAATGGCCTTGTCTTTTGCCGAGTCAAGAGCTGGTTGACTGGTCGGCGATTTGTATCCTTGCCTTTTTCCGATCATTGCGAACCCTTAGTGAAGAACCCAACCGAACTGGACAACCTGTTGCTTCATATGAAGCAATATGTGGAAGTGGGCAAATGGAAGTACATGGAGATCAGGCCGACTTCCTATCAGCCGGGCAGTCAGACTGGACTGGGCAGAAGCGTTACGTACAGTTTGCATCGCCTGGACCTAGGCAAGACCACGCAAGAGTTGTTTCACAACTTTCACAAAGATTGTATCCAAAGAAAGATTCGACGGGCGGAACGAGAAAATCTGCAATACGACGAAGGAACGTCGGAGGATCTGCTCCAGAAGTTCTATCGGCTTCTCGTAATGACTCGCCGCCGCCAACAGTTGCCGCCACAGCCCCTGGACTGGTTTCGGGGTCTGATTGGTGCATTTGGAAAAAACCTGAAGATTCGTGTGGCGTCAAAGGATTGCGTCGCTGTTGCCTGTATCTTGACGCTTTCCCACAAGAAGTCCATGGTTTACAAGTATGGTTGTAGCGATGCGGTATTCAACAATCTTGGAGGAACCGCACTCGTATTTTGGAAGGCCATACAGGAAGCCAAGGATGCTGGGTTCGATGAACTTGACATGGGCCGCTCTAATACTGACAACCCAGGCCTCATCGCGTTTAAGGAGCACTGGGGTGCAGCGAGAACATCAATGACCTACTGGACGTACCCGCGCCGGCCAGCGGAGTCCCCGGCTGGCTGGAAGAGGAGAATTGCCGGGCGAGTGGTTTCGGCTGCACCAGATCTGGCGCTGGAAGCGGTTGGCAACCTTCTATATAGACATATTGGGTAGAGTGGCCGTTTGGCTTTGAGGTCGCGGCAAACGAACTCCTTCAGTCCTGAAAAGACACCTCCTAAGTAAGGTCCATTATTACTCCCGAGGAACATTAGACTTAGACATTCATTTACGCCGTATCGCTTGGCACGTACTGCAGACTTTGGTCGACGTCAGTAAACTTCTCGAAAGAAAGGTTAGTTATCCGTGAGCGGAAGGACACCAGACTGCGACGTAACAATTATCGGTGCCGGACCATACGGCCTGTCCGCGGCTGCCCATCTGCGAACCATCAAAGGGTGGGACAGCAGGATCTTCGGGCAACCCATGTCGTTTTGGAAGCAGCACATGCCGGTCGGTATGTGTCTACGCTCTCCCCTGGAGGGATCCAATCTGTCGGATCCTGATTGCAAACTCACTCTACAAATGTATGCGCAGACTAACGGCAATCATTTGTCTTCACCATTGCCATTGGAACGCTTTGTAAACTATGGATGTTGGTTTCAACAACAAGTGGTCGCTGACATCGACAGGAGAATGGTTTCCCATGTCGAACAGGATGGGACTAACTTTCGTTTAACGTTGCAAGACGGTGAAAAAGTCACATCTGCGCGGGTGATTGTGGCCTGCGGAATCTTACCCTTCGCTTATCGTCCTCGACAGTTGCAAGAACTGCCAGCGGAACTCGCATCACACTCGTGTGAGCATCGCGATCTGCGAAAATTCGTAGGAAAACGAGTAACTGTGATAGGAGGCGGACAGAGTGCGCTAGAATCGGCGGCACTCTTACACGAATCGGGTGCGGATGTCCGCGTTCTGGTCCGGGAGCCTGAGATCCGTTGGACATGGCAAAGACCATGGCTACACACTTTCAGACCCGTGGGTCGCCTCTTATATGCCCCTCCAGATGTTGGTCCTGCAGGGATCAGTCACATCGTAGCGAGACCTAGCTGGTTCCGTCGCTTGCCACACTCGTTCCAAACGCAGTGGGCTGAACGCTCCATACGTGCTGCTGGCGCGGGATGGCTCAAACCGCGTCTCCAGCAGGTTCCTATCACAAGCGCGAGGTCCGTTGTCAGTGCTGTTCCGTCAAATGGCGTACTCAAGCTCCATTTAGATGATGGCAGTGAACATTCTGCGGATCACTTACTGATGGCGACGGGATACAAGGTCGACATCTCGAAGTATGAGTTTCTAGCCCCTCAGTTACTGGCTCGCATACGCACCGTCGACGGATATCCGGTGCTTGACGGCGGATTTGGTACATCCGTGCACGGGCTGCACTTTCTCGGCGCTCCCGCAGCGTGGAGTTTTGGACCGCTGATGAGATTTGTCGCCGGTGCCGAATTTGCCACGCCCACACTTGCACGGCATATTACAAACGACAACTAACACTTGGAATAAGATATGGCTACCGCGCCTCGAGTCATCGCGTCGCTCCCATCCGAAAAGGCACAAAAGCGCCTGCCCACCAGTGCGTTAGTGATGGGCACTAACTATCGCGCGCTTGGGCTAGTTCGCAGCTTGGGGCGGCGTGGTATACCGGTTTGGGTTTTGGCAACAGACGCTCACATGCTCGCAAGTCAGTCCCGGTATGCTCGCCGCTCTATTCCCTGGCCTGCGGGCGAAGAGAGCGGCCAAGTAGATTACCTGCTTTCCCTAGCAACGAAGCATCATCTCGAGGGATCTCTGTTATTCCCCACAGATGACGAAGGCGTGGCGTTTGTCGCACGCAATCATGGTTTGTTGTCACGCCAGTTCAGCCTGACTACGCCTCAATGGGATGAGCTACGATGGGCATGCGACAAGAGGCTGATGTATCAACTGGCGTCGAGACTGGATCTTCATCAGCCCCATACTTTCTTTCCACGCAACCGCGCAGAATTATTAGAACTGACCTGCGAATTTCCCGTCATTATAAAGCCGGCGATGAGGCTGGGACTCAACCGCCTGACCGTGGACAAAGCTTGGCGTGTGAATGACCGCGAATCACTATTACGTCGCTATGATGATGCTTGTACACTTCTCCCCTCGGACCTGATAATGATCCAGGAATTCCTGCCGGGCGGGGGAGAAGCACAGTTTTCCTATGTCGCGCTCTGCGATGTCGGCACTCCTCTCGCGTCCGTGACGGCAAAGCGGACGCGGCAGGTTCCGATGGATTTCGGCCGTTTCAGCAGCTTTGTGGAAACGGTCGACGAACCGAAGGTTGTTGAGCCAGCAATTCGCTTGCTCACCGAACTACGCTACACCGGTCTTGTTGAAGTCGAGTTTAAGTGCGATCCACGCGATGGCCAATACAAACTCCTCGACGTTAACCCGCGTGTTTGGGGCTGGCACACCCTCTGTGGACGGGCCGGTGTTGATTTCCCGTATCTCCTCTGGCTGCTGACACAAGGTCAGCCCGTTCCGGACGTGCGCGCGCAAGCAGGAGTGCGATGGGTAAGAATGGGAGCAGATATTTACACGGCACTTCCGCAAGTCGTGCGCGGCCGATTGTCCCTGCGCACTTACTTTCAATCCTTGCGTGGCCCAATCGAGTGGGCGATCTTCGCTCCCGATGATCCGTTGCCTATCCTCTGCCACTTTCCCAGGCTCGCCTATCTGCTGGCTAAGCGCGCCTTGAGTACAAAGAAGGTCTTGCGGAGGGCCTCGTGAGGGTCGAGGCGAATCGGTCTCCCATGTCGGGCGTTACGGTTTTGGTCAACTCGAGCACGGTGTACTTGTGACCATGGATTGCTCCGATTGCCGGTTCGGGCAGAATTGTCGGAATACGCAGAAGCGACAGGTTGACCTTCTCAGCCTTCGGATAATTACCACTCCGAAGGCCGTGTAAAACGCAGCCATCGCTAATATGACGGAGGAGAACATGGCACCTCTTTTTTCTAGCGACAGTACGACGAACTAAACCAATGCTCAGTGATGTGGATCACACGGCATTGGTTATGCGGGCCAAGTTATTTGAAACGTCGTTTATGAGAACGGTGGCAGACCGCGGTGGGGCCCGCCCGATCCAGAGGACAGAAAATGACCGAACAAGATCTCACGGTCCGCGGTGTTTCGGATACCGCCCGTTGGGTAGCGTATTTCCGGGCGCTCGAAACGCGACGGCCTGATGCATTGTTTCGCGATCCCTACGCCGAGCGGTTGGCTGGCGAGCATGGGTTCCAGATCGCGAACACTCTGCCCGACGGCAACAAGCACGAGTGGGCGTGGGTGGCGCGCACTTATCTTTTCGATCAGTTTCTTTCCCGTGCAGTTCAGGGAGGGGCGGACCTGGTAGTGAACCTCGCTGCGGGGCTTGATGCCCGGCCCTACCGGATGAACTTACCGGCCACACTACAGTGGGTGGAAGTGGATCTACCCGACATTGTTGCTTACAAGGAGGAGATTCTCGCGAATGAGAAACCTCGCTGCCGGCTGGAACGAGTTTCTCTGGATTTGTCCGACGTAGCGGCGCGGCGCGAACTTTTCGCACGGCTGGACACGCGGGCGACCAAAATCGTCGTGGCTTGTGAAGGTCTCCTGATTTATTTCGCCACGGAAGAAGTTGCCTCTTTGGCCAAAGATCTGGCCGCTGGTAAGCACTTTGAGAGTTGGGTTATCGACCTGGCTTCTCCGGGTCAACTTAGATTGATGCAGCGTACGACGGGCAGGCAGTTGAGCGAGGCCGGAGCCGCTTTCAAATTTGGCCCTCCCGAGGGAGCCAACTTTTTCACGCCGTACGGCTGGGAGCCGAACGATGTGCAGGGAATGTTGAAGACTGCGGCGCAATTCAAACGTGCGCCTGCTGAGTTGCTCGCCTTGCTGCCCGAGCCCAAGGGTAACCCAGGAAATTATCCATGGACCGGCGTATGTCTGCTCAAGCGGCGCTGATTGAGCGCTGAGATGAAGAAAATCCCCCAACTGGATGCCATTCGCGGCCTGGCTGTGCTCTTGGTGCTGCTGCACAATACCGACAGATATCCATCTCTGCATTTGCATCTGATATCGGACAACGGATGGATGGGAGTGGATCTCTTCTTTGTGCTGTCCGGATTCTTGATCACGGGGATTCTGGTCGACACGAAGAAATCAGAGGGCTATTTCAGGAATTTCTATGCCCGGCGCTGTCTCCGCATCTGGCCACTGTATTATTCGGCGCTGCTTTTTATGTTCGTGATTGTCCCGTTGCTGCGTCCACCTGCCGCTCACAGCGTGTTCGATGCACGGTCGTCGCCGTGGTGGGCCTATCCACTTTTCCTTCAGAATTTCCTGGTTCCGATTCCAATAGCAGCCACGGGGCTCTTGGGTGTCACTTGGTCGCTGGCGGTTGAGGAACAGTTCTACCTGTTTTGGCCGCTGGTGGTGCGATTCTGTACCGAGTCGCAGCTTCGCAAGGTTGCCATTGCGGTGATTTGTTTTTCTCCGGCACTGCGTTACTACCTGTCGCTGCATCAAGTCGATATCTACTCAAACACATTTTGCCGCTTGGACGGTTTGATGGCCGGAGCGCTCCTGGCTCTTGTACTCCGGTCGGGCAGCTTTGTTCCGTCGAAGTTTGTTACGGGAGCATGGATCGCATTGCTTGTTTCGGCCCCCCTCGCCCTTATGATTGACACCCTTCCCGCAAGATGGATCGTTTTCTCGCTGGTTGCGCTAGCCTCGGTTTCGTTCGTTTACCTCGCACTGTTTTCGACGCAGAGGTGGTTGCAGGCGATTCTGACGAGCCGATTTCTGGTTTATACCGGGACGATCAGCTACGGAATCTATTTGCTGCAAAAGATTCCTCTCGATGCTGCGAAGACCTTCCATCTCGACCAGCACCAATTCCTGGCGCTGCCGATCACTACTGCCGCCACTTACGCTGTGGCTGCCTTGTCCTGGAATCTTCTGGAGAAGCCATTTCTCAGGCTGAAGCGGTTCTTCGAAGCAGGGAATATCAGCCGGGACCAGGCCACCGGCGAGCTGGTTTGTGTGGCCGAAAGATGAGGAATTCCGCTCCAAATCTCCCCTTCAGTAACCGACCCATGGGAGACGCCTTCGTCGATCGCAAGACTGTCCTATATTGTTGATAATAAGCTAGATAATGGGCGTGGTGAAACGCAACCGGCGTCTGTTTTCGATAGCATCAACCCCGAGACTAGCGTGGTACAATTAAAGCCTCCCCCAAAATCTTACTCAGATCACCAGTGAGTTGCCGCAGTTTGCCATTACGCAGACAAACTCTCAAAGGAGTCTCTCTCAAGGCATGCTAGAAACCGCCATCATTGGAGCAGGTCCGTACGGACTTTCAATCGCTGCACATTTCCGGCGTCGGGGCATTCCATTCCGCATTTTCGGTCGTCCGATGGACAGTTGGCTGAATCACATGCCGAAGGGCATGATGCTGAAATCGGACGGGTTTGCCTCGAACATCTACGATCCGGAGAACGCGTTCACTCTGCGGCAATTCTGTGCGGAGCGGGGGATCGAGTATTCCGACGCGGGGCTCCCGGTGCGCCTTGAGACCTTTTCTGCATATGGTCTGGCGTTCAGGGAGCGAATGCTTCCGGAGCTTGAAGACAAGCTGGTCGTCAGTCTCGACCGCGCGTCGGAAGGATTTGTTCTCCGACTGGAGAATGGCGAAACGGTCACGGCGCGGCGGGTCGTGCTCGCGGTCGGGATCACCCACTTTGAATACGTCCCCGAAAATCTGGTGCATTTGCCGCCGGAATTCCTGTCGCATAGTTTTCGTCACACCGATCCCGAAGCGTTCAGGGGACGGAGCGTCGTCGTAATCGGCGGCGGCGCTTCCGCGATTGACCTGGCGGCGGTGCTCCGCGAGGCCGATGCCGATGTGCAGCTCGTTGCCCGGCAATCGGCGTTGAAGTTCCACAGTACGCCGACGGGCAAGCCCCGTTCGCGGTGGCAGCAGATTCGACATCCGCAGTCAGGGCTTGGCCCTGGATTGCGATCGCGGTTCTTTTCCGATGCACCGGGGTTGTTTCATTATTTACCTGAGCGTCTCCGCCTGGAGATCGTCGAAAAAACTCTTGGTCCCTCGGCGGGATGGTTCGTCAAAGATAAGATGGCGCGCGTACCTTGTTTGCTTGGCTACACGCCGCAGGGCGCGGAAGTCCAGAATGGCAAGTTAGTTCTGCATCTGCGCGCGCAGGATGGTAGCGCTCGCGAAGTTCTCACTGAGCACGTCATAGTGGCGACCGGCTACAAAGTGGACTTGGGACGATTGCGCTTCCTCAGCGCTGAAATTCGCTCGAAGATCAAGGTAGTGAAAGGCGCGCCGGTACTCTCGTCGACTTTCGAGTCGTCGGTGCCCGGCATTTATTTCGCGGGGCTTGCTGCGGCAAACAGCTTTGGGCCGGTGATGCGGTTCGCTTTCGGAGCGGGATTTGCCGCTCGCCGTCTCACCGAGACCATGGTGAAGGCTCTGGCGCACAGTCCGGCACCGGTTTCGGTTCGTAGCATTGCGACCAGCGCCGAGTAAAGGAACTCGCTCGATTGGAAGGGCTGATGCACGCATGAAGCTAGAGACCATCGCGATTCACGCGGGTTATGACGGCGATCCGACGACGAAAGCCGTGGCTGTGCCCATCTATCAAACTGTGGCTTTCGAGTTTGATAGCGCAGAACATGGTGCCGCCTTATTCAATCTGGAAGTCAAAGGGAACATTTACACCCGGATCGGCAATCCTACCAACGCGGTGCTGGAACAGCGCATCGCCGCAATGGAAGGGGGAGTCGATGGGCTCAGCGTCAGTTCGGGGATGGCCGCGATCGAGTATTCGCTCATCAACATTGCCGAAGCAGGGAATAACATTGTTTCTACCCCACAGTTATACGGTGCAACTTACACACTGCTGGCTCATATCTTCCCGAAACGGGGAATCAGTTCACGTTTTGCGGCGAGTGATCGCCCTGAAGATGTTGAGAAGTTGATCGACGAAAATACGCGCGCAGTTTACTGCGAGAGTGTTGGCAATCCAGCGGGAAACGTGGCGGACATCGAGGGATTAGCGCGAGTGGCGCACAAGCACGGTGTGCCCCTGGTGGTCGATAACACGGTGGCTACGCCGGTTCTGCTGCGGCCTATCGAGTACGGCGCCGACGTGGTCGTGCACTCCATGACGAAATTCATTGGTGGGGGCGGCACCAGCATTGGCGGGATGATTGTGGATAGCGGTAAGTTCCCGTGGCGCCAGTATCCGGAAAAGTTTTATATGTTGAATCGGCCAGAGGTCGCCTATCACGGCGTGGTCTATGTCGACCATTACGGCGATGCCGCGTTTGTCGCGCGCTGCCGGACCGTGTGTCAAAGAAATACTGGCGCCACGCT